>JAAFJU010000111.1 GCA_013298165.1 Synechococcales cyanobacterium bin31.maxbin.ball.101 | reverse complement strand
TATTTTTCCACTACAGAAGCAGGCAAGAAGACATGGCTAAGCGCATTGTATATAACGAGAACGCTCGTCGCGCCCTTGAGCGTGGTATGGACATCCTGGCGGAAGCGGTCGCAGTGACCCTCGGTCCTAAGGGCCGTAACGTCGTCCTAGAGAAGAAGTTTGGGTCTCCTCAAATTATTAATGACGGGGTGACGATCGCTAAAGAGATCGAACTCGAAGACAACATCGAAAACACAGGCGTCGCATTGATTCGTCAAGCGGCTTCTAGAACCAATGATGCAGCGGGCGACGGCACCACCACGGCGACTGTCTTGGCTCATGCGATCGTTAAAGAAGGTCTGCGTAACGTGGCCGCTGGTGCCAACGCGATTCTGCTCAAGCGCGGGATCGATAAGGCGACGGCTTTCTTGGTTGACAAAATCAAAGAGCACGCTCGTCCTGTTGAAGACTCCAAGTCCATTGCTCAAGTGGGTTCGATTTCCGCTGGTAATGACACGGAAGTCGGTCAAATGATCGCCGACGCCATGGACAAAGTGGGTAAAGAAGGCGTCATCTCCCTAGAGGAAGGCAAGTCGATGACGACTGAGCTGGAAATCACCGAAGGGATGCGTTTCGAGAAAGGCTACATTTCCCCTTACTTTGCGACCGACACCGAGCGCATGGAAGCGGTGATGGAGAACCCTTACATCCTGATCACAGACAAGAAAGTTGCTATGGTTCAGGAGTTGGTTCCTGTGCTGGAGCAAGTGGCTAGGTCCGGTCGTCCTTTGGTGATTATCGCTGAAGACATCGAAAAAGAAGCGTTGGCTACCTTGGTCGTTAACCGTTTACGCGGTGTGTTGAATGTGGCAGCCGTCAAGGCTCCTGGCTTCGGCGATCGTCGTAAGGCGCTGCTTGAAGATATCGCCGTCCTGACGGGCGGTACGCTGATTACGGAAGATGCGGGTCTGAAAATTGACACAGCAACTTTAGAAATGCTGGGTTCGGCGCGTCGGATCACGATTAACAAAGACAACACCACGATCGTTGCTGAAGGCAATGAAACAGCGGTTAAAGAGCGCGTCGGCCAAATCCGTCGTCAAATGGAAGAAACTGAGTCTTCCTACGACAAGGAAAAGCTACAAGAGCGTCTCGCTAAGCTTGCGGGTGGCGTCGCCGTGATCAAGGTCGGTGCTGCAACCGAAACTGAAATGAAGGATCGCAAATTGCGTCTTGAAGATGCGATCAACGCAACCAAAGCAGCCGTTGAAGAAGGGATCGTTCCCGGTGGCGGTACCACCTTGGCGCACCTCGCGCCTGAGTTGGTCGTCTGGGCGAACAGCAGCCTCAAGGATGAGGAACTGGTCGGTGCATTAATCGTGTCCCGCGCCCTGGTTGCTCCTCTGAAGCGCATTGCTGAAAACGCAGGCCAAAACGGGGCTGTGGTGGCTGAACGTGTGAAGGAGAAAGACTTCAACTATGGCTACAACGCTGCAAACAATGAGTACGTTGACATGTTGGCGGCAGGGATTGTTGACCCCGCTAAGGTGACTCGTTCCGCATTGCAAAACGCAGCGTCGATCGCAGCGATGGTCTTGACCACTGAGTGTATTGTTGTGGACAAGCCTGAACCGAAAGAAGGTGGCGCTCCTCAAGGCGCAATGGGCGGCGGTGACTTCGACTACTAGTTCGATGACTAGTGAGTTGTTCTGAATCCGATCGTTCGAATCTTGAATTAAATCAAAAGCCACTGATAGGTCATTTATTGACTCATCAGTGGCTTTTGGTTTTAGAATTCGTTCTCCTGAATCAGCTATCCTAAAGTCAAAGCCTCACCGCTGCTTTCAACCCTGTCACTCCTCACGTCAAATGGACAACGTTTCGCGAAAAACACCGGAAAAATGTGTCCGCTGCGCCGCGCTGTCTGCTCCGCAGGCAAAGGAACTCCACGGCACCACCTGCTGGGATAGCAAAGTCTGTCCCAGTCGTCGTTCCTACGTGCGTCATCGCGATCGGCGCAATCTCGATCGCGCCCGCAAACGATCGGCTGAACTGACGACGTTAACGGTAGAATCGCCTGTTTCCATTACCTATGGCATTTTGATGGTGTATCGGACGACGGGGGATAGTCCCGTGCATGGCATTGCGGCGGAAGTCTGGAAAGACCAGGAAAAAATCGCGCAGGTCGCCCCCATTCACTGTTGCCAAATGGTCCCGTCCCAAGTCCACACCTATGTGCAAAAACTCCTCGAACTGCTAAATCAAAACTATGGCATTAAAAAGTTTGCGAGTTTGGTGCGGTTAGATCCGAGTCTTTGTCCGATCGAAGATTGTTTTCTACGATCGAAGGTGCCTTCAGGGAAGGAATAGGTATGGCGGAAGTTCGGCAATTGGAATTGGATTTATGGACTGCGTTGAAGAATGCCAGTGACGATCCGATCGCCGCAGAGTTTGGGCTGGTGTGGCAGGCGCTGGATGGATTGCTGCCGGGGCTTTCCATGAGTGCGCAATTGGAGACGGCATCCAGGGCGATCGTTCAAGTCACTGATATTTTTCAAGTTCAGGCGGGATTGATTTTTGAGGGTTTGGATGCAGCGGCGACGATGGATGGGCCGACGATGGCAGCGGATGCCTTCGATCGCTATGTGCGGCAATCCATGGAGATTGATTTTGATGACTATCTTGAACCTGTAGAACGAGCCGATCGCACACCCCGGACAGTGCGATCGATCGACGATGAATTCTATTCCCAAGTGCAATCCATTGATAAAACGACATTACTAGAAACATTGCATGAGGAGATTGTGTTAACGGATGCGCAGGTTCATGAGTCTGCGATGGCTGTGGCCCATGGGGAGGACATTACCGACTGGATTGAACTCATTCGTGAGCAATTACAGACCTTCGATCGGCCCATTGAATTACAGCAGTTATTCGCAGCGATTCGTTTGGAACTGGTTGAATTGTGGCTGGGATTATTGCTAGGCGGGTATGAATTGAGTCGATCGGCAGACTCTAACGATTTTTATTCACTTACAGATCTATGGGTCACTACTACGTCGTTAGGCTTCGACTCCGCTCAGCCTACAAATCTCGCGGATCGAAGGCTGAGCGGAGCCGAAGCCTGACTGGAATACCCACTGATTCCCCATTCTCCTCTAAAATAGACAGATTCAATTTAGAGCAATCATCATGTCATCAGCACTTGTCTCTCCCACTCTAACCTTGCCCGCCATGGGGTGTGGCACTTGGGCTTGGGGAAATCAAGTGCTGTGGGGCTACGATGCCAGTATGGACGGGGAATTACAGCAAGTCTTCGATCGGTGCGTCAACGCAGGCGTGACATTCTTTGATACAGGGGATTCCTATGGGACGGGGAAACTCAAGGGGCAAAGTGAGAAATTATTGGGTCAATTTAGTCAGGCTTATAACGGTGCAAACGCCGATCGAATCTGCCTCGCGACCAAACTCGCACCCTACCCTTGGCGCTTAACGAGTGAATCCATAGTTCAAGCGGGAAAAGCATCGATCGATCGCATGGGCCGGATTGATTTAGTGCAATTACATTGGTCTACGGCCAACTATGCGCCTTGGTTGGAAGGTGCGTTATTGGATGGGTTGGCGGCGTTAGTGGAGCAGGGTTTGGTGAAAGGGGTGGGTTTGTCGAACTTTGGACCTAAGCGATTGAAAATAGCGTATGAACGACTTCGATCGCATGGGGTTCCGATCGTTTCATTACAGGTGCAGTATTCATTACTTTCGACCTATCCCGTCACAGAATTAGGATTGAAAGATCTCTGTGATGAATTGGGCATTCAAATGATTGCCTACAGTCCGTTATGTTTGGGTCTGCTAACAGGGAAATATGATGCGAAAGGGCCGTTTCCCAAGGGATTGCGAGGCTTTTTGTTTCCTCAATTATTGCCGACGATGACGGGATTGTTAGATTGTTTGACTGACATTGCAACCCAGCGAGACAAAACCATTTCGCAGATTGCGCTGAATTGGTGTATTGGCAAAGGAACCATGCCAATTCCAGGGGCTAAAACCTTGGTTCAAGCAGATCAAAACTTGGGAGCGTTGGGTTGGAGTTTGGACAGTGGGGAAATGGAGGCGCTCGATCGGGCGGCGGCGGGATGCGATCGGAAAATGATCCAAAACATTTTTCAATCGCGGTAGATCCTGGCGAACCGCCCCCCGGCCCCCAATTCTGGGGGAGTTGGAGCTTGGGCTATTATTTCAGTTGACTTTGTACTTTAGCCAGGTTTTGTTTCGGGGCGGCGTAGAGATTTTTGCTTTCTTGAATTGAAGATTCAAACTGGCTTTGAGCCTCTTTGAGTTTGCCTTGAGATAGGTAGATTTCGCCGAGACTGTTGTGGGCGATCGCTTTGTAGCTCACACTTTCACCATTTATGGATTCAGGGGTTGAGAAGGCTTGGGTTGAGATTGCTAATTTAAATTGTTCGATCGCTTCATCAGTTTTACCTTGAGCAAGACGAATGGTGCCGATATGCCAACGAACACTGGACAGTAGTTTTGGATAGGAGTCTGCCGCTGTTGTGGATTTTGGGGTTCGGCTTCTTGCACTGCGGGCTTCGGCGGCCAGATACCATTTTTCGGCTTTTTCAAAGTCCTTCAGTTCTTTCGCTGACTTCGCGATCGCAAACATCGATAAAAACGGAACCGATCGCTGCTCAGCTACAAATCGATCGCCCAATGCAATCACGTCAGCATATTGTTTTTCCTGGACCATTAAATCGGTTAATTCCATGATGACCGATTGGTTGATCTCTCTTTCGGCTAAAACGATCGGACGGATTAAGGTGATCGTTTCTTTGCGAAGGGGCGGGTGCAGATCGCTCAGTTGATAGAGGTTCATGATGCAGTTATGCTGAGCCTTGCCGGAGGACTTCTGAATGGTAGACTTCAGTAAAGCAAACGCTTCCTGAGCTTTTCCTTGAGATACCAGTGGTTCTAGGAAAAAACTAAAGCCATAGGCACTCTCGCAAAGATAATCATCCCCAATTTTCACAACGTTCTGGTAATATCGCAACGCACGATCGGGCTGATTGTTCAACATCAGTTCAACATTGCCTAACATGAGATCAAATTCTTGACGATCGCCCCCATTCTTCAGTCCTTGTTTGAGCGCAGCGATCGCCTGATCCGGCTGTTTTGAATAGCTATAAAGTCCAGCCAAATGCATTGAAATCTGCGGGGATTGTGGAAAGGTTGTTTGGGCGGTGATGAGACGATCGATAATGGCTTTCAGGGGCGCACCCTCATAGGCATACGTAGTCGCTATGATTGAAAATTTCTCATAGATCGCTGGGTTGCCCGGAGCGATCACAATGACCCGATCGAAGATTTTTATCACTTCGTCGGGTTCATCTTTAGCGTAATACTCAACTAAGTCATAATAAGCTTCCAGATTTTCAGGATCTCGCTTAATGGCGTCTTGCAGCTCGGCCATGCCGGGTTTGGGGGCGTCGGTGGTTTCGGCTGACGGCTGCGTGGGTTGGGCATGGACGATCGTTGGGCCACCGCAAATCATTAGACCTAACGAGAATGCTAAAAGAGAGGCAATTTTCATTGAAATCAGGAACTCCAAGATTGATAAAAAGACCTAACCATATTGCCCATGAACCTATGCAATGCTTGTTCTATCTCCCAGAATGAGAATCACTTGCCGATCGTCAACTTAATCACGTTGTACAGCATCTCCCACTTCTCGGATGTATCGGGCTGTTTGCCTCGATATTTGAGATTGGCCAGCATCTGAACATCATCAGACGGCAGCTTGAGGCGCTGGGCACAGGCGAGCAAACTCTCGGGAAGACCTTGTAGTCCGGTTATGGGTTCAATACCATCCACAGCTAAACCCAAGACCTCACAGAGGCGCTGACGCACTTTCCAGGACAGATTCGTCGCCTCACCGCGCTCGATCTGAGACAGATAGTTTCTGGAAATCTCCACCTGCTGAGCGAGATCCCCCTGACTCAGTTTTTCCTGCTTGCGTCGATCGCGCACCTGCAACCCAAACTGCACCGCCATCTCATCGATCGGGACAGCTAAATCAGGAACCTCGTCAACCTTGGGTTTAGGCGAAACGGGCTTAAGCGTAATTTTTGGTTTCTTTTCAATCATCCCTTACTCCAGGCTCTGAATACCACAGAGACTTATTTTGCAAACCACAGTTGTCAAAATTGTGGTTGACTGCTATACTAGTTGACATGAACTGACAACCACAGTTTACACGATTTCTCCACTATAGCAAGGAAATTTCAGGGCGAAACCATGATTGCTCCCCATTCAACGATCGAGCGACCCATTGCCTCCGTCGCTCGTCAGTCCGACAAAGCACCTGCCGTTCACCGATCGCTCTACCACGCCATTCATCGAGCCTTTCGACTGCCCCAGGTGCGCAAAGCGATTCTCGCTAAGGCGATCGCCTACTTTGGACCCGAGACGGACTACTTGCCCCGTCGTCAGCGGGTTCCAGAAGGCGGCAAATCCTCCCGCAGGCTACGACTCTATTGGCGCAGCGTCGATAAAGAAATCACGCGCAACGATCGACCTCATCACAAACGGCCTAAACATTTCAGAAAACGCATCTCCGTCCTCCAATCCAAAGCGCCTTGGTAAATGATGTGATCTAACCCAATTCAACCGAGCAAATGCTTTGACCCAGCAAATGCTTTGGCCCTAACGCTTTGACCCTAACATTTTGATTTAGCAAACCCTAGCATCGCTTCTCTAGGAGTCTCATCCATGAATCAAACCTGTCATCCCATTCAAACCCTACCCACACCTACGATCGGTCGGTTTTTCTCACTTCAGCAAGGTCGCGTTGGCCAATATCTGTCTCCTAGAGTTCTGATTGTGCGTCATCCTTTTCGATCGCACCCTGGCGATCTCCATTGTTTTGGATTTGATCAATCAAAACCCGCCGCCCGCTTTGCACAGCATTTAGCCTATCGCGGATACTCCTTTGAAATAAAACGTGGTGGCTGGACCCGACAGCCCTACGAAATCCACGTCTCCATTCCCCCTAAAAATGCCAAAAGCCTAACCCAAATGCTCGCCTTCTGGGATCGTCAACGCTAAAGCATTCGATCGCTACACTACCCAAACAATCGCTGTAAAAACCCTCAAACCCCAGGTCACTCGCCATGATGAAGCACTTTGTTCTAAATCTAAATCCCGCCGCTCAGTTCGAGTGGGAACGCTGCTCTCTACACCATCCCATCACAGCCGAGCAACCCGACTTTGCAGAATTGATTGCATCTAGCGTCCGCGAATCCGTTCAAAACCCCGATCGATCGTCCTCCTATTTGATCGCCGTGAAATTAGAAGTGGTCGTTTTGGAAAGCAGTGTTGCAGAAAGCGCAGCAGATACAGTTGCTGAGATTGTTCCAAATACTGTTCCCAACAGCTTCCCAACCTCGATCGCAATTCCATTGATCGAATCGGGTCGATCGGTGCGGAATACCCCTGAACGCCTTGCAGGTGTTGCGTAACCTGCCACCCAACCCCCAATTCTGGGGGAGTCAGAATCTTTCAACCCACTTACCTAAACAATCACTATGCGTTTAACCTTGATGCAATATCCCAGTGCGATCGCCCAAGCCGCTCAATCCTTGAGTGAAATTGATTTCAAAATGGGCGAAGTCCGTCAACATCTCGCCCGCCTAGAAGGCAATGCCGAAATGGTCGTCGCCTTCGAAGCCGCACTCAAAAATGATAATCAGCGTAAAGCTCGAAGATTTGAAGTCCTACAATCAAATCCTGAATACGACAAAGCATTGACCTACATCAATCGTCTGACAGCAGACAAAGCCAATGCCACCGCACGTCTGGAACATTTACGCAATGAGTTCACCATCACTAAACTCGAATTCCAAAACACGATCGCACAGCGGATCACCGGACTAGAATCTCGGGAACTCGTGGGACTCTAAGACCCTACTGAAACCGCGATACGGGCGTCATGCCATCAGCGGTTTGTAACTCGGGAGGAAGGGCGATCGGGATCTGGATGACGAATTCGGATCCCTCGCCAACTTTCGATTCACAAATAAGCTGGCCGCCATGCTGCTGCGTAATAATCTGATAGCAAATCGAAAGCCCCATGCCCGTGCCTTGACCCACGGGTTTTGTGGTGAAAAAGGGATCGAAAAGACGCTGTTGGGTTTGGGCATCCATGCCTGCACCTGTGTCACGGATGCGGATGGCCACCTGTTGGTCTTCGATTTGCAGCGTGCTGATGTGGATGGTACGATCGGGCAAGGATTCCGGCTCATCAGTGCTGACTTTGACCAAATCATTGAGCGCATCGATCGCATTCATCAACACATTCATAAAGACTTGATTGAGCTGTCCCGCATAGCATTGAATATCGGGCAGATCGCCGTAGTCACAGAGCACTTTAATCTCTGGCGTTTTCGCCTTCAAACGGCTGTCTAACAGCATGAGGGTACTGTCGAGACCTTCGTGAATGTTGACGGATTTCATTTCCGCCTCGTCCATGCGGGAGAAGATTCGCAGCGATCGAACAATTTGTTGAATGCGTTCGGTTCCGGTTTCCATCGATCGCAATACATTGGTCAAATCGGAAATGACAAAATCCAAATCCAAGGCTTCAATGCTGTCCTGAATTTCCATCGCAGGATTGGGATAGTGCTTTTGATAGAGATTGAGTAGCCCTAACAAATCCTGAGTGTAGCTACGAACGTAGTTCACATTGCCATGGATGAAGTTCATGGGATTATTGATTTCATGGGCCACGCCTGCGACCAATTGTCCCAAGGAGGACATTTTTTCGCTTTGGACGAGTTGCGTCTGGGCCAACTGCAAGGTTTTTAACGCATGGGAAAGGCGGAGCGTTTGCTGACGCGATCGGGCTTCGGATTGCCGCAGGGCATCTTCCATGGTTTTGCGATCGCTGAGGTCTCGGATGCTGCCGACAATAAACCGTTGACCATGGCGATCGGTCAATGCCTTCCGCTTTGTTGAAACATAGTGACGCTTACCCGTGCCGTCGGTGATGTAGGCTTCGGTGACTTGATCCATGCCCAAGGTCAGAACGAGATCATCCTGTTCTCGCAGATGTTGGACTTCGTCGGGTGGCAGCAAATCATTGTCCACAGCACCGATCATCAGTTCTTTGGGATGGCCCATTAGTTCGCAGGCGGCTTGATTGACGAGCTTCCAGCGGTGACTGTGATCTTTGACAAAAACCGGATCGGGGAGAGCATCGAGGACTTGATACAGGAATTGCTCGGAGGCGAGGAGCCGCTCTTCGGTTTGTTTGCGATCGCTGATATTGCGGGCAACCCAGAGGACCTTTGACGTTCCCATGGGGCTGAGAGTGGCATTGAACCACACTAATCGATCGCCGATCGTGATGGCGTAGTCTAGACTTTGGGGTTGTTGAGTTTTTAGGGTGCGTTTGAGCGCTTGACGGACGGTGAGAGCGTAGTGACTATCGAGACTCTGTTGAATGGATTGACCAATGCAGTCTGAGGTGAGCTTGACCAGCGGATTGGGATTGGTGGGGAGGATGATTTCGTAGATGCCTTGAGCATTGACGATCGCCATGATGTCCGCACTGGCTTCGATCGCGCTCTGATAGTTGTCACTTTCTACGCGCTGGAAGGCAAGAGCGCAGTTGGATTGGGCGATTAGAAGCTGGTCGAGGGTGTCTTGGTACTTTTGGGTAGTGGCCTGGAGGGTTTCGGTTTGCAGGTGGAGGGCTTGTTGGGACTGTTGCAGTTGGCGCTTGGTTTGGACGTAGTGGGTGAGGTCGGTGATGAAGGATGTCACCCGATAGCTGTTGCCTGTGCTGTCAGCGCTGATTTGGAGCAGGGTGTGGTGCCATTCGCAGAGCAGAGGGGAGCCTGCGGGGTCTTCGATGTTGAGGTGGGAGTGGAGGGTTTTGAGGGTTTTGAGTTTGTGTCGTTTGGTTTGGAAGAGGGTTCTGAGGGGGAGGCTGTTGGCGTCGGTGAGGAGGGTTTTGAAGAGATTTTGGCCGATCGCTGGATCGAGGCCAAAAAGGCTGTGGGCGGCGGGGTTGAGGTCGATGATGGTGCCGTCTAGCTGCCATTCCACCATAGGAGTGGGGCTACATTGCCAGAAAAGCGTAGCAGCATGGTCTGGGTTGGAGATGCGGGAGGCGATCGGGTTGACAATCGATTGGGATGCAGTCGGATCGAGGCGGCTGTCTTCGGGTGCTATGGACTCTGGCGATCGTCCAGAGGCATGTAGATAAGATGAGGCTTGTGACTCAGGAGACATAGCAATAAAGCGTTGGGCGCGATCGGGGCAACTGGGCAACTATTTTGACAACTATCAAAAATTTAAACGCTGATTCGTTCTCAGAGTGCCTCAATTTTGACCGGATCAAACACCCAGCCCCACAATCCCCAAAAATTTCCCGCGACAAGGATTTATCGCATGGCTCCCATAGTTTGTCGCCAGGAGAGGTCTTTGGAGAGGACGGTGAGGGCGCGTCGTTCGATTTCTGAGAAGCCTTTGGAGGCGATCAGTTGTTGTAGCACTTGGTAGGTGAGCTGTTTGGCAAATTGGCCGCCTGCCTGCATGAGATGGCTGTAGTAGGTGAATTGCGATCGGCCCTGTTCGTCACGATGGAAGTTGTGGATTTCGCGTTCGGTCATTTTGATGACGGGGGTTTCGACAGGGACGACGACGGGGGGAATGCCTTGAACGCCGTAGATGCTGTCGAGGTCGCTTTCAGTTTTGCCGATGAGGACGCAGCCGAGGACGGTGCGGGTTTCGGTGATCAGATCTGGGGCGAAGATGGGGTCGGGTTCGCTGGTGAGGCGGGGTCCGAGGTTGTTGAAATTGGGGTTGATCAGTTGGGAGTTGTAGATCAGACCGATCGCCCAGTGGGTGCCGTTGGCCTCTTCAAGTTTGACGAAGGTGCCGAAGCCATAGTCGTGCGATCGGGGTGCATCGAGAAATTCGGTTTGTTCATCAACTTGGACTAGGTAGTCGCAGTGGGAACTGGATTTGACGATTTTGCCAATACGCATGGGCTGGGGTGGGGGTTTGTAGTTCTCTTGTTCTAAGAGTTTACTTCTGATTGAACAGCCATACAACACATCTTGGCGAACCGCCCCCCAGCCCCCAATTCTGGGGGAGCCAGAGCCGGATTCAGTTTCCGGTTCCCCCAGAATTGGGGGTTAGGGGGCCTAATGTGTAGCAATATCGATCCCAGGGATTTCCCAGGCTAAAGTATGATAGAGAAGATTGCTGAGTCAAGGCTCTTTGACCCCGTTTTCCTAGCCAATTTTTTCTAAGGTATTGTTTTGTTGGCGCTTCTCCAAACCGTTCGAGACATCCTCACTCGCTGGTGGTCTGACTTTACCCTCCAGACCAAACTCATGGCGATCGCCACCCTCGTCGTCTCCCTCGTCATGAGTGGATTGACCTTTTGGGCCGTCGATACCATTCAGTCTGACGCGCAGGTGAATGACACCCGGTTCGGCAGTGACTTGGGGCTATTGCTGGCAGCCAACGTTGCGCCTTTGGTCGGCGAAGATAAAAAAAGTGACTTGGCCAGTTTTTCCCAGCGGTTTTACAGCAGCACGGCGAGTGTGCGCTACATGATCTACGCCAATCCCGACGGCGAAATTTATTTCGGCATCCCCTTCAACGAAGTCGAAGTCCAAAACTCCCTCACCATCAAACGCCGCATCCAACTCCCCGAAAATTTCTCCGAGCGCATGGATCTCCCCATGGTGCGTCAGCATTTGACCCCCGACGGTGAAGTGACCGACGTGTTCGTGCCGTTGCTCTACGAAGGAAAGTACGTCGGCGTTCTGGCCTTAGGGACTAATCCCAATCCCGCCACGATCGCCTCCTCTAATCTCACCCGCGATGTCACGACCGCCGTGTTTGTCTCCATTTGGGTGATGGTAATCTTGGGCGCGGTGTTCAATGCCTTGACGATTACAAAACCGATCAGAGAATTGCTCAATGGTGTAAAAAATATCGCCAAGGGAAACTTTCAACAGCGGGTTGATTTGCCCCTAGGTGGAGAGTTTCTCGGCTTAATGTCCAGCTTTAACGAAATGGCTGAGCGACTCGAACGCTACGAAGAACAAAACATCGACGAACTCACCTCCGAAAAAGCCAAACTGGAAACCTTGGTCTCAACGATCGCCGACGGAGCCATTCTCCTCGACACCGATTTTCAAATCGTGTTGGCCAACTCCACCGCAAAACGGATTTTTGACTGGGCCGATACCATCGAAGGCGAAAATGCCCTCTACGCCCTCCCCACTTCTGTACAGTCCGAACTCACCCGCCCGCTTTACCAGATTGCCAGGGGGGAACTCAAAGAAGGAGCCGAGTTTACCATTACCTTGCCGGAACCGATTTATTGCACCATTCGGATTTTGCTCAATACAGTTTTAGATGGAACCAAAGGCAATCTGCGCGGCATTGCCATGACCGTGCAGGACATTACGCGAGAAGCGGAACTGAATGAAGCGAAAAGTCAGTTTATTAGCAATGTCTCCCACGAGTTACGCACCCCGCTATTCAATATCAAATCCTTCATTGAAACGCTGTACGAATATGGCGATGCCCTAGAACCGGAACAGCGTCAGGAATTTTTAGAAACCGCCAATCGTGAAACCGATCGGCTAACACGCTTAGTCAATGACGTACTGGATCTGACGCGATTGGAATCGTCGCGAACCTATACGCTGGATGCCCTGGATCTCAGCCCCGCCATTGAACAAACCCTGCGAACCTATCAACTCAATGCAAAAGATAAAGAGATTGAACTGGTTCAGGATATTGAGCCGAATCTGCCGATCGTCATGGGCAGCTATGACTTAATTGTTCAGGTCTTAGCGAATCTCGTGGGCAATGCCATGAAGTTCACCTTGTCTGGCGGACGGATTGCGATTCGGGCTTATCTTACCGATGAATTTGATCCAGCCAGTCAAGCGCAACAGGTTCGCATTGAAATTGCGGATACGGGCATTGGCATTGAACCGGATGCACAGATTAGTATTTTCGAGCGCTTCTTCCGAGTGGAGAACCAAGTGCATACCTTGGAGGGCACAGGGCTGGGGCTATCGATCGTCCGTAACATCGTCCAAGAAAAACATCGCAGTAAAGTGCATCTCGTCAGTGAAGTCGGAACAGGCACAACGTTCTGGTTTGATCTGAATGTGTACCAAGAAGAACCCCTAAGACATGACTCAGATGATGAAAAAGACTATGCATTGATGATGGCTGAACAAAACGATCGGTCCAATGCTGCTGAAGCGATCGTTGAATTGCAGGCGGAGACGGTTTAGATTAGCCGCAGAATCTCAACAATCCTGGCGAACCGCCCCCCGGCCCCCAACTTTGGGGGAGAAAGAGACTTCAAATCTTCTTTCGGTTCCCCCAGAATTGGGGGTTAGGGGGCCATCCGTCAGAATTTAATCCATTTACGAAAACGCATAAACTAACTGCGTTTCCAATTCACCTTCCAAGGTCGATCGCACCTGACTCATTTCCAACGATCGTCGATCGATCTGCACCTGAAGGCCGACCAAGGGATCACTACCGTCCGATAGGAAAAAGGACATCTTTTCGATCGTCACCCATTTAGCCAGTTGCGCCACGAGATTGGCGATCGACTCGGTATAGCCATTTTCCGGTTCATTAAACCAAGTGGGCGATACTTCCTCGCCGCGCTCCGTTCCCAGGTTCACCACCAGTCCTTCGTCTGAACCCAAGATCGAAGCTGCCATCGGACGCACTTCCTCCTCCAGCATTAACCCAAATCCCCGCGACAAGAACTTGACTTTTTCTAAACGTTCATAGCGCTCCGCCAAGGTCTTCGGTTGGTCCTTCCACTCGATCGCCAAGGTCATCAAGTAATTGCCCACCAGCAAATGCCCCATCTTCTCAGCCTTCGTCGCTAAGTAGCTGGCATTGTAATCCGTCGCCTCAATCAACAAGGGCACCCGATCGACCATCTCTAGTCCGTAGCCCTTCAACCCCGCAATCTTGCGAGGATTATTGGTAATCAATCGAAGCTGTTTCACCCCCAGATCATTCAAAATCTGAGCGCCAACGCCGTAGTCCCGCAAATCCGCCGGGAACCCAAGCCGCTCATTGGCTTCCACCGTATCGAGACCAATATCCTGCAGCGAATAGGCCCGCAGTTTATTCACCAATCCAATCCCACGACCCTCTTGACGCAGATAAACAATGACGCCCTGACCTGCCTGGTCAATCATCTTCATCGCCGCTTGAAGCTGCATCTGACAGTCACAGCGCAAGGAACCCAAGGCGTCTCCCGTCAGACATTCCGAGTGAACCCGGACCATGATGGGAGTTTGGGAAAACTGCTCTGGATTTCCCTTAACGATCGCCACATGCTCGGTCCCATCCAATGTGTTGCGATAGCCGTAGATTTGGAACTGCCCGTACTGGGACGGCAAATTCGCCACCGTTTCTCGTTGAATGAACCGCTCGTGACGAAGACGATAGCTAATCAGATCGGCAATGCTGATCAACTTCAAATTATGGTCCTTAGCATAGGTCACAAGGTCCGGCAACCGAGACATGGATCCATCCGTATTCTGGATTTCACAAATCACGCCTGCAGGATACAACCCCGCCAACCGGGCTAAATCCACCGCCGCTTCCGTATGGCCTGCCCGTTTTAGCACACCACCTTCACGGGCACGTAGAGGGAAAATATGGCCGGGACGACGTAAATCGCTGGGTTTGGTGCGGGGGTCGAGGGTGACTTGAATGGTGCGCGATCGATCGTCCGCCGAAATCCCCGTCGTTACGCCCACCGCAGGAGAAGCGTCAATGCTGACCGTGAAGGCCGTCTGA
>JAAFJU010000005.1 GCA_013298165.1 Synechococcales cyanobacterium bin31.maxbin.ball.101 | reverse complement strand
CTCCCTCGATAAAAGCGATCGAAGATGAGGGCACGATCGCGATCGGGAATGCCGATGCCGAAGTCGGTGATTTTGAAAATCAAGAGGCCATCGGGACGGGCCATCGGGTCAAAGTCTGAATAGTCTAGGACGGGATAGTTTAAGCCGGAGATGAAGGGCTGGTAGAGGGCCTCGAATTTGACGATCGGGTGGGGGGTGTTCAGGCTGGTGGGAGAGAATTTGATGGCATTGGACAGAAGCGCGGTGAGGACTTGGCGTAGAAGCAGTTCGTCGGTGGTGATGGCGTTGGAGGGGAGATCGTCGAAGTGATGAATCAGTTGGTGTCGCTGGCTTTCCTCCAAGGCTTTGATCTCGGTGAGGAGGCTGTGACAGAAGCGGGGGAGTTTGAGCGGTTGTAGGAGGAGGGGGATGCTGTCGCTGTCCAGTTGAAGCGTCGTGTTGAGGAGGTGAATGAGGTGTTGGACGGATTGTTTGATGCGTTGGGTGTAGCGTTGTTTATTTTGATCGGTGATTTTGTTGCCGTAGCGTTCGAGGAGTTCTGTGGTGGTCAGGATGGTGGTGAGGGGAGTGCGGTATTCGTGGGACACCATCAGGATAAAACGAGTCTGGAGTTCGGCAAGGCGTTGAGCTTCGGGAGGGATGGTTTCGATCGGGGTCTCCCCAGTTTCAAGTTGGGTTTCCTGTCGGGTTTCCAGCCAAGTTTCCGAGGGAGTATCGAGAAACTGGGACTGCGCTGTAGGGAGATTGGCGCGGAGTTTTGCACTGGAACGGGGCTGACGAAATTGGCGGGCGAGGAGGAGGATGTTCAGGCTAAAGCTCAGCCCTAGGAGGACAGCGGGGAGAGTCAGGACTGGGGGGAGAATGGCCATGGACGATGCCAAAACGTCAAAAATTAGACCCAGGGACTTTTGGGTCTGACTATTATGGCGGCGATCGGGGAAATCATCTCAGCGATTTTGTTCCAACCCCAGACCGAAGTTAAAGCAAACTGACCAATGCCTCCAACAGCAACTCATTTTGCTCGGGCGTTCCCACCGTAATCCGTAATTTATCCGCCAATCCAGGCTGTTTGAAATAACGCACCAAAATCCCCCGCTCTTTCAAACCCAAATACAAGGTCTCCGCATCACTCGGAGCAGTTGCCAAAATGAAATTACCGTGAGATTCCATTGGCACAAAACCCAAATTTTTTAAATCGATCGCCAACTTCGATCGCGATTCCTTCACTTTTTCCGCACAGTCATTTTTATAAGCCTGATCCCGCATGGAGGCCGTCCCCACCGCGATCGCCACCGCATCAATGTTGTAGCTATCCTTCACCTTAAACAATCCCGCCAACAGAGCCGGATTCGCCACCCCAAAGCCCAGTCGCAGTCCCGCTAACGAATAGCCCTTGGACATCGTTCTCAACACAATCACATTGTCGAATTCTTTGACTAAATCGATCGCTGTATACTCGGCAAAATCTGCATAAGCCTCATCGATCGCCACCACCCCGGAGACCCGTCTCGCCAACTCCCGCAGATCATCCAACGGCACACTGTGACCCGAAGGACTATTTGGCGTCGCGATAAATGTCACTGCACCATTGGCGGCAACCAGGGCCTCGATCGGCAATTTGAAATCATTCCCATAGGGCACCTCGACCACTTCCGCAGGCTGCATCTCGGCCAGAGTCCGGTACAGCACATAGGTCGGCATGGGATAGACAATTTTACGCTCCCGTCCTTCCCCGCAGGACCGAATCAGCACATTCAGCACATCATCACTGCCATTCCCCACAATCACCCAATCCGCCGGAACCCCCAGCGCATCACTCACCGCCGCACAAAACTCCCGCGCAAAGGGATCGGGATAGCGCCGCAATGATTCGCCCCCGATCGACTGCAAGACTTCCATCGCTTTCGGAGAGGGCGGGTAGGGATTTTCGTTGGTGTTGAGCTTGATGATGCGCGTTCCAGGCTTGGGCTGCTCACCGGGAACGTAACCTTTCATCGCGTCAACAGCAGGGCGAAAGTAACTCATGGCGTTAAGTCAATTAAATAAAATCGGCAAGCATCTAGGATACTACATTGATGCTACAGCCGTGTTTGGCGTTCTAAAGAAAAGTCAACAAAACTAAAACGTCTGTTCTATTTGAGTCTGTTACGATCGCAATTGCCCTGTTGATCTGAGGTTGTTTATGATTGTTCTGCACCAGTTTTCGCCCAATTGGGGATTGCCCAATGCCAGTCCCTTTTGCATGAAACTCGAAACCTATCTACGGATGGCGGAGATTCCCCATACCTTGGTATATGAGGACACTTTGGATAAAGCGCCCAAGAAAAAAATGCCTTACATTGAAGATGGCGATCGGAAAATCGGCGACTCTAATTTAGTTATTGAATATTTGATTGGGAAATATGGCGATCGCACGGATGAGCATTTGTCGCCGTCCGATCGAGGCATTTCCCTCGCCATGCGACGAATGATTGATGAAAATCTTTACTGGTGTATGGTGTATAGCCGATGGATGGACGAGTCAGGCTGGGCCATCACGAAACCTGCCTACTTTGGAACATTGCCCCCCGTCCTGAAACAAATCTTGCCGGGAATCCTCCGCAAAGGGGTTCAGAAAAATCTGGATGCCCATGGCATGGGACGGCATAGCGACGGAGAAATCTACTCGATCGGCAGTCGGGATTTGGTGGCGCTATCGGGATTTTTAAGTGACAAACCCTTCTTTTTCGGCGATCGGCCCACTCTTCTTGATGCCGCTGCCCATGCGACCGTCCGCAATTTTTTGGACGTGCCGATCGAAGGCCCCTTAAAACAAAAAGCCCACCAGCTTGAAAATCTAGTGAGCTTTTCCAACAGAATGACCGAGCGGTTTTATCCAGGGTAGAAGGCTAGAAGATTTGAGGTTGGGAAATTTGAGGAGACGGATTTACTCGCAGGAGCCATCTCCTCGATCGGAGCTGGTGCGGCCATTTCGTTTGGCAAAAAGATTCGCGCACTGACTGCGACTAAGGCAAATCCAAAAATCAAAACAACAATCAACGGAGCAACAACTTGACGAACAAAGGCCATGGGATTCACGCATGAGGGTTTTATACCCCCATTCTAGTACCAAATCCCTGCGTCATCGCGACGGACTAGGCCCGTTTTCGTTTGCCATATTTTTTCTTGATCCCTTTCACCTGCGTCACCAACGATCGCCCCTTCTCCGGATTCACCATCGCCACATAGTTCGCAAAGCCCTCGATCGCCGCCATCAAATCCCCACCCGAACCCCAGCTCTTCCCGGCCAATCCATCTTTTTCAATATGATGCAGCGTGGCCCGAAATTTTTTCAGCGTAGCCCGATCGACATTCAGCTTTTCATTCACCACAATGCCCGTCACTTCCTGCTGCTGAGTCGATCGCAGCACCCGCGTCTTATCAGGATGCAGCGTTAATCCTTCAAATTCAACAATGTGTCGAACTTGCTTCAGCAATTCACCAATATTGCCTTTATCCTCACCCTTAGCTTTACCAGAACCCGAAAACGTCAAATCATCGGCATAGCGCGTGTAGGAGTAGCCTTCAAACTCCGCCAAACCCGTCAGGCGCGCATCAAGGCGACGGCAGAGGAGATTTGTCAGGGCGGGGCTAGTGGGTGCGCCTTGGGGGAGGTGACGATCGCCTTGAGCGATAAAGTAGGTTTTGCCATCGAGTTCAACTTCAGCAATGTCAGGCTCTGTACAGATCAGGCCGAGAACCGTTGCGATCGCCTCTGAATAGCCCAAAGATTGAAACAGCCCCTTAATTCGTTTGTAGCTAATAGAGGGAAAGAAATCCTTGAGATCCATGTTAATCACAATCTCTGCGCCGACATGGGGCTGAGCATTAGTCACGATCGATCGACCCCGACGAAACCCGTGGGACGCAGAATGTTGTGGAACCTTTTCAAGGATTTGATCCAAGATCCAATGCTGTGCGCGTTTTAGTCTGGGCATTGGAGCGGAAATGAGCCGATCGCCGCCAGTCTTTTTCGCAATTTTAAATCGAACGTAATGGGAAACGGTAGAGGTTTTGCGACTGAAGGCCAGAAACCGCAGTTGACCGACCGAGAGATTCATCGCAATCGCCAGATCTTCAATGGTTTCGAACAGAGGAAGATTGTTTTGTTGGAGCCGATCGGGGTTGCAGTCACGATTACGCAGCCCTTTTGAGACGCCTTCACCTAGATAGGTAATGTCATGTTGCTGCTGTTCTTTCCAGGCAGCAATGCGATCGAGGCGTTTTTGTTCGTTGCGTTCTTTGGTTTCTTTTTGCTTCTGTTTGGAGGCTTCTAGCCGCTGCTTCAGCATTTGCTTTTTCAGCGCGGCTTCATTGCCTAGGAGACGATTTTGTTTAGACAGTTCATTAATTTCGCGCTGCAGTTCACCGCGTCGCCGAATCTCTTCCGCTGGGTCATCTTCGGCCTGCACTTGATTTGCATCCCACAAGCCCAATCGAATCATTTCTGACAGGATGAATTCCTGCTTCGAGGTTTTCCGAATGAGGTCATACAAATCTTGGCGAGTGCGCGGCTGCTCTGTCATAACAAGACACCGAAAACGAAAGGACCAACAAATGAAAAATCAAATAAGCCATTAAATGAAAAATGGGAAGGCACAAGCTGTTTAAAACTTACGCTTCCCATCTTCCTTGCCGTACATCCTGAGCCTCTTCGTAAACCTCTCAGGACTGGATCACTCAACTCAAGCGGGACCACCCTAGTACTGCTCATTGGATTCACGGAATCCGGACCGCAATAGCAGTACTAGGGTGCTGTCCCGCACAGTTAAGAGGGGGCCAGTGATGCATGGGTGGACTGTATACAAAGGATGACGATCCATCATCCGGATTGCAAGCGGTGTCTCACGATGCACGGCACTCAGTACTCATGTACTGACATGTTTAATATAACATGCTTAACCTTAAGTTGCCCATGTTTGGAACAAAACTCACAGGTTAAAACAGAAGATTTTGGAATGGATTTAGATATGAATTTGCAATGGTGTTCAGGGTTCGGCTCCGCTCACCCTACGAATACTCAGGAGGAAGAGTTGCGAGTACTGACAGTACCCGCCAACAAACCGAATCGAGGGGTGAGCGAAACCAAAATCGAGGGGTGAGCGGAGTCGAACCCCGGCTCTAGCAATCACGCATTTATTAATACTCGCGATCGTTTCATCCTTAACGCTAAAATATGTTCGCACGGGCCTTTGAAGAGTTTATTCTGTTGGTGCCAGTTGCAATTGCATTCGGCTTGGATGATCCGATCGTCTCCATCAATCTTCAGCTTTGGCTCATAGGTGTGATTGCTATGGCGAACGGTGCCTTCAAGCTGAAGAATGCCGTTGGAATCCATGAGCGAAGTGCTGATGGTGACGGCATTTCCATCTAGAAAGCGAGTGGCGCTGGCTTCCCGATCGTTGCTGAATCTCAAAGCATCTAGCGGCAGTGGATCCCGTGAAAGTTCCCGCGCTCGATAGACGTTTTTATTTAAATCATAAATCGCGCTCCCCGCTTGGGTGTAGGCGCTCAAGGCTCCGAGGACGATCGATCGATCGAGTTTTAACGACTTCGCCAATTCATCTGGTTTCGCATACCAGGTTGTTTTAAGCGCTTCAAATACCCGCTGTTTCGTCACGGTATCCACATCACTACGCGGAGCCATCAGGTCAAAATTCCCCGCCCTCGACCAGTCATTTGCTGTCCAGCCGGAAAGCCCCAGCGTGAACGCCATATCGTTTAAATCTGCCACATAAAACGACGGCAAACCATTGCCTAGCAAATGCACTTTGAAGGATTTTGCAACGGGAATGAGTCGCTCTAGAATTAACAATCTACGTCGTCCCCACACGCGAATTTCGGTGGGTGTGGGGCCAGTATAGGGCGATCGGCTACAGACAATTTCCTGGTTCCAAGGCTCTAGGATCATCTTCACGGGTTCGCCAGGAACTAGCACGTAACGCAAACTGCGCGGGCCTTTCTTCTCTTTGCGCCGACGCAGCACAAAGCAAAGATTATACAAATCCATTGGATGCAGATCAAAGGTGATCGCAGGTAACGACATTGCCGAACTCACCTGCAAAAATCCCCGCACCCAGCTATCCGGCAAGTCAATCTTGACTTCTTTGTAATCCGATTCGCCTGTGGTTTTGACTTCAAATCCTGACGGGTCAACCTGGAATTGGGTGGTTTTATAACTGCGGATTTTTTGGAATTCGCCGTAGAGAGCTTCGGAATAGTCAATATTTGTGGTGCCGCATTCAAACTCGTTGACGTTTTGGAACACCTCGTAACTAGCACTCAGTCGGCCATAGCTCGATTCGTCCTGACTAAAGCATTCAAAAAACACTTCGTCGGGATGAACGGTGATGACCGGATCTAAAACAAACCAAGCGTCGTAATCTCGCTTGTAAAGGTGTTGAAAATATTTCTGTTGCGCGACATAGAATGGGGCCGTCCGATCGAAGCTACGGCGATTCAGTTCCTGGAGTTCGGTGTAGAGTTCCTTGAGTTTAGCAGCGGCTTTTTGCTGTTGAGCGGCGACGAGTTGCCAGTCGATTTCGTGCTGTTGCGCAGCCCATTCTTTGTAGGCCGTCTTGTCTTTGGGTTTGAAGCGGAGATCAGAGACCACGACATCATGGAGCGCACTGATGGCTTCGCGGAAATTGACGTTTTGTCGGAGGTCGCCTCGGAAGAAGGTGGGCGATCGGGTCAGGTCCGGCGAAAAAGACATGTTGGTGTTGTCTCCGGTTCCGCCGATGCGACTGTTTCCGTTGTAGCTGTAGTTGAATTCCATGATGTTTTGAGTGATTGAGGCAGTGATTGAAAACGTCTGGCGATCGGCCCCCGGCCCCCAAAATTGGGGGAGCCGGAGATCAAATTACGATCGGATGGCTTGCTTAGCGATCGGTTTTGTGGCGATCGGGTTTACTGCGATTGGTACGTCTAACTGAGGGTATTGTTGGTGGAGCTTGAGAAGGATTTCGATCGACCTAGAACGATCGCCGATGGGAATCGCTGCGGATTGTCGAGTCAGCAGTTCCGTGACGAGTTCGGCGGCGGGGAGACTGAGTTGGGCTTCGCGATCGAGGAAGACGAAGATGCGCTGCTTGGCGACGCGGGCGCGGTTGACTTGGCCCAAGACTCGGGTGAAGTAGGGCATCAGTTCCTGGAGACGATCGGGTTGATTGCTGGCATACCGTTCGAGGTATTGCGTGGCGAAAAGCTGCATGTCATTGGCGGGATGTTCGCTGAGTTTGGATAGATATTCCAGACCGTCTTTGGTTTTAAAACAAGTGGTGACGAGATCGCGACCAAATTTGCGAACATCAGCGCGATTGCTATCACAAATATTAATCAAGATCGCAGGCGTCAGTTCATCTGGCACCAGCCACTCACCAAACAGAGTGATTCCGATCGATCGGCCATCCTCCCAATCCGAATCCAGAATATTGACCAATCCCATGATGACAGCGGGAATCGATCGGATCGTCGGGAGTTTTAACTGAAGGATAGACTGGGCGACGTTGCGAACGATTTTGACCTCGTTGTGGGTGAATTGCACAATGTCCGCCATTTCAAAGCGATCGATCCAAGTCCCGTGATTTAGCACGAGAATATGTCCGGCCATTTCCTGTGCTGCCGATGATTTAGTTTGAAGTAAGTTTAGCGCTTGCTGATATTCCACCGTTTCCATCCAGTTGGGAATATCTTGACTGAGCAACTGCACCACAAAACTTTGAACGCTGTCGTCCACCTCCGGATGCTGCAACACGCCCAACAGCATCGCCACCAGTTCACAGCGGAAAATCGTATGCTTTTGTGAAAGTTGGGCAATGCGAGGACGAATGGCTTCGCGCATGGCGGGCAATTCATGGGTGAGGAAGGTTTGGATCAGGGGCAATTGCATCACGAGCCGATCGTCCGGCAACTCACCAAAGAGTTGAACCCCGATAACCCGAACAGCTTCGAGTTCTGACGCTAACAATCGACTGATTAAGCCACTGGGTAAATCAGTCGCCGCTGTATTGTGTCGCAATAGAACCTGTGCAGCGAACTGTTGGAGGGACGGAAGGGAGCGATCGAGCAGTGCCAAAACAAGCGTCAAATCCATCGTTGGCAATACTGTTTGGAATCCTAGCGTTAGGGTTTCTGTAATCTCCTGCGCGATCGAATCGTCTTCCAATATCAACAAACCTTGGACGATTGAGCCTAAAATTTGATTCAGCGTTTCTGCCGACAATCTGGCACTTGCTAATAGCGTTCGGGCGATCGATCGGGTTTCCGATTGAGAACTTGTAATCAATCCTGTTGCAAAACTCACTGAGTTCAAAAATCGCTCGGGCTGCGCTTGAATCCATTGGTAGGCTTCCGCTCTGGCAGGCGCGTACTCACAGTTGACGATCGCAAGGACTAGATCAAAGTTAGGCGACTCAGGATTGTACTGTTCTCGAACTAGGTTAAAGGCAAGCTGAGCCGTGATTTCATAAGGTCTCGCTAATAGCTTTAGCAATGTCTCAAGATTCAATGCCTGACAAAACTCCTCACAACCTTGAATCGCTTTCGTGGCAAATTCATGGACAGGTTTGCAATCACTTTCTAGAAGCAATTTGAGCAGAGATTCAGGCGCTTGAGTCCAAAGCTGAGGAAATGCCTCCTCTCGCACGTTAGGCACCACATTTCCAGGCTTGTAACCGCGTTTACAGCGCCAAGCCGTGCCACCGGGCTTCAACTCATATCGAGGGCTGTGGGTGTAAAGAATGTGATTCAGATTCATCGCGCTGGCATACTGATCCCAGGTCGATCGCTCCGTCCGATAGCCATCCTTCCAATTCGTGCGCTCAGTCTCCTGAACAGGTTCAACATCCGCATCACTGTAGGTCAACAAAACCTCTGTCGCGATCGACGTATAATCCACATGCCCCAGTTTTCCCAAGGTCTTCAAGGTCCGCCAAGTCCGCCGCTGGAAATAGATTTGAGTGAGCGTACTGTAGGCGATCGGGGAATTGGCATCGGCGCGGACCCGATCGAATTCTGGATTCATCACCCATCGTCCAACTTTTTGATCATACATTTGACGCTGAAGATAGTCCCCATTCGGCAATGGAATCCAGTAACTAGACTGATAACCCGCTTCTTCCTGTTCAAACCGTCTCGCCAAAATCGCAAAAACTTCGCCATCTCCACGATATTCTGCGGCTTTAAAAATATGGCGCAGTCGCTGGAAGTAGCTCGGCTTGAACGGAGCCGATCGCAACACCTGCAACAACGCCGGACGCATCACAGGTGAATTAATTTGATAAATTCGATCGAGATGAACAAAATCCAACGCATGACCATCCGCCAAAATGGTTTGTAACGCCTGAGTAAACGAATCGGTATCCTGGGCTGTTTTCAACGCATTCGGCAAGGATTCAAGCAATTCCGATCGCAGTTCAACCGCTTTCCCTTCGCTAAGTTTGAACATCGCCTCCAATGCAATCCGCCGAACCATCTCCGGCTCTGTACTATCTCGATAAATAGCTTCCAGTTGCGAAACCACGGACTCATCGCCACAATGGCCGATCGCCCACAGCACACAGTACCGCCGCATCGGCTCTGGATTTAACAACTGCATCAACAGCGGAGCCGCCGCCCGTAACTTCAACTCCCCCGATCGCCAAATCACCCGATCAATTTTCCAAGTCTTTTTATCAGATTGAATCTGAGTTCCCGATCGCATCGCCTCAATCTCCGCCTGCAACCGATCGAGAATGCGCTGGTCTCGGCCTGAGGTGTCGATCGCTTTTTGCTTGGGAGCCGCCACCGTAATCGGAGCCTTATCCGGCGTCAAATTCTCTAAATCCTGCCCGGACACATCCCGATAGCCCTTCTTAACCTTACTCGCCACCAACTTCTCCAGCACCCGCCGCGCCTCAGCTTCAGGCACGGCAGCCACCGTCTCAGACCCCTCCCGCAGCGATTTACCCCGCTTTCCATAGCGGAAGTTCACCATGTAGCTGGCATCATCCACCTGAACGAGATCCACCTCATAGATCTTGTCCGACTTCGCGTCTTGGCAGAGGAGAGTTGTTCTTTGAACCAATTGCATGACTTCACCTAGGTCGGGCAAACGCTATCTTTATAGTACATCGGAACTACTGCGATCGTCTAGATCGCTCAGATTTCAGATTGTGTCTTTAAAATGCCCAAGAGATTAAAGGAATTGCTATGGCCTGTAGCAATGGTTAAATCCTCTCAGAAATTGTTGTCCGGAATCGGGAACACTAGCTCTGAACTTAGTAATTGGACTCCCGTTCGGAACTTATTGTGGCTTTCTCTCCCGCTATCAAAACCTTCCTAAACCGCTGCGCTCTTTGGGGAACGGCACCCACGATCGCATTGATCTTGATCACCCTACGTCTCATGGGCTGGCTTCAACCCATTGAGTGGATGGCGTTGGATCAGTTTTTTCGGATGCGGTCTCGGGAGACGATGGATGAGCGGGTGGTGATTGTCGGGATTAGCGAATCAGACCTGCAATCCCTCGATCGCTATCCCATTGATGACAAGACGTTAGCCAATCTGATCAATGACATCAAACAACATCAACCTCGGGCGATCGGGTTAGATTTATTTCGGGATTTTCCGGTGGAACCAGGCAATCGGGATTTGATCCAGGTGTTTAAAAGCACGCCGAATCTGATTGGCATTGAAAAGCGCAGCGGCAATCGCGATCGCGCCAGCGTCAATCCCTCCCAAACCCTCAAAGCCCTCGGTCAAACGAGTTCTAATAATATTTTGATCGATGGCGATGGCAAACTGCGGCGGGGGCTGCTCTACTGGACCACGCCCGATGGCAGCGAATCATTGGAGAGCTTGGGACTGCGGCTGGCGCTGATTTATCTGGAAAAAGAAGGCATCACACCCGAGGCGGCCAGTAGCAGTAATCCCGCCCTAAAACTCAAGCGCAGTGTTTTTCCAATTTTCGAACCGAATGATGGCAGCTATGTCAATGCCGATGCGGGGGGATACCAAATCCTGCTGAACTACCGAGGTGCCAGCCGATCGTTCCGCACGTACTCAATGCAAGATCTCAAAAGTCTGCCTCCTAATACGCTGAAGGATAAAGTCGTCTTGATCGGACCCACAGCCGAAAGCCTCAAGGACTTTTTCTACACCCCCTACAGCGACAACACCCTGACCAGTCCTGAAAAAACCTACGGCGTCGAAATCCAAGCAAACCTGACCAGTCAAATCCTCAGCGCAGCCCTCAACGATCGTCCCCAAATCCAGGTCTGGACGGATCCTGCAACGAACTTTTATGGAATCCCCTTGGTGGATTGGCGGGAGCATTTATGGATTTTGGCTTGGGCCTTTGCGGGAACTGGAGTGGCTTGGTTTATCCGATCGCCCCGCCTTGCTTTTTTAGCCATTAGCACCCTAGAAGGGGGATTATTACTGCTCACCTATTACCTTTTTACAACTGGATTATGGATTCCATTTGTCCCCCCTGCATTGGCCTTGGGATTGTCTTCGATCGCGCTGACGGGCTATGTAGCGAGTCAAGAACGGACCGATCGCAAGGTGATGATGAATTTGTTCGGGCGGTATGTGAGTCCGAAGATTGCCCAGACCATTTGGGACGATCGGGATCAGTTGATGAATAAGGGGCGCGTTAAGGGTCGAAAAATGCCGATTACCGTGCTATTTACCGACATTAAGGACTTCAGCACGATTTCTGAAAAGACGGATCCGGAAGATTTAATGGAATGGCTAAATGAGTATATGGATGCCATGACGGAGGTGGTGGTCAAGCATGGGGCGGTGATTGATAAATTCATTGGTGATGCGATCATGGCCCTGTTTGGGGTGCCGTTGGAGCGGGACACCCAGGCTCAGATCAATCAAGATGCGGAGAGTGCGGTCCAATGTGCGATCGAGATGGGTCAAGCCTTAGAAGAACTCAACAAGCGCTGGAAACGGGAAGGCCGTCCGATGATCCAAATGCGGGTGGGAATTGCCACGGGGACAGCGGTGACGGGGAGTCTAGGGGGACGACAACGGATGGATTTTACGGCGATCGGCGATACGGTCAATGTGGCGGCGAGATTGGAGAGTTTTGATAAGACGATCGATGGAGGGATCTGCCGAATCTTGATTAGTGAGACCACGCAAACCTGTACAGAAGGCTTATTCCCGTCGCAGTCGATCGGGTCCGTCCATCTCAAAGGCAGAGAACAACCCGCAACGGTCTACCAAATTCTGTCGCTGCTCTACCCGAACAAGGCAGCATAAAGAGAAAATGGGACCGTCAAGCAATCTCGATATCCAAAAATGAAGGTTACTTTTACAGCACAATTCAGACGCTCCCCAAATCTACGTCTTGACATGAAGATTCTGTAAAGTGTCACGTATACGCTAGTGAAAACACGGTAATTTAAGTAAATTGATTACGTTGATTAAAAATAATAAACAAAGTGCGCATGATAACTCGTAGCTTTTATAAAAGTTTAGCACGACGCTTATTCTAAAAGAATATATTTTTCGTGTAGATTAAATGAAGTCTCTATTACGCTATGTATTTTAGAGATGAAGTTAAACTAAATATTCCTGATTCTCACATTTTCAGGAGTGGTCTTCGACGGTCATTTCGATCTCAGGCCCTCCCCCAATCCTCACAGTAAAACCGTAAATATACGGATTCAACGTAAGAGGCTTTATGCAGGATAAATCTGTCCGAAATCGCAAGCGTTCCAAGCGTCGAGAAATTTTGTGCCCTCGCCATGCATGTCCAATAGACAGCGTAAGTAAAAAATTTACGCTTTTTGCAGATCAGGCAATTCAACTTCAGAATCGTGGAGTGTCACGTCTGAACGCCTTAACTTTAATTGCTTCTCAACGGACCGTGCATCTATCTGGAGAGTGGGTTGAGGCGTTCTGGTGCGATCGTTGTCAAAAAACCGAGTGGTATCACATCAAGCGCATTGATAGTGGTGTCTCTCATCGGGCCAATGCCTATGAAGTGTCTTCGATTCCTCAAGAGCTGTGGAAACAGGTGACGGGGACGATCGATCCGACTGGGAATGCCTCGGTGGGCGAGTTCACAAAGCGCCAATCTCGAATGGTGGGATTTAATGGTGTGAAGGATTTTAATTTTACTCGTTAGGAATGGGACGATCGATATATTAGTGCAACAAGATATCCGCTTCATTATGTAGGTTATGAAGCTTTGGATAGTCGATCGTTTGTTTATTTATTTAAACAACCATTTACAACGCATGGTTATTACTTATCTCAAGTTACGAGCGTTATAAAAACTGATGCCTTGATTTTTATTAGTTCCCGAAAATCACAACGTTCTATATTCCTGAATTAATCATGACATCTACAGTTGCTTCTCAAAAGACTGTTTTGCGATCGCCTGTTAAGCATCAGCCTCTAGCCCAATCGTCAAATCTTGCACGGCTGCTATTACTGGCAGATGTACTGGGGTTGATTTGTTCTTGGCAGGTGGTGTATTGGGCTAGATTTGCTAAATTTTTAAGTCTGGTCGATCCAATTTTTATTGGGTTTTCGATGATTATGCTGGTTGGACTTTATTTGGCTGAAGCCTACCGCCCCAATACTCAGACGCTGGGACTACGCGCGCCTGCTCGGATTGTGGTGAGTGGAATCTTTACGGCGATCGTATTAGCGGGATTTATTAATCTATCTGGAATTGTGGCAGATAACGCCATCTTGGGACGGGCGACTTGGGGTTCTAGCTTTTTGCTCTTTATGGTGTGGGCGGTGATGCTGCGGCTTTGGGCTGGAGCCTGGATGAAGAGCCAAGCGGAACAGCTACGATGGTTGATTTTGGGGAGCGATCGCAAAGCCTTACAGTTTGCTCAGGAGTCGCTGGAGAAGGAGGTAAGAGCGAAGTTTTCAGTGGTGGTGGAGAGCTTCGATCGATCCATTGATTTGATGAAGAGTGGCTTTCAGTGCATTGAGCGCGATGAGTTTTTGGATGAGGACCGATCGCCTGCTTGGGCGGGGCTGTTGATGTCGGATGATCTGCATGTGTCGGATTTGCACACGCGACAATTAATGGACTTAAGGTTGCAGGGGGTTCCGATTTATCGACTGCCTGATTTTTACGAAGCCCTATGTTATAAGGTTCCGGCGGCATTATTGAAAGATAACTGGTTCATTTTCAGTACGGGATTCAATCTTCTGCCCAGTGGTTTTAATACTCGCCTAAAGCGCATTGTGGATGTCGTATTTTCAGGCATCTTACTGTTACTGGTATCGCCGATTATGATTTTGACGGCGGTACTGATTAAGCTCGATAGTCGAGGTCCAGTCTTTTATAGTCAGATTCGGACTGGCATTAGTAATAATCCATTTCGGGTGTACAAGTTCCGATCGATGCGGACGGATGCGGAGTCTCAAGGGGCACAATGGGCCAGTAAGAGTGATTCTCGCATTACAAAGGTGGGGCAGTTCATTCGGTTAACGCGAATTGATGAGTTACCGCAGTTTTGGAATGTGTTGAAAGGGGACATGAGCCTGGTAGGTCCGCGTCCTGAGCGTCCTGAGTTCGATGTACAACTCGCTGAGGCGATTCCTTATTATGACATTCGCTACTTGGTGAAGCCAGGGATTACGGGCTGGGCACAGGTGATGTATCCCTATGGGGCCTCGGTGGAGGATGCCTATGAGAAATTGGCCTATGACTTGTATTACATCAAGAACTATTCGTTTTGGTTAGATATTGGGATTTTGTTTAAGACGGTTCGAGTTGTGTTGTTGGGTAAAGGGAGATAGCTTATGCGTGATTCAGGGAAGGTTTTGGTTACAGGGGGAGCAGGATATATTGGCTCCCATGTGGTAAAGCAATTGGGAGAAGCGGGCTATGAGATTGTGGTGTATGACAATCTCTCGACTGGGTTTGCGGAGTCGGTACTGTATGGGGATCTGATTGTTGGGGATCTGAAGGATTTCGATCGGCTTTCTCAGGTCTTTGAACAGCATCAGTTTGATGCCGTACTGCATTTTGCAGCGAGCTTGGTCGTTCCAGAATCGGTGAAACATCCGCTGGATTATTACTCAAACAACACTTGCAATACTCTGAATTTGCTGCGGTGTTGTGAGAAGTTCGGGATTGAGAAATTAGTCTTTTCCAGTACGGCGGCGGTGTATGGGGAACCGGAGGAAGTTCCGGTACGGGAAGATGCAAGGACCAATCCGATTAATCCCTATGGCCGATCGAAGCTCATGAGTGAGTGGATGATCCAAGACTTTGCAAGGGCCAGTCAGTTACGGTATGTCATTTTGAGATACTTTAATGTGGCGGGGGCTGATAGTAGTGGGACGCTGGGACAACGGACTGAGAATGCTACTCACTTAATTCGGATGGCTTGTGATGCGGCGTTGGGGCGAAGACCTGCGTTAGAGATTTTTGGGACTGATTTTCCAACGCCTGATGGCAGTGCGATTAGAGACTTTATCCATGTGGAAGATTTGGCTTCGGCGCATTTGTCTGCATTGCGCTATTTAGAAAATGGAGGGGGTAGCCAGGTTTTCAATTGTGGTTATGGTCGTGGTTATAGTGTGAGGGAAGTTGCTAAGTGTGTTCAAGATCTTTCTGATAATGGCTTTACTGTTGTGGAGTCGGAAAGAAGACTGGGAGATCCTGCTTGTGTGACGGCTGATGTTGCTAAGATTCACAGCGTTTTGGATTGGGAGCCTAGGTATTCAGAATTGGAGGAGAGTGTGCGATCGGCTTTTGAGTGGGAAAAGACATTTAGATGATGCGCGATCGTTGCGGTTGATGGAGCAGCAATTGTGAGAATTAGCACCTTTGGCTTTGGGCTACGCTAACATAAGGAACTGTAACTAGAGAGGTGATGCTGATGACAGCTCAGATACTTCAACCGACTCAGGCTAGTAGTTCTTTAGATGAAATCATGGCTGCGGTTGAGTCATTGTCTCCGACTCATCGTCAATAGGTCTTTGATTTCATTCAGTTCTTGGCTCAGAAGGGAGAGCAATCTTCTCATGATGCGAGTCCAGCTAAGAATTGGGTAGCCGGAATAACGAGGGTGATCATGCTTTCGATCGCCCTAAACTGTAAACACCATGTGTGAAAGTGATCCTGATGACAGTTCACGTCTTTCGATCGATTAAGATTGATGACTGTTTAGACGAAATAGTCGTGTATAGATAAAAGTTTTTGCTTTTATGCTGCTAGTAGACAATAATTAATTGGAGAACCATGTGTTATGACTAAGAATTTGGAATTAAAGACTCAAGCATCTGATTACTATACTTCCGACGAGTTCTGGAAAAATAACCTTGGCAAGAGTTCTAGCTTTAAAGTAAAAGTAGTAGATGCTCTTTTGAAGAAATCTAGCTTGGATTTACCTAGATTCTTAAATGTCGCAGAAATTGGATGTGGTGATGGTGCTTTTCTCCTACCATTAGCAAGTCTTTTGAAAGATAAAGGAGTCGAGTTTAAAATTGTTGGATACGACATTTCACAAATGGCGATCGAACAAGCAAAATCTAATAACTATTTTTCAGATAGTCATGTTTCATTTCATGTTGCACCCGTAGAAGATATTCCTCATAACTTAGATATCATTTTTTGTATTGATGTCTTAGAACATGTGGAAAATCCCTGGGAAATTTTGCGTGGACTAGCTGGAAAATCCCAATATCTAATTCTTCACTTACCCATTGAGCAAAGCCTAGGACATTGGATAACTGGAGCTTGTACCCGCTCTAATAAAGCCTATAATCACATTCACTTTTTCTCTTGGGAGAGCGCTCGGTTAATGCTTAAAGAGTCTCCATTTGAGATAGTTGACTTTCAGATTACAGGCGCAACTAACTTTATCTTAACTTTTAACTCAGGTAATTTCATTAAAAAATTTATTCATTGGATACGCTATGTAGCCTATAAATTTTCCCCACAAATTACTTCTGCGTTTTCAGGCGGCAGTGTCATGTTCCTCCTGAAAAATCGCTAATTATTTAGTTTAAGCCTAAAATTCAATACTAGCTCATTACACTAACTAAACGTATGGCTTTAACACTTAGTGGTGCAGAAAACTCCTGAAACCCAGTAAAGTCAATATTCTCAACAAGAATTTTTATTGAGAATAACTAAAGATTTGATGAGGATATTAGGCTTGAGTCTATAGTACATTTGCTCGGAATTGACCCAAAAAAGTTTTCTACACCACTAAGGGCTTTAACATAAGTGCAAATGCTAAAAAATGGACTCTATAATCTATTCACAGGTGTAGTAAAAGCAACTCATACTATTGTTACCATTTTTATCCTCACTCGTGTGATGGGTATCGAAGAATATGGAGTCTGGGCGTTAACCTGCTCCATTATTGAGCTTTTTGCAATTGCTGAGGCGGGACTTTCAGTTTCTACGACTGTTTTCTTATCTACAGATATATCAAGAAATGATAGACAAGGGTTTTCTGAGACTCTAAGTGTTACCTTCCTCTTAATGCTCTGTATCGCTACATTAGCTGCTTTCTGTCTTTGGCAAGGAGCTAGCATGATTGTTTTGTGGATACCTCAATTAAATTCGTTCCAGCAGCAGACTGTTATAGCTGCACTAAAAATTGGTTCTATTTCTATATGGGCACAGCTACTCCAACAGATTTGCATTGGAGTAGAGCAAGCTTGTCAACAATATAAAATTTTAAATATTCTCGACAGCCTACAGATTATTACACTGGGTTTAGGATGGGCTATTTTAGCAGTTAATCAAAGAGGAATTACTGACCTAATCACTTGGCAAGTTATAACTTCATTGGTTTTTCTCATTATTCATTGTTGTTTTATGAGTAGATTTATAGGAGGTCTGTTTTTTAGATTTCTTTGGAATCCTAAAAAAATGCGTGAGGTAATTGTATTTAGTGTAGTTAATTGGTTATCTGTTTTAGGAGTTGTCTTATTCAAAAAATCTGACCGATTGATAGTTGCTACTGTGTTGGGACCTAAGCAGTTAGGTTTATATTCAATTATAATTGACTCAACAAATCTGATTCATGCGTTTGCTACTCGTAGCATCCAGCCAATAGTTCCAGCAATTACTTCTTTGTCAGCAGACTCAGGAAAGCAAATCAATCAGGCAGAAATTATTAATAAAATCAAATCAGCTTTTCAATTGCATAGCTATGTGGCTACATCATTAGGAGTAACATTTTTACTACTTTCTGGATTTATTCTAAATATATTTCTTCAAAAACAGCCTATCGAAAATATTCTGTTTGAGTTTCGGATTGCTGTAGTGATAACGACCATCTATACGATAGGAACTGTTGGGCATTATCTATTACTAAGTATTCAAATGGTTAAGATATGTTCGGTAATCCAAATATGTGCATCTTTAACATCATTATTTTTAATTACAACTGGTTCGATTAAATTTGGACTTGTAGGAGCAGTCTTAGGTAATTTAGGATGGTCGGTAACTATTTTGTTATCCTTTATTGCTTTAAAAAGGTTTGATATTGTATTTACTGATTTATTGAACTGGATTAAGGTTCCCTGGTTGTTTTTTCTAGTAATAAGTTTGTATAGATTTAATCTAAGCTAGATCTAGCTCTAGATATTTAAAATTGTACTATAGCAATCTCATCTCATTTGTGAGTACGCTTCGGCTCAAAGCCTTGATGCCTCTCAACAGCTTTCTCACGATTCACGTCGGATTGCTATATGGTAGACCACCATTGGAAATTAAGACTGTAAGAATTTAAGTCGTGGAAATTAAAATTTAGATCAAGATTTGAACCCAATTAAGAAATTGATACGATAAGGAGATAGATTATTAATCTACTTTAAATATCACAAGTGTGAGCGTAGTCAAGAGAGATTACGTTTCCTGCTATTCTTAAATCCGCTTATGGCTATAAGTTAAAATCTGGCCTAGTAGAAATAAATACTGTTTGCACCACCATTCATTATTTAAGATCCAGTAAAGCATTTTCCTAGAGGTAAATCATGAAATTTTCTGACGAAGTAGTAAAAGATGCAGTTCGTTCTGGCTATTCCAAAGAAGGAGGTGAGGAGTATCATAGTGCAGTCCATTCAAAGGATGACTTTATTCTTAGTACAATTGCAAAACAGAGAGCATATAAACTACAGCCTTTCGTCAGTAATGAAGATGATTTACTAGAATTTGGATCTGGGTTAGGTGTTAACTTACGCTATCTTAAGTGCCGGAGTCGATTTGGATTTGATGCTAGTGATGCTGGCCAAGATTTGCATGTATCTAATGGAATTAATTTCACTACCGATATTACTGAAGTAGAAAGCAAAAAATTCTCTGCAGTGCTTTGTCACCATGTTCTTGAACATGTTCCGGATCCAATTCAAGTATTATCTCAAATCAATAATTTTTTAATTCCTGGTGGACGTCTCATACTTTGCGTCCCTAACGAGTTTTCATCTCTTCATCGACGATACAACCCTAATGATCCTAACCGTCATATCTTTAGTTGGAGTGTTCAATCCTTAGGTAATCTTGTATCGACGGTAGGTTTTACAGTTGAATTAGTTGAAAATAGACCTTTTGGATATGAACAGCGTCTCTCTTTCTTAGCGAAAGGTGGGTTTAAGTCTTATCAACTTGGTTTGTGGTTCCTTAGAAAAGTTATCCCATGTGAAGAAGTAATTTTGATCGCGAGGAAGCCGATGGAAAATTAAATTTAATAATTTTCCTCCATTTTTGAAATGATATGATGACTAGCCCTATCTACTTTAAAGCATAATAGTCAGATAGGACTAGCTCAGATTTTGTTCTCTTTTGTGTAAACAGTGCCTAAAATATCGTTCAAATTTTTAGAAGATGTTAAAAACTCCGTTTATACTTTGGGAATTGGTGTAGTCAAAGGAATATCTTCTGTACTAACTATTCCTTACTTAATACATTCTCTTGGATTAGAGAGATATGGCTTGTGGGTTCTGGGGAACTCAATAATAGATGTATTTTCGATTGCAGAGTTAGGCTTGTCATCTGCTACTGTAGTTCTCTTATCTAAATCTTTATCTAAAAAAGATAATATTGATTTTTCTCGCACTTTATCATCAATTTTAATTATTATTTCAATAATTTCAATCTTCTCGCTAGTTTTAGTTTGGTGCATATCTGATCTAAAACTAATACCTTTAAAAATTTCTAGTGCATCTGACAAAATACTTTTGTCAAAAATGCTTAAAATTGGATCCTGTATTGTAGCTTTTCAACTTCTTCAACAAGTAATAAATAGTGTTGTTCAGTCTTATCAAAGATATAAATTTGTCGCCATATTAGATGGCTTGCAATTTTTTTTCGTTTCTTTAGGATGGATTTTAATATCAAACTCTAGCCATGACATTACCTTCCTAGCAATGTGGCAGCTAATAGTCAACTTAGTTGTACTAATAATTTATGCTTTTTATGCTTCTTCAATTATAAAGGATCTGTTTACAGGGTTTAATTGGTCTTCTAAAAAGTCTGTTGAAATAGCAAGATTTTCCTTGATAAATTGGATTGCAACAGTTGGAATTTTCTTGTCTAGGAGAGGTGATAGGTTCATTGTTTCATCTATTTTAGGTTTGAATGCTTTAGGAATTTACTCAGTTATTACAGAAGTCTGTGCAGTGATTACTTCTCTTGCGACTCGTTCAATCCAACCTGTTATTCCAAGCATTAGTTTTATAATAGCCTGTGAGCAGGATAAAAAAGCTTTGAAAATTGTTAAATCCGGTTTTCAAACTCATAGTACAGTCATAGTATTACTATCTACTTGTTTACTTCTGTGTACGCGCCCAATTTTGTCACTTTTTCTAAGTAGCGTTCATTCAACTCAATACTTGTTTGAATTTAAGATATCAGTAATAATAACAGCGTTGTGTTCTTCCGGTACAGTAGGGTACTATGTGTTGATGAGCTTAGAAAGACCTGATATTATTGCAAAGATTCAAGTGTTGAGTGCCATACTGTCATTGACAATGATAATTTACTTGTCTTATGGTCTTGGATTAAGAGGTGCAATATTAGGAAACATTGGCTGGCTCATAACCTCTTATCTATCTTATGTGTCAGGAAAACTATTCGGGATTACAGTATTTGAGCTACTTAAGTGGATTAGGTATCAATTAATATTGTTTTTATGCATATCTACTATAGGTATCTTTTATCTTGACTAATTTAATGGACTCTAACTTAAAATTTGCTGCATTTATACCAAGCATATCCTTCTTATTAATATTAATTGTCTTTATAATAGATAATTTTACACAAAAATCCAGGAAGATTACATTTAATCTATCACTTCTCCTTTACTTATTATGGTCAATAGCTCTTGGGTCGAGATACGTTTTTGATGGAGATCCAGGTATTTACTATGCTCAAATAACTAACTTTTCAGTGCGTGGAATTTGGAATCATAATTTCCCGAAAATTGATGTCTTGCTAATGCTTATTATGAAGCTTTTTTCTTTCGCTTCTAGAGATTACCAATTTGTCATGACTATGACCGAATCAACTTTGATGATCCTCCTCTTTCAAGGTGTATCTAAATTCTCGAAGAAAAATGTAAATTCGCTCCTAATCGTACTATCATACTTGATTTTTACAAATGGAGGAATTCTATTATTTGGAAATTTTCTAAGGCAAGGGCTTGCAGCATCTTGCTTAATTAATTCAGTACTCGCAATTGGTTTTGTATTTAGTAAGTCTTCTCTTAAAGACAAATTAATAAATTATAAGAAATTGTTAATTGCTGCTGGATTACAAATCTTTTCTCACATCTCAAGCCTATTTGTGTTGATAATTTTCTACGTATGTTATAGATTTAAGCCTTCACTAAATCCAAGAATTACATCTTATTCTTTATCCTTAATTGTAGTAGAGTTGTCAATAATACTTACTTCCCTCGGATCTTCAGTTATTTTAAAAGATATTTATGGGAGCTATGATTATGAATCAGAAGAAACAAGTGAGAAGTTAGCTATAAAACTACTTATTAATGCAGTCATGATATGTTTTCTCTATACATTAGAGCTTTTTAGACGCCAAAAAAGGTTCCTATCACTAAGAGAGGTTACTTCAAATGAATATCTAGTTGATAATTTTAAATTTCTACTCAAAGTTTGTTTCTTTTTAATTATATTTTGTATGTTTTCTTCAATGCAAGGAGCAACTCTTGCGTTGAGAACTGAGTATTATCTAAATCTTCTAGTCATATTGTGTCTGGCACAATTTGTCGCTAATATTTCGCTAAAGAAAAATGTCAGGCTTATCCTTACGAGTATGGCTATCGTGATTATGTATATGTATTCTTTCTATGTATATAGTAATGAAGCAATTATTCGAGTTATGAATTACGATTCACCTCAACCTGTAAAATATCAAGGATTCTAAATCTCTAGTACAATTTAATCACTATGTTTAAGTCTAAAGTTAATAGCCATAATAAAATTTTTTCAGGCAATCTTTACTTTGATGTTGCAATATTTATATTATTACAATCATTGATGTGTGTAATGATATGCTATCTAGGATTTTATATCTCATGGAATCTAATATCAATATCCTTTATCGCTAGCTTCACAAGCTTACTCATAAGACTTTATGTAGAAAATTCGTCAAAGGAGAGACGAAAATATTTATACCGCATAATTCTTATATTAATTTCGATATATACACTTTCCATAGCTGCTTCAAGTTTTATTTATGATTTATCGTATGACGGACAAGATTATCATTATTTCTCGATCGTTCAGATTATGGAGGGATGGAATGTAGTACGGTCTCCTATTGTTGATTCTCCTTGGTCTACAGGCTATCCAAAGTTTTCCTGGGTATCCGCAGCATCTTTATCGGTATTGACTAATAATGCAGAAACTGGAAAAGCTTTTAATTTATTGTACCTGATTGCTTCATACTGCATTTTATTTGGAGCCTATCAAAATTCAAAATCTAATTCAAAAAAAGATCGGCTAGCTTGCATTGTTTGCTTCATTTTCACATGTAATCCTGTGACAATTAGTCAACTTTTTACTAATTATGTTGATGGTCAGATATCTTCTCTATTTCTGTGTTCCCTAGTAACTTTATCGGCGTATGTAAAATTCCCGTATAAATCCAATTTGTACATGGGATTTTTGTGTTTGGTTTTAATATCAAATTTAAAATTCAGTGGGCTTGTCTATTCTGGTATTACTTTTCTCTTGCTATGTATATTCCTACTTTTAAGTAAGGATAAAAAGGTTTTGAGAAGTGTCGTTACTTCTACTTCTTGTATGTTTTTAATATTTATAGTTATAGGATTTAATCCATATATCACTAATTCACTGACCTACGGTAATCCTATCTATCCAATTTCAGACAAAGTTCATTCCGAATTTATCAAAAAAAATATTGGTGCTTATTCAGAGATAGTGAAAGATGAAGCAAGATTTATATCACTATTTAGATCTCTGACAACACTTCCAGCTAACCATCCATCATCAACTGCTTATCAGCCAATCTACAATAACTTGTTTGGATTTAATTTTGTCCAGTCATTGAGCAATTATGCAAAGCCTGATGTGAGATTTAATGGATTCGGAATCTTATTCATTGTATCTCTCATAGCATTGATGATTACTGTCATACGTCAAATATTTGCCAAGGAGTTTCCAGAAAAATATGCTATGTTCGCGATTAGTGTAATATTGTTGACTACAATATCAAATCCATATATTTGGAGCGCTAGATATATACCTCAGCTATTTCATTTGCCATTGTTCATCTTGGTGTCTTTCAGAGATAGACTCAAAAAATCATCTTATTACTTATATAAATTAGCTCTTATCACGTTGATGGTTAATCATCTTATGATAGTGTCTATCTGTATAGGGTATAACGTTTATTCCAATTTTCAATATAGACATTCTCTCGCAGCACACCGAGAGGGTGCTGTTACTTTATATTTAGAAGGCTACTCAAATGTAGCCTTTGCGGCTGTTCCATATCGCCTGCGGAAGTGGAATGTACCATTTGAATTTAAAGAGAAAGGGTTTTGCTCAACGGGCAATCAAAAAATCATTAAGCTTGCTGTAGCAGCTCCTCTTCCACCCATTTGTCATGAAATACAGAACCATTATGAAAACAAAAAGTGATTTATCAAGTAGATCAAATAATGAGGATTCTACCTTGAAACATACCTCGAATAAGACGCTTGCGATTTCCGATATTATTTTTGCTCATTTCCAAGCATTGCGACCTCATCAATGGACGAAAAATCTCATTATCTTTGCCGCATCACTGTTCTCATTTAAAATAGATCAATCATTATTCAGTGCAGTTATAGCATTCGTATTGTTTAGTGCAACTTCTAGTTCCTTTTACCTGATTAATGATGTAATAGATGTCAAGTCAGATAGACGTCATCCTACTAAATCTAATAGACCAATTGCTTCAGGAAAAGTGAAGGTTTCAACAGCAATATTTCTTGCAACTTCATTGTTATGCTTATCACTTTTAGCTAGTATTTCAATTTCTTGGAAGTTGTTTTTCATCATAGGCTTGTATGCATTTTTGCAAGTATGCTATAATTTCAAGCTAAAGCACCTGCCTATTCTTGATATCATATCTATTTCGATCGGCTTTGTACTAAGAGCTTACGCTGGTGCGGTCTCTATTAATGTTCACTTGTCCAGTTGGTTTATACTTTGTACCGCAATGCTGGCTCTTTTTCTAGCTATTGAAAAGCGGCGAGCAGAGTTACGTCTTGTTTCTTTGAAAAGTGGTGGTGCTAGACCTGTTTTAAGATATTATTCTATGGAGCTTTTAAACAAGATGGAAAGTATTGTTACTTCATCTACTGTTATATCATATGCTCTCTGGAGTTCTGGACCACAGGTTGGTGGAGCTTCAACCTATTGGATGATGTTAACTAATCCTTTTGTTCTATATGGAATTTTCCGATACCAAATGCTGAGTGATAGTGGCCGTAATGATTCATCTCAGTCTTATGAATCATCATCTTTGACCGAAAGACCAGATGAAGTATTACTTTCGGACCGACCCATCTTGTGGTCAATTATTTTGTGGTCATCTTCCTGCTTTACGATCCTGTGGTTAAAGTCAATTTCTGTAATATCTTAATAAAATCTAAATTCTTTTCTACCAAATTGATTGAGTTGTACTAGTCTCAATTTTTTAAGTCAAATACACTGAACGTCAACTTATTTATGGATGGAATAGTTATGTCATCTTCTCTTTCTGGTACCCTCAATGTACCTACCGATAAAGTTATGTCAAAGTTCATTTGGAATATTTATAAATCTTCCTCGTTTACTATTCGTATTCTTGCTTCTGCAAGGACGTATATCTGTCCATTACAACCTCTTCTATCCAGGGTACCTTTTGAATCATCTGTTTTTGATATTGGATGTGGTAATGGTTTATTCTTGGTCTTAGTGTCTTTCTTTAACAAAGCTAAATATGTATGTGGTGTTGAGCCAAATAAACTTTCTGTGAGTACCGCTGAGATCGTTACTCGAAAAATAAATTTTCCTGATAAGCCTATTATTTATGATTTCAGAGCAGTGAGTGATCCCTCAGACTGGCCGACGAGATCTTTCTCGGTTGTTAGCATGATCGATGTTATGCATCACATACCCATCAATCTTCAAAAACAATCATTTAAAGAGGCAGCCGCAAGAGTAGAAAAGAGCGGTATTTTTCTTTATAAAGACATGTGTAGATATCCTCTCTGGAGAGCATGGTTTAACCGTTTTCATGATTTAGTCCTAGCTAGACAATGGATTAATTATGTTGATATCAAAGATATCAAAGTCTGGGCTAGTGAATGTGGTTTAGCTCTTGAAGAGGAAAAGCATTATACCCGTCTTGCTTATGGACATGAACTGCTTGTATTTAGACGAAGCTAAGCTTTGAAATAGCCACTCAAAACAAGTTTTAATGTTGAAAGCTAAGTGGGGAAATTTATTGTATAAATCTTAGTGTTTCAGTTTTTTGCCTCTAGTATTCACTATTAAATTTATGCCTTCTTCAAAAACCATAGCGATTTTTGATTTCGATCATACTCTCCTTAAAGGGGATTCACTAATCCCCTTTCTGAAACTTCATTCAGGTATTTATGTATTTATTGTAAAACTAGTATTATTCTTACCATACTTTTTACTTTATTTTTTGAGGGTGTTAGACAATCATTCTGCAAAGAGTATGTTGCTGAAGTTTTTTTTATTTGGCAGCAGTCTAAGCGATATAAGTATTGTCGCAGAGAAATTTTGCTATTCTTATTTACTTAAGAACTTGAAGCAAGATGCTCTAGATAAATTACTTTGGCATAAAGCTAGAGAGCATACACTTATTTTGGTAAGTGCCTCTCCTGAAATTTATCTGACTCCATTTGGAAAAAATTTAGGATTTGATCATATCATTGGTACTCAGTTAGCTTCTAAGGAAGGCATTATGATCGGTTCAATTATTGGAAAAAATTGTTATGGCGCAGAAAAGCTTAGAAGATTACAGCTTCTTGTTCCGGACTTAGAAGAATATATTCTTTTTGCTTATGGCGACAGTAAAGGAGACAAAGAGATTTTACTAACTGCTCATCATCCATACTATAGAAAATTTCAAGGGAATCCACGACCTTATCCAGTATAAATCTAAATTCATTCTCATATTTTTACGTCGTGCGGTCACTTATTGTTAGTGATATACTCCTTACTATTATGAAAAACTATTGGCTTGTCATCCCTAAGAATAAGAACTTATTCCATTGTCCTGAAAGTTTCTACCTAGCAATTAATTTAACTAACACTCAAGAGTTTCAGGTCAATTATTTGGCTTTAAGAAGTTTTATTGAATATTTTAAGAATCTAATCACTTTGACTAAATCAGTTTTAGTTGCAAATGCTTCTACATCAATATTTTTGTTTGCAATTAACCTTAGGTATGTGCCGCTAGTCCTCGTTCTAAGGACGATCGCTTACCTAAAAAATGGTAATTTAAAAATTTACTATTTAATGCATGAGCCATTTATAGAGTTTCGCAGGGGAAAGTATTCTAAGGTTATTATGATTTTTCTTTTTAATAAACTTCTCGGTATGGTTTCGAACCAAGTTTTTCTACCTAGCGATAATGCAGTGAAGCGTGCATTGCATATAGTTCCTAGCGAAAAATCTTTTAAAGTTAATCTAACCTTTCCTTCACAACGAAAGCAGAACTTAATTAAAAATTTAGCTCAACTAGAAAGCGCTTGGAAATTTAATAAAAAATTTTCTTTCCTCGGCACTTTTTATAATCAAGAGAATAATCCAGATGGTTTTGTGTCATTTATGAACATTGCATGTTCTATATATGGTGATCAAGTTGATTTTGTTAGGGCAGGGAGAGATCTGGTCGGAAAAGTATCGTATGACACAAAAAGGATTATCGAATTTCCTGGGTATTTATCACAAAATGGAAAATCTTTTTTGATGGGACTGTCGCATTTTCTAGTCATTCCCTATCTAAATAATACTCAGAGTGGAACGGTTACTGAGGCTTTAGCATATGGAAAACTGTTGATTATTAATGATATTGAGTCGTTTAAAGATATTAAAGACCTGGATTTTACGTTGGTCGTTGATTTTAGTTCGCCTGACTCTATATTAAATTGCTTGGATAAAATCTTTAGCATGTCTTTCCAGGAATATGAGCAGCGGTATTGGTCTGCAATAGAATTTTTTGAAAAAAATCATTCGGAGTCATATCTAAATCAAAAATTAAAAAATGCTCAAATAATTTAGCTAAATACCAACACTTTTTGTCGTTAACGTCCAGGGTTCTCAGATGAAAATATTGAACTGTCGAAGATCGTTTCAAGGTGAAAAAAATCACTTAACTCATTCAAATAAAAAAAAATATTTTGCTTTTCTTATTTCTCTATCAGTTTTAACCGTTTCCTTGCATCAGCCTATTCTTAGAGCATATGGTGCTTGGCTTTCTCAAGAAAGTGTTAACGTAGATTCAGATATTATTGTTGCTTTAGGTGGTACAAATCGAATAGAGACTGCAGAGAAGTTAGTAAGACAAGGAAAGTCTAACATGTTGTATGTAGACTCAATCTCTGCTGAATACTTTCAGCAACTCTCTCAAAGGACAGACACATCTAAAGTTAAGATATTTTGGGGAGGTCATAATCCAGAGACGACCTTTGGAGAAGCACGTGCTTTTTCGAAGGTTCTTGAAAAATATCAATTGAAGCCGAGATCCATAACGATCGTTACTAGTAAGTATCACCTACGTCGATCTAAATGGGTATTCGATCATGTTCTAGGTAATTCGATTGAAGTAAAAACCTTTTCTGCTTACGATTTATCGGATACTTCGTATGGGAATTGGTGGGAAGATGAAGCTTCTCGTAAATGGGTTCTGAGTGAAACGAAAAAACTACTATTTTACATCACCTACTATGGAGTCTTGGGCAGTAAAGATTCTTGGAATGTACCAGAATCGTTTGAATGAATCGAAGTGAGCTTTACTTGTTTGTTATGCATTAAACTTTTGTGATAGTCTTCAGGCATTAGTCAATTTATTGTGATTCTCTGAACTAGTAAGATAATATGTCATCCCGCCCTACAATTTTGTATGTAATTACCAATAGCGATCTTGGAGGCGCTCAAGGTCATGTTCTTGATCTGCTTCAGTCATTCTCGTCTCGCTATAACGTCATTCTTGCTGTTGGATGTCTAGGTCCACTAGTTGACAATGTAACCTCTTTAAATATTCCTGTTTACATCATCCCTAGTCTGATACGAAGTATTAATCCTGCAAAGGATTTTAAATGTGTGAAGGATTTTATTGGCTTAATTCATCAGGTAAAGCCTGAACTGATTCATGCGCATAGTAGTAAAGCCGGGACAATCTCTCGCATCGCCGGAAAAATATGTAACGTTCCAACGGTTTTTACTGCACATGGGTGGGGGTTCTCGCCAGGTACTCCAAAGTTTAGAGGTTTAATAGCACTTGTCGTTGAGAAATTATTGGCCTCTTTGACTGCGCGAATCATTTGTGTTTCAGAGAGCGATCGACAGCAAGCTTTGAATAAATCTATAGGAAATAAACGAGTTCTCACGACTGTTCGATATGGCATCCACGACAAACCTATTCAGTCCCCTAACTTATCTAAGCAACCACCGCGTTTTATCATGGTTGCTCGTTTTAATGAGCAGAAAGATCAACCTACACTCCTGAAAGCGTTAGCCTTAATACCTCAGCTTCCACTGCATATCGATTTTGTTGGAAGTGGTCCATCTTTAGAATCATGTAAGCAGCTTGCTAAAGAGCTAGGTGTATGGGAGCGTGTATCCTTTCTTGGCGATCGATTAGATGTCCCTGATTTATTGGCTCAATCGCAAGCATTTATTCTCAGTACCCACTATGAGGGACTCCCAATTAGTATTCTTGAAGCAATGCGCGCTGGTTTACCCGTACTTGCAAGTGCTGTGAATGGTGTACCTGAAGAAGTTGAACACCAATCTACAGGTTTAATCGTCCCACCTAGAAATATTGAAAGTTTAGCTGAAACTCTCAAAATAATGACTGAATCTCCACAGCTACGAGCAAGTTTCGGTGAAGAAGGGCGAAAAAAATTTGAATCGCAATTTACAATTTCCTATATGGTGGAAGAAATTTCTAAAATATATAAGGATATCTTAATGTCTCACAATTAATAATTTATTTAACTGTAAAATTTTCTATATAATTTCATCGAGTAAAATGTAAACACAATTAAAATGATAAGATTTTGAATGTAAATCAATCTAAAGGCTTATGTCTAGCATTTTGGTAACTGGAGTGGCTGGATTTATTGGACTTCATATTGCGAAAAAATTACTCGATCGTGGTGAACAGGTCATAGGCATTGACAACTTAAGCTCTTATTATGATGTGGATTTAAAAAAAAATAGATTATCTGAAATCGAAAAACATTCAAACTTCAAATTTCAAAAGGTTGATTTATCCGATCGGATTAGTATCCAGAAACTATTTGAAGAGAATCATTTTGACTGTGTTATTAATCTTGCCGCGCAAGCCGGTGTTCGCTTCTCTCTAGAGAAACCCTATGAATACATAGATAGTAATTTAGTCGGTTTCCATAATATTTTAGAAGGATGCAGACAATCTTCAGTTCCTCACCTAATTTTTGCCTCCTCTAGTTCAGTATATGGAGCTAATTCAAAAATACCATTCTCCACTTCAGATCATATTAGTCGTCCTATGAGCTTATATGCTGCGACTAAAGCATCAAATGAACTCATGGCCTATAGTTATAGTCACCTTTATGGAATATCCATGACGGGACTAAGATTTTTTACTGTGTATGGACCTTGGGGTAGACCTGATATGGCTCCCTGCTTATTTGCAGAGGCAATTTTGAAAGGTCATCCAATTAACATCTTCAATAATGGCTTGATGTCACGCGACTTTACTTACATAGATGACGTAGTGAAATGTACGATCGCTATCCTTAATTCTCACCTATCTTCAAATACTAATTCTAAGAATGAAAAAGCTATCCCTAATATTAATCCTTCATATAAAATTTACAATATTGGAAGTAGCTCCCCTATTCAATTAATGGACTTTATTGAACAGCTTGAAGTCTCTCTAGGCCAAACAGCTAAGAAAATCTTTTTGCCTATGCAACCAGGTGATGTGTCTGCAACCTATGCAGACACAAAAGATTTAGAACAAGATTTTGGATTTTACCCATCAACTTCAATTTGTGAAGGAATTGAAAAGTTTTCTGAATGGTATAAGTCTTACTATTATATTCCTGTATAAATTAAGAAGACTTAACTTCTTCTTAATTTAAGTCTAAGATGCTAAATTCGCATAAGTCTTGGGCAATGAGAATATTATTTGTCATTACACGATCGGATACGATAGGTGGGGCACAGATCCATGTGCGAGATATTGCCAACTATCTAATATCTTATGGCCATGAGGTAATGGTGATCACTGGAAAAAATGGGATATACAACTTTGAATTAGATTCATACTCAATACCAAACACCTCTTGCAGTAAATTTCTTTCAGAAATTTCATTGTTTAACGATTTCCAGATATTCCTAGAATTAAAAAGGAAGATATCGCAATTTCAGCCTGATATGGTTAGCCTGCATTCAAGCAAAGCAGGTATTATTGGACGTCTTGTTTGTCATTCACTTAACATACCTTGTATTTTTACTGCACATGGATGGTCATTTACAAATGGTGTGCCAAAATTACAAAGCGAGATCTATAAACGTATAGAAAAGGCGGTAGAGCAGTTTTCTAATACCATAATTTGCGTATCACATTACGATCGTAAATTAGGAGTGCGCATTGGGATGTCTCCTCATAGATTAATAACTGTCCATAATGGAATGCCTGACATCTCATCTTCATTATATTCTCAACCTCACCTACCCTCTCCCGTAGTACGTGCAGTAATGATTGCTCGTTTCGATCGTCAAAAAGATCACCGAACGCTACTGAGAGCTTTAGCTAACGTTCCTAATCTACATCTTGACTTAATCGGAGATGGTCCACTGCTACAAAAAAATAAAGACCTTGTCAAAAAGCTAGAACTATCTAACCGAGTTTGCTTCTTAGGATCATGCAATAGTCCACAAATTGCAAAGGTCTTAAGTGAAGCTCACTTTTTTGTATTAATATCTAACTGGGAAGGCTTTCCTAGATCAATTCTTGAGGCGATGCGCGCAGGGCTTCCAATCGTGGCATCTGATGTTGGTGGTGTATCTGAAGCAGTCTTAGATGGCATCAATGGATATTGTATCCCACGAGGTGATACGATTACTCTTACTAAGCGCTTAGAAAAATTGTCCAACAGTCCTAACCTACGTGCTGAAATGGGTTCTAAAAGCCGATCATCTTACAAATCAGTCTTTGAATTCACACATATGATGAAAAAAACAATGGTCCTTTACAAAGAAGTAGTCCACAATTCACAACAATCGGAATATCATCTGAATCCATAGTTCTGCCAATCAAAACAATCAAAAGAAAAGAAAACAGAACATACAAGCAGCATGGATTCTGAACTCTCAATTTGTCCTAGATATTCTGTTCCTACTTCTACAACTGTTTTTTATGTAGATTTAAATAATTTAGAAAAGCCTATCCTAGATAATTTTTTAGAGGAGATTGATTGGTTAAAAGTAGTTGATCTTGCAATCATTCATCGAAATATTCCCATCTTGCACTATAGATTAAATCAGAAGAACTGGAAAAATATTCCTTCAAGAGTCAGAAAAAAGCTCTCTTTTACTATTGCTAATAATATTGGAGCGCACCAAAATCAAGCACTTAAGATGTTTTTTGAATTAATTCGTGTCCTTAGTATTCTGAAAGAAACAAACATTTGTGCAATCCCTTACAAAGGACCACTTCTATCCTTATTTGCCTATGGGAAATTAGATTTGCGTTCTTTTGATGATTTAGATATTTTGACTTCACAAGAAGACTACCTCAAGCCAAAGCTGATACTTTCTCAGTATGGTTACATTACTCCACCTCGTATTGCAATATCCGAAGGAGAAGAAGATCGCTTCCGCTACTACTTCGGTGAATACCCCCTGGTTCGCGAAAAAAACGGCATCACCTTAGATATTCACCGTCGCCCCTTAGGGAACGGAGATCTCACCCTCTTCGGCGATCTCCCCCAACTCTGGAACCGACTCATCACCATCACGATCGCAGGCAAAGAAATCCAAACCTTCTCCCACAGCGATCTCCTCATCTACCTCTGCATGAACGGCTTCAAAGACGGCTGGGAAATCCTACGCAGCGTCTGTGACGTCGCAGGCATCCTCCAGCGCCAAGCCGAACACCTCGAATGGGACTACATCCTCTCCGAAACCCGTAAGCTTAAAACCGATCGCATCATCGGATTCGGCTTACTCCTCGCCCACCAACTCCTCGAAGCCCCACTCCCCGACGACGTACTCACCCATATCAAACGCGATCGGTCCACCACTTGGCTCGTCGATCGGATTTGCCGAAAATTCATGTACGAATTTGAAACCCTCAAATCTCGAAATCCGATCGAAGCTCTCATCCTCAAATGGGTTGGACTAAAATACACATCCGCTCGTCGTAAATATGTATTAGGCTCGATCGAACGAGTCATCAAATTCAGCCTCGCCATCAACTACCGCGACACCGACGTGATCCAATTGCCAAAACCACTCCACTTCCTCTACTACCTAATCCGCCCCCTCCGCATCATCCGAGACTATCGCCAAAACCTCTTTAAGTTCCTCGTCAAATGAATCATGGCAATTCAATGATGGTTGTATAAAGGATTACGCGATCGGCTACGATGCAAAAGCTCAAAAATGATGTATATCTTGTAAATCTACCATTATTCATAATTTTATGACCTTAATCGATACGACCCTCATTTCAGCCCTCCCCGATCAAATCTCATCGGACCTCGAAGGCGAAACTATCTTGCTGCACATGACCTCCGGGCTGTACTACGGACTTAACAACGTCGGCGTCAAAATCTGGACCCTGATCCAAACCCCCCAGACCCTTGCAGACCTTCGGCAAACACTCTTAGATGAATATGATGTCACCCCCGAAGACTGCGATCGGGAACTCAAAGAACTGCTCATCAGTCTGAGTGAAGCCGACTTAATTAGTCTTGACTAAGGGGGATGAAGGCATGAAATCATTGCTCCATAAAATCAAAAATGGCATTCGAATTAAACTCGCCGCCATAGGTCTGTTTCTGCAAGCCTTTTTCTGGTTGACCTTAGTGCGATTGGGACTACGATTTTTACGCTTTGCGCAGCTACAGGCCAAAGTCGATCGGATCGCTCAGAAGACCCTTCGATCGGATGGCTACTACACCCTCTACGGTCTGACTTGGTCTGTAGACCGGGCCGCAAAAGTGATGCCTGGAGGTGCAAAATGTTTAGCCAAAGCCATGACCACTCAAATTCTCATGGGTCAGAATGGCTATCCCTATGACCTCTGTATCGGCGTCCTCAAAGCGGAAAGCGGAGAACTTCAAGCCCATGCTTGGATCGAAAGCGAACAACAGATCGTCATGGGCTGGCTGCCTGAAATCGATCGGTACAAGCGACTCGAAAAACAGTTTTATCAAGGAATGGCCGGATCACTTTGATTTATATTTTTAATCTTATATGAGTGCGATCGTTGGGCTTTACGCCCTAAATCAAGAACCCATTGACTCCCATACCCTCGCAGCGATGACGGATAGTCTGAAGCATCGCGGCAAAGATGGAGGTGGGGTTTGGGCAGAGGGGCAGGTTGGACTGGGGTCTCGGATGCTTTGGACGACGCCGGAGTCGCTGATTGAAGCATTGCCTAAGCAGCAAAATGCTTGGGTGATTACGGCGGATGCTCGCATTGATAATCGAACCGAACTGATTGAACAACTGGGACTCGATCGGCGAGAACCCGGCAAGATCACCGACAGTGACCTGATTTTGTCGGCCTATGGTCGATGGGGTGAAGACTGTCCTGAAAAGCTGATTGGCGATTTTGCCTTTGCCATTTGGGATCAGCCACAGCAAAAACTCTTCTGTGCCCGCGATCCGATGGGAATTAAACCCTTTGTTTATTACCATTCGCCGCATCTCTTTGCCTTCGCCTCCGAAATCAAAGCGCTTTTCCAAGTCCCGAAGATTCCAAAAATCGTTAATGAGTTGCGCATTGCTCAACTCATGATGCGGCTTTTAGAAGACCCCGAAATCACAGCCTACGAACATATCCTGCGTTTGCCCGCTGCCCACTGCCTCACAGTGGCGGCGGGCAAATTTGCCATGCGACAATATTGGCAGCTCGATCGCGATACCGAACTCAAGCTTAGCTCCGACTATGACTACGCTGAAGCCTATCGGGAGCAGTTGACCGAGGCCGTGCGCTGTCGAATGCGATCGGCCTTTCCCATTGGCTCTATGCTCAGCGGTGGCTTGGACTCTAGCTCGATCGCCTGTACGGCTAGGACCTTGCTGGGTGAAACACAACACAACACCGTTCACACCTTTTCCACAAGTTTTGACAATTTACCCGAAGCGCATCGCAAGCTGATTGATGAACGCTTTTATGTGGAAAAAGTCCTCGAACAAGGCAACTTCACCCCGCACTTTATTGAAGGCGATCGGCTCAATCCCCTCGGCCATGCGGAACAAATGTTTTGGCATATGGATGAGCCATTTTTTGCCCCTAATCTCTACTACAACTGGGCTTGGTACGATCGGGCTAAAAGCAATCAAGTTCGCATTGTGATGGATGGCATTGACGGAGACAGCACCGTTTCCCACGGTCAGCCCTATTTAATTGAGTTGCTAGATACGGGGAAATTCAAACAATTTGCCAAAGAAATCCGCGCCTACGCTCGCGTTACAAACTACCCAATCCCTCTACTAGCCTGGGACTGGGGCTTTAAAGGCAAGATTCCTCGCTGGCTTTATTCTGGATGGGCCATGCTCCAAGAAGCCCGGTCTCCCCTATGGAAACGATCGGGACTTCAGCCAAAATTTGCGCAACAGTTAAAGCTGTCCACCTACGCGCAAAAACTTCTGAAACAGCAGTATCATTTGCCTGAGATGACAACGGCCCGCCATGCCCATTGCTATAGCCTCCAGTCCGGACTGTTGCAGTATGCACTGGAACTCGCCGACAGGTCCGCAGCGGCCTTTGATGTGGAACTGAGATATCCCTTTTGCGATCGGCGCTTGATGCAATTTTGCGTCTCTTTACCGCCAGAACAGAAGTTTCGACAGGGGATCACTCGGCTGATTGCGCGACGGGGAACCCAGGGAATTTTACCGGATGAAATTCGTCAGCGTCTTAGCAAAGCCAACCTCGGAGCCAATACCAAGCCCCGACTCCTGCAGGAAGAACGATCGCGGATTGAAAAATATATTCTCAATCCCAACTCAGTGATCACAAGCTATCTAGAGTCAAACTTCCTCGCCCAAGCCTATCAACAATACAATCAGGATCCCCTCAACGAGCAGGCCGCACTCCAAGTCTACGCCGCCACGAACTTGGGGATTTGGTTAGACAGAATTTAAATTTCCTTTATCACAAATTCTAAGTGGAATCCACCCTTTGTTTGTAATATTTAGATGAATTTTAGAATAAATCTACGCATTTTCCGCGAATTAGGTCTAAATATAATATGGGGGTTCTATTCCTGAAATTCAGAACAGCTTCCCTCGACTCATTCAACTTCTGAGGAAACTCACCATGATTGAAAAACAACCTTGGTCGAAACCTCGACTAAGCTTCTACGGCAACGTAGAAGATATCACAGAACAACAGCCCGTCGGGACTGTGACAAAAAGCGGTGGTGCAGGTGATACGATCACTGTCACGATCGCAGGCGTCACAACTGTTGTGGCTTCTGGGGCTGCTGCTGGGCGATCGCTCATCAACATCCAACGGAACTAGACTTCAATTTGCACACTCAGATGATGAATTTCAACTGATAAATCTTGTCTACCAAAGGAACTTAAAATGACAAAGCAAACATGGTCTACTCCTGCACTTAAGAACTACGGCCCTGCCTCCAAAATCACCCAAAATAACGTTGATTTCAACAAAAAATTGGGTAGCGGAGACTCGATCGTCTTAGTCGTGAACGGTGTTTCTGTGACGACTCCGATCGCCACTGGCGGATCGTTGATCGACATTACCAACAACGGTAATCCTGTTCGTTAAGAATAGGTTGAACTAAGAAGATTTAGGAATTGCCTGTTAGGATAATTTTTTATCTTCTTCTCAATCTAAGTCTTGTTTCTAGGGTTTCTAGAGTTATCTTCTACAAACCTTAGAAACAAGCTCTAACTGAGAATATAGATACTTTTAATCAATGTCCCGTTTAACTGTAGTTTCCTTATGCATCATTATTGGGTTTATGGATTAGTCATTCATTCTAATCTTGAGATTCCAGCTTTGCCGTCCTTATTGCCGTCCTTAAGTGGCGGGATGCTTTTATCAAAAGCCGATGTCTATATTAATTTTGATCCAACGGTCGCCGATTTCGATCGGTACAACTGCCCTCATTTAATTTACGCTGATTTAAACGAAAAAGAGGGGACGTTATTCGATCGGCGCTACGGGCTTTTTATCCTCAAGGAAGGGCGCGAAGTTCTGATTCAACCGAGTGAGGCGCAAGATCTTAATCAAATTCGGCTCTATATTTTAGGCACGATTCTAACCGTGTTGCTCTATCAGCGCGGAATTTTAGCGCTGCATGGGAGTGCCATGGCGATCGGGGATCAAGTCGTCGGAGTCATTGCACCGTCGGGCACCGGAAAGTCTTCCACTGCTGCGGCTCTGTACAAAAGAGGCCATCGATTACTGTCTGATGATGCCGTTCCGATCGTCTTTAAAGAGGGCGGCTACTGGGTCTATCCGGGCTATCCGCGCCTCAAGATCTCTGAACCCGTTGCCGCCTGTCTGGACTACGGCGAAACGCACATTATTGAGAAACATCCTGAATGCGGAGAAGTGAGTTTTGATGCGCGTCATCAATTTATAGAGACGCCATTGCCCCTGAAACAGATCTACGTGTTAGAAGCTGGAGAAGCGCTCGATATTCAACCCTGCGCACAGATTGATGCGGTCTTTGGCATGATGAAAAACTCATTACCCACCATGTGGCTGCAACAGCATAGTCCTGCGCAGTTTAAACAATGTACCGATTTTGCAAAATCTCTCCCCTTTTATCGGATGATCCGATCGCAAAACCTGGAAGATCTCCCAAAACTCGCTACGATGCTTGAATCCCACTTTTTGAATTCCTAACCGATCGCGCCCCCTAACCCCCTTTCTGAGATGCCCGTAAGGGCTATATTCTGGGGGAACATGAGGTTTATTATTACTGACTTGTTCAAATTCTGGTTTCCCTATGTTGAAGAAGCTTCGTCGTGCCTTGAGTCAACTGGTTTATATCAAACCCACCCTGGATTTGGTCTGGGCTTCTGCGCCTCGGGCGACGGTGGGCTGGGGGATTTTGCTGGTGATTCAGGGGTTGCTGCCGGGGGCGACGGTTTATTTGACGAAGCTGCTGGTGGATACCTTGGTGCAGGCGATCGCCCTTAGGAATGTCGAAGTCAGTATTCAACTTCTCCTGATGCCCTGCCTCCTCATGGGCGCAACGTTGCTCTTATCGGAACTCGCAAAAACAGGACTCTCAATTTTACGGACGATTCAATCTGAGTATGTGGCAGACCATATTCATTCATTGGTTCATCGTAAGTCGATCGAAGCGGACCTGGCATTCCATGAGATGCCCGAGTTTCATGACAAGCTCCATCAGGCCCGGAACAATTCCAGCAGTCGTCCGATTACACTGCTTGAAAGTAGTGGGAGTTTGATTCAGAATTTGATTACGCTGGTGACGATCGCCGCTGTCTTGATTCCCTACGGGTTGTGGTTGCCGATCGTCTTAATCATCAGCGCATTACCTGCCTTTTACTTTCTGTCCAAATTCAACCGACAATACCATCGCTGGTGGGAACGGACGACACCCCTGCGTCGCCAAGCGGAATATCATGACTTTCTGATTACCCAAAGTTATACCGCAGCAGAATTGCGCCTTTTTGGGTTAGGGGATAACTTTCGGAAGCGCTATGAAGGGTTTCGCACTCAGCTTCGTAATGAAAATATCAGCCTGATCCAAGAACAAACGATCGCCCAATTGGGCGGGAGTTTAATGGCGATGGTGGTGGCGGGTTTGGCCTTGGCCTGGATGCTCTGGCAAGCGCTACAAGGTAAATTCACCTTGGGCGATTTAGCCCTCTTTTATCAAGCCTTCAACCGAGGCCAGGGCTTGGCCAAAGGGATTTTGACGCAGCTTAGTCAGATTTACGGCAATAGTCTGTACTTAGGCAATCTCTTTGAATACCTCAACATGGCGTCTACCTTAGTTGATCCGCCGCAACCCAAACCCATTCCGATCGCCCCCCAAGAAAGCATCGAACTGCGAAACGTTAGCTTTCGTTATCCTGGAAGCGATCGGTGGATTTTCAAAGACTTTAATCTGACGATTCCTGCGGGTAAGATTGTGGCGATCGTGGGTGAAAATGGGGCTGGAAAAAGTACGCTGATTAAATTGCTTTGTCGGTTTTACGATCCCGAGACGGGCAGTGTGAATCTCGATAACGCCGACATTCGTGACTTTTCCCAAGCCGAATGGCGATCGATGTTGACGGTGATGTTCCAGTTTCCAGTGACCTATCAGAAAACGGTTTCTGAAAACATTGCCCTCGGGGATGTCGATCGCGAGATTGCGCCGGACGAAATCCGCAGTGCCATTGCAGAAGCGGGTGCAACTGAAATTATCGATCGTCTGCCCCAGCAGGAAAATACAAGACTTGGAAAATGGTTCGCGGAAGGAACCGACTTAAGTGGCGGCGAATGGCAACGCATAGCCTTGGCCAGAGCCTTTATCCGTCAAGCCCCGATTTTGATCTTGGACGAGCCAACCAGTTTTATGGATTCTTGGTCGGAGCATGACTGGCTCGATCGGTTCCGGGGAATGGCCAATGGGCGCACGGCGATCGTGATTACCCACCGATTTACCTTGGCGATGCGGGCGGATATGATCCATGTGTTGCAAGGCGGAGAGGTGATTGAATCCGGCAACCACAATACGCTGCTTGAACAAAACGGGACCTACGCCCGATCGTGGCGTGACCAAACACAAGCAACGCCTTATGTTGCAGTGTAAAAAATCCATTCTCTGGCAAACCGCCCCCTAGCCCCCAATTTTGGGGGAACATGAACTTCTGAAGCCCCCAGAATATAGCCCTTACGGGCATCTAAGAAAGGGGGTTGGGGGCGGTTCGCCTACGATCGCTTCTGCAATTTGCGAGGAGACAGAATCGATTTCTTCTCGGGTCGTTGTTCGTAATAGCGTTGGTAGTAATAGGACGAGGCACTGGCGGCACTCTTCACCCCGTTCGCTACAATCCCCAACACAGGACATTGCGCATTCCCCTTCAGATCGCCCAATGCCTGCAACACATGGGTCCGATCGGTCTTACCCACACCCACAACAACGAGAATGCCATCCGTATGCGCTGCCGTCAGTTTCGCATCCGCAAACACGACCGGAGGGGCATCGCAAATCACTAAGTCATACTCTTCCGTCATCTGCTGAATCAACGATCGCATTTTATTCGAACTCAACAGTCGTCCCGGAGAAGGCGGCAACGGACCTGCTGCCAGCAAGGATAGATTGGGATCTTGGGGGGATTCTTGAATGAAGTCGTGAATGTCAGTATCCGACGTAATCACATTACTTAAGCCCCGAAGATTTGGCATCCCAAACCAGCGATGAACCTGGGGTCGCCGCAGGTCCGTGTCAATGAGTAGAACCTTACGGCCCATAGCGACTGCGGCCCAAGCTAAATGAGATGAAATACTCGATTTTCCATCTGCGGGACTGGCGGACGTAATGGTAATCGATCGAATCGGGTGATCCGATCCCAGCAGTCGCAGGTTCGCATCAAGGGTATAAAACGATTCCAAGAATGCGGCATGGGATTGCTGAGACTTCCGGTCTGCAGGCGAATCCACCTGCGGCGCTAAGCGGCCCAAATTGGCAAAGGCCGTTTCTTGTTTGAGACCTTGGTAGAACGGAATAATTCCCAAGGTGGGGAGATTGGTTTCCTTGAGTTCTTCAACGTCATGGAAAACACGATCGAGCTGTTCTGCAATCAAAGCCGCAACTAAACCAATCACGCCGCTGGCCAGTAAGCTCAGCAAAAACATCATGGGCTTATTGCCTGTGATGCCAATGCTGCGATCGTCAATCTTCGACAGCATTTGCCAAGGTGCCGCTTGACGAGCGGATTCAAGCTGAAGGTTTTCCCGAGCGAGGAGGAGCCGGGTCAAACTGTTGGTGGCAATATCAATCTCGCGCACCACTTTGGTATATTCCAACGAAATTCCAGCAATATTTTGAGTCTGCTGGCCATTCTGGGCGATCGTCTGTTGAATCACCTGGGCTTGATTGGTCAAAATCTGCAGTTGATTCGCGGCATCCACTAATTGCTTGGTCAGGTCTCGACCCACAGCACCCTGAAATCCCAGCGCCTCAGGATTTGTCGAATCCCCATTATCAATTCCCATAATCCGCTGCGCTTCGGCTTGCAGCACAGGCAACAGTTCCTTGCGCTGGGATTGCAGCAGTTGCATCATCGGCGTTGTATTTTCAAATCGCGTTGATTCCAAGGCGATCTTGGTATCAATTTCTCTGAGTTTGGTCAGGAGTGCTTGATAGCTGGGGGATTCACTCAAATTGGCCAGGGCTAGAGCTTGCTGGGGTGCAACGCCCGTTTGCCGCTTGAGATTGTCGTAGAGGCTCTGGACCGAAGCGAGTTTAATCCGGGTTGCGGCTTGCTCGCTGGTCATCGTTTTCATTTGATCGGCCAACCGATCGACGACCGCTTTCGGATCAACAATGTTGTATTGTTTCCGCAGAATGCTGAGTTTGCTTTCTAAGGCTTCGACTTCTTGACGCTGTTTTTGAATGCGTTCCTCGATGAACTGGCTGCCTTCTTTGAGGTTGTTGCGCCGATCGTCAATGCTGTAACGAATAAATCCCGCTGACAACTCCTTCAACACCACATCGATTTCGTCAGGATTTTTAGAAGCATAGGCAAAATCAAGCACCTTGGTGTCCTTAGGGCGCTGGATTTTCATACTATTAACAAGAGTGGAGTATGTAATTTTAGGATACTTTTCCTGGATGCGCTTGATAATTGGCTCTAAGGTCGTCTCACTCTTGAGAACTTCAATCTGACTGACATAGTCAATTTTGCTATTGTCCAACGCATTCGAAACCGATCGGCGCGTGGTGGCTTGGTTACTTTGCACCGCATCGGCGGTCAGATCATCGGCCAGTTGACTGCCGCTCGTCACAGGTTCCGCCAACAGCCTAAAGGTGCCAATATAACTCGGTGGACTCCCCATCACCATCGTGCAAAGACCCAGGGCAGAAATGCCGCCCACGGATGCCATAATCCAGGCCCGACGCTTGAGAAACGCAAAGATCTTCTGAATGGAAATCTCTTCGCCATCTTCGCCATCCTCATCGTCCGATCGACTATTCGTGGCGGATTGCTGGGCGTAGACGATCGCCCGATCAATCATGGTGCGGTCCCGATCAGAAAGTTCAGGAACGGATGACTGAGGATTCAGAGCATTCCCTTGAGAAGCAGAGCTTCCATTTCTGATTGGATCCATAGCCATTTAAAATTCTCCAGTACAATATAAAAATCAATTGACGTTAAAGACGTTAAATCAGGAATGAGCGCAAATAATAATTTGGGGGCAAATAATAATTTCGAAGACGATCGTTCTGTGGATACTAAATATTGTGAATATAAAATTCTGAACAACCTGGTAAACCTTAATACCTACGCACCTAAATGTCTGCGTATGAGTACGGATTTAATAGCTTATTCAAGAATACATTATCTAATCATACTCAGGCAGGATTGTGAACTTGCTCCTAAGCTTATCCGAAATTTCACATAGAGCGTTGAGCGGCTGTCATTTGAATGGGTCTAGGAGAAAAGTCCTAGGTTGAACTTGGGTGAATCTGCAAAGTCGGGACATTGTTCCCATGGTGCCTGGAAGGTTTGATTTGTAGGATAGGAAGGTATCCAAAACACCCACCATTTGCGTTTGAGAGGCTTTTCATGATGTTACGTCAACTTCTTTCTGTGGCTGCTGGGGCAATGCTTTTGAGCGCTCCGGTCTTGATGTCCGCCAATGCTCAAGCAGTACCCATGGGCGATCGGACGGAACGATCGGCCCAGTGGAAACAATTCCAAAAAAGTCTCAATCTAACCGAGACCCAAAAGGCTCAACTTAAACAAATCCGCACCGAAACCCGCGCTCAAATGGAATCGGTCCTCACCGATAGCCAAAAGGCACAGATCAAAGCCATGAAAGAATCTCGGGGCCAGGGCAATCGTCAACAGGGCGGTTGGAAGCAACTCGGACTCACCGAGGACCAAAAAGCTCAACTCAAAAAAATTCGCGAGTCTGCTAAATCCAGAAGCGAACTCGTCTTCACCCCAGAACAAAAAGAGCTAATCAAAAAACAGCGATCGCAGTTCAAGCGTTCCGGCAAAGGAGCAGGTACAACCTGGAACTCGACCGATCCAATGACGGTCCGATAACAGTCCGATCACGGTCTGATCACGGTCTGATCACGGTCTAATCTGGATCAGCAGAAATATGAAGTAACGATGAAGATGGCATCCCGCATTGTTGGGATGCCATTTTTGTCGTTCTAAATTCCTAACGTTCTAGAAACTCGATCGCCTTGGGCACCGCCGCCGTCAGCACTTCATTGCCATCCGGCGTCACTAAAATATCATCTTCAATCCGAATCCCAATCCCCAACCAGCGATCGGGCACCATGGGCTGACCTTCAAGCGGTTCAAAATCCGATCGAATGTAGATGCCGGGTTCCGCTGTAATGACTTGATTAGGGGCAAAGGTATGCCACAGATCGCCCGTCTTGCGGCCTCCCACATCATGGACATCTAAACCGAGCCAATGTCCGGTGCCATGCATGAAAAAGGGTTTGTAGAGTTTGTCTTTAATGACGGTGTCCAGTTCTCCCACAATTAGCCCTAATTCAATCAGCCCTTCGCTGATCACGCGGACGGCAGTATCATCAAATTCATTCCAGGGATTGCCGGGTTTAATCTTGTCGATGGCGGCAAGCTGGGCTTTTAGAACTAATTCGTACAGAATGCGCTGCTCTGGACTAAACCTGTCGCCCACGGGATAGGTGCGCGTAATATCCGAGTTGTAATAATTGACAGAACACCCGGCATCGATCAGTAGCAGTTCACCGTCTTGCATTTGCCGATCGTTTTCCACATAGTGCAGAATGCAGGAGTTTGCGCCCGAGGCGACGATCGAGGGATAGGCGGGACCAATGGCTCCATGCTGTCGAAAGATCATTTCCATTTCAGCTTGGAGTTCATATTCGTATAGACCCGGTTTTCGCTTCTGGATGGCCAGATTATGCGCTTCAGCGGCGATCGCAACGGCTTGACGCATTTGACTCAGTTCATAGTCACTCTTATGCAATCGCAGGGCACTCATTACCGCCATGGGGTCTGCAATGGAGAGCGGGCCAGTCCCACGCCGATCATATTGACGAACGCCCGATCGGTAATGGTTTAAAATGCGATCGTTAAAGGCTTGATCAATGCCGAAGTGATAGTAGAGTTTGTCGGCTTTTTCTAAATATTTGGGCAGATGCTGATCGAGTTCTGCGATCGGATACACCATATCCGCCCCATAATGTTCCTTGGCGGCATCGACTCCGACTCGATAGCCACTCCAGGTTTCTTTAGCGCGATCTTTGGGTTGGACAAAGAGAATGTATTGATGCTCGTCGTGATGGGGCGCGAAGACGGCGACGGCATCGGTTTCATTAAAGCCTGTGAGGTAGTAAAAGGCGCTGTCTTGGCGGAAATTATATTCCACATCATTGTGCATGACCGCTTGGGGGGCCGCATTAAAAATCGCCGTCCCTCCTGCAATTTTTGAAAGCAGTTGGCTACGGCGTCGCTGAAAATCAGAATGGAGCATAGCGAAGTTGGGCAAGAATGAGGGATGGCGAAAAAATGATCCTAGCTTGGGTGAGACGAATTCGTCTAGCACTCAGTTCTGAGAAGTCATCTTAGAGAGGCATCTGATTGAGAGAAGCATTCTAGATAAACATCATTTTTTCGCACGTCCACAACACTAATCTGCATCCCTGAAGCGATACAGACCTGCAACTTTATTTGCTGGCACGACCAATCTTGTAGAGTGGTGGGTTGTCCTGAACTTTTTCAAATTCATCGCGACGCGCACCATGGCCAAACATCACGCCGACGCGCTGACGGGTACGGGCTGCTGCACTCGCATCAACCGTTCCATAGATTTCCTGAATCATTTGATCCACATCAAACGCTTTTTGGGGCACTTTTTTCAGCACTTGAGCGATCGCTTGAGTTGCCGTCAACCCTGCAAATTCAGCCTTCAACTCAGGAAGGTCGATCGCTGCTTTAGGCGCTTTGGTCTTGGCTTTAGTTTTGGTGCTGACCTTACTTGCTTTAGGCTCTTTAGCCGCCTTAGGCGCTTTGGTTGCTCTAGGCGCTTTGGCCGCTTTAGGGGCCTTTGTCGCTTTAGGGGCTTTGGTCTTACGAGCCGTACTCGTGGTTTCTAGAGCGGCGGCGGCGGGACGACGACCGCGCTTAGGCTTGACCACTGTGCTGTCCATCTCTTCAGCAGCAGCTTCAACTACTTGCTTGGGACGACGGCCACGGGGTTTGCCGGAGGGGACTTTTACTGCTGCCGCTGCCTTAGGCTTAGGACCTCGGCGGGCTTTTGCGGGGGCTGCAAGTTCTCCAAGGAGACTGCTGATATGGTCGAGACTCGCATCGATCGAAGCGGTCGCCTGAGTGATAGCCGCTTTAACAAGAGCATCACGATCCTTAACAAGGCGTTTGCGCTGCTGTTCTAGTTGCTTTCTGAAGTCATCAGTTAAGACATTAAAAGCCATTACTTTGTGGTCCTGTGTTTGGGTCCTGCTTTGGTATGGCTCGATTGTATATCGCGATCGTCAAATTGACGCAATTCATTCTAAAAATCCACGATATATGATTTTGGATCGGCTGATTTTTGCATAGGCTGGGTTTTCCGGAATGTAGGCAATCCCTGTTGAAGTCTGCCGATATTGGTTGACCTAGCTCTGGTACTGAATGATGTCTTTTTCTGAAAATCCACCGCCGAATCCACCCTCTAACCTGCCGTCTAACTCGCCGAATCAATCCTCCACCCCGATCGATCGGCTGATGAATTCTCAATTCACGCGACTACTGGTCATTGGTTTCTTGGTTTTGATTCTCCAGATCCCGACGGTCATGCTCTTTGGAATTATCAGCGAACGACAAAATCTTCGCCAAACGGCCATTCTCGATGTCACGAGCAAATGGGGCAAAGAGCAAACCTTGGTGGGACCACGCCTCATGGTTCCCTACATCAAGCGATCGGGCACGGCTGAAAAACCCAAGTCCGAACAAAAGGTGGCGACCTTTCTGCCCGATGATCTTCAGATCAATGCCACGATGGCAACCGAGGTGCGTAATCGCGGATTATTTCAGGTTCCAGTTTATACAACTAAATGGGATGTGAAGGGGAAGTTTGAACCCTTAGATTTTACGGCTTGGGGCGTGAAACCGGAGGACGTGCTGTGGGACCGATCGGAACTGGCGGTGCAAATTTCGGATACGCGGGCCATTAGTGATCAGGTCAATCTTCAGTGGAATAAGACCAAAATCCCGTTCAACCCAGGACTGGGAAAATTCAAAGCGGGGGATCCGAATATTCAGATCAATCCAGTGCAAACTGCGATGCCCTATTCTGGCTCAAGCGCTAGCATTGATAGTAGTCGCTATATGCCGCCTACGAATATTTCAACAGTTTCTGGGATCCATGCAAGACTGTCCCAAATGGGTGAGAAAAAAGACTACGAGTTTTCGATTCCGATCGAGCTGCGGGGCAGTGAGAGTTTGTACTTTGTGCCCATGGGAAAACTGACGCAGGTCAATCTCAAATCAAATTGGGCAAGTCCTAGTTTCCAAGGGGGGTGGTTGCCGGAGAAGCCTAAAATTAGTGATAAGGGATTTGAAGCGAAGTGGCAGATTCCGTTCCTGAGTCGTAATTTTCCACAGCAATGGAATGACGATGCGCCTGTGGCGGACGTAACGCTATACAATGCGCGCTTTGGAGTAAATTTATTTTCTCCAGTAGATAATTACCATATGGCGGAGCGCAGCATTAAGTACAATTTCCTGTTTATTATTCTGACCTTTGCGGTGTTGTGGCTATTTGAGGTGACGGCGGGGGTGAAGGTGCATCCGCTGCAATATCTCTTGGTCGGCGTCGCGATGTGTTTGTTTTATCTCTTGCAGTTGGCGCTCTCTGAGCATTTGGGATTTCATCAAGCCTATGTGGTGGCAAGTTTGTCGATCGTTTTGATGATTACGGGCTATACGATGTCGGCGCTGCGAACCAAACGTCGCGGTGGCATTGTGGGGGTGATGCAGGTTTCACTTTATAGCTATCTCTATGTGGTGTTGGCGAGTCAAGATTATTCGTTATTACTTGGATCCGTTGGATTATTTGTATTTCTAGCGATCGTCATGTTCTTAACCCGTCGTGTGGATTGGTTTAATTCCCGATCGAGCTAAGCACTTCCCGATAAATAGAATCCCATTCCGGACTTCGACTCCGCTCAGTCCTCGACTCAGGATTACTGAGCCGTTTCTGACCCAAAGATCGGGGAAACCTGAGCTAAGCGTTTCCCTCGATCGCTCTTACTATAGAAGCAATACGCCTAAGACCTTGAGTCTAGAAGGATTGATTAAACTCTTATGACAAATCCTCAAGCGCCAATCGCTCAATCCCCCGATCGTTGCCTTCAAGCGGGATGTACTGGAACCATTGATGATGGCTACTGTGATGTCTGCGGGATGGCCGGGGCTAAAGCGAGTTCGCCAGCCAGCTCTATATCAAACTCTGTATCAAAACCTAAATCAAGCTCCAGCTCGTCCCTGAGTCAGGTCAGTGGAGAGTTCAGCACTCGCGTTAGTCAGGCGGTTCCCAGTAGTGGGATTTTAAGTAGTCGAAGTGGGCTGAGTGGGCTGAGCAGTTTGAGTACTGGCATCTCCAGCAGCGTGACAGGGATCGCGGGGACGAAGGGCACCCGTCGATCGGCTTCCGTCAGCCGCAGCACCCGCAAAAAGCTCGGGGCGGGTTTAATTTCTCTGCCTGAGTTACCGTCGATCGCCCCTGAAAGCGTGATCATGAAAGAGGCAGTCGTCCCAGAACATAAACGGTTCTGTGGCAATAGTGACTGCGGCCAAAGTGTCAAACGCGAAAAAGGATTTTGTCCGGCCTGTGGTCAGAAGTACTCATTCATTGCTTCGCTAAAACCTGGCGATCGGGTGGCGGGACAGTATGAGGTCAAAGGGGCGATCGCCTTTGGAGGATTGGGGTGGGTGTATTTGGGGTATGACTTGGTGCTGTCGCGCTATGTGGTGCTGAAGGGATTGCTGAATACGGAAGATGCCTCCAGCGCGGCGGTGGCGGTGGCGGAGAAACAGTTTCTCGCGTCGGTTAAGCACGCCAATATTGTCGGGATTTATAACTTTGTCAGCCATGGGGTTGAGAGTTTTATTGTCATGGAATACGTCGGGGGCAAAACACTGAAGGATATCCGTAAGGAGAATGGCGTCCTCCCTGTGGCGGAGGCGATCGCTTACATTCACCGCATCCTCAGCGCCTTCTCCTACCTCCATGGCCAAAACCTCGTCTACTGCGATTTCAAACCGGACAATATTTTGATTGAAGGGGATGATGTCAAACTGATCGACATGGGCGGCGTGCGGCGGATTGATGATCCAGACGGCGATATCTATGGAACGGTCGGCTATACTGCGCCGGAAGCTGGAGAAGGGCCGACGATCGTAACGGATCTATATACTGTTGCTCGCACCTTGGCCGTATTGGTGTGTTCGTTTGATCGATTTAAACTCAGCAAAGAGCATCTCTACAGTTTGCCGACGCCGAAGGACGAGCCGCTGTTTGCGAAACATGAGTCGCTGTATCGATTTCTATTGCGATCGACCGCTTCCGATCCCAATGCCCGCTTTCAATCAGCAGACGAAATGGCCGATCAGCTTTTAGGGGTGATGCGGGAAGTGGTGGCTGCCGATCGGGGAACGCCTTGTCCGTCAGTGAGTACGTTGTTTGGGAGCGATCGGTTGTCCTATTTGGTCACAGGTGCTCTTGATCCGATCGGGGTCGATCCCCATCAAATTCCCATGCCTATGATGGGTAAGGACGATCCGGCAATGCCCGATCTAATGAATGCGATGAGTTTGATCAATCCGGCACAGCGCATCGATCGACTGGTGGAGATTTCTTGGAAGTATCCGAAGTCCATTGAAACCAAGTTACAAATTGTGGAACATTGGCTCTCTCAGGACGATGTCGATCGAGCGCAGCCCATCTTACAAGAGATTGCTGAGATTGATCCTTGGGAATGGCGGGCTACTTGGAACTGGGGACGCATTGATTTGACCCGAAAGAAGTCAAAGGAGGCGATCGCCCGGTTCGATCGGGTCTACACCGATCTCCCCGGAGAACTCGCGCCTCAACTCGCTCTCGCTCTAGCCCTAGAGCAAAACCAGAACTATTCTGAGGCGATTTTCTACTATCAACGAGTTCTCCAAACCAGTCCCGACTATCCCAGCGCGGCCTTTGGTCAAGCCCGCTGCTACCTGGCACTCCAGACAGCGACCCATTCCACGGAGGACTGTCGTAATGAGGCGGTGAGAGCGCTTCAGCAAATTCCGGCAACGTCTAGTTTGCATTTACGATCGCAGGCCGAAATGGTCCAATGCTTGGCCAGTGTTCAAAAATCCCCGCCGACACCCCAGACGTTGACGGCAGCTTCCACACTGATGAATCAACTTTCGCTGCAAGGCATGGAGCGGTATCACTTACTGTACATGCTTTACAGCAATGCTCTCCAGGTTGTCCAACAGTCCCCCAGAAACCATCTGCGATCGATCGGCACTCAGCATTTGCCGCTGACGATCGAGGAACTGAAGTGCAAGTTAGAGGAGGTGCTGAAGGCGATGGCACATCTATCCAGTGGCGATGAAAAAATTCGTCTAGTTGATGAGGCCAATCGAGTGCGGAGTGAATCGATGTTTTAAGCCGGACTTTGCTAGCGCAACGCGATGCGAACGACTCCGCTCAGTCCTCGATCCTCCATTCAGTCTTCAATCCTCCATGCAAAGCCTCCGTGGGCTTAAGCCGGACTTCGACTCCGCTCAGTCCTCGACCTTCTGTTCAAAGACCCCGTGGGCTGAGCGGAGTCGAAGCCCGATCACCACTCAACGTTCTACCGGATTTGTTATGAATCATTGCCCTGCTTGTCATGAAGAAAACGACCTCGCTGCTCGATTCTGTGAATCCTGTGGGACGGCATTAGCGATTCCTGAAGGGGTTGCAGGGAACGATTCAAACCTGCCTCAAACGGTGTTTCCCAATTGTCAGAAATGTGACAGCACCGACTTAGAACCCGATGGCTTTTGTAATCAGTGCGGGTTTCGTAATCCAACGAAGCGCGATCGGTTTGAACAAATCATTAACCCAAACTTTGTGGCTATTAGCGATCGGGGCATTAAGCATTCGCAGAACGAAGATTGTTTTGCGATTCAGCAGTTGAGCGATGGCCGAGCGGTGCTGGTGGTCTGTGATGGCGTATCCAGTTCTAGCAACCCTGGCATCGCCTCTCAGCAAGCCTCCCAAACCGCTTGCCGATCGATTCAACGATCGTTAGAAGCAGATGTGGAACCGAGCCAAGCCTTATTAGAAGCGATCGCCGCCGCCCAATCTACCGTCGCAAAACTGGTCCCCTCGGGCCATGGCGAAGCACCTTCAACGACGATCGTAGCGGCGATCGTTTCACCCATTGTCGAATCCGGTGTTGAATCGCCTGCTATGACGCAAATCACCCTAGGCTGGCTAGGCGATAGTCGGGCCTATTGGTTCGCACCGGAAGCATCCCAGCAACTCACCCAAGATCATTCCTGGTGTGAGGAGATGGTAGCCACAGGTCAAATGTCACGGGAGGAAGCGGAACGATCGCTGCAAGCCCATGCCATTACGCGATGGCTCGGAGCTGATGCCGACGGCGAAATGGAACCGACGATCGCACAAATCAATCTGCCACTTCCCGGTCGCTTGCTGCTCTGTAGTGATGGTCTCTGGAACTACGCCAGCGAGGTTTCACAACTTCAGAAAAGCCTGCAACAGCCCGAAGGCGCTGACCTCATCACGATCGCCCGCAAGGGAGTCGAGTTCGCCCTGCGCTGTGGGGGACAGGACAACATCACGATCGCATTGTTAGATTTGAAAGAAAGCCCCCCCAATTCTGGGGGGACCTGAATCTCTCTAACTCCCCCAGAATTGGGGGCCGGGGGGCGGTTCGCCCGACGCTCTAAACTCAACACCCAACCATTATCCAACGCACCTAAACCGCTATGACGACTCAATTTAACGCTCAAGTTTATCAAAATGCCTACCTTCCCGAAGGCTCTCAGGAAGTCAATGCCATCATGACGATCGCCACCGATAATGAATCTAGCGGCGAGTCGGGCGGCAATGCTCCGATCGGGGCAACCTCGGGTGCAGCGCGGGTATTTGGGATTATCTGTGATACGTCCGGCTCCATGGAAGGCGAAAAAATACGATCGGCCAAACAAGCGATCGCCAAACTGATCGAACTGCTGCCCACGGATGTCTACTTCTTCATCGTCACCGGATCGAGCACCGCGCAACTCCTATCTCCGCTGTCCCTGGCCACCGTTTCTGCTAAGCAGCAAGCCCTCGAAGCCCTGCGAGGCGTGACGGCCAATCGCAGCACCACCATTTCCACCTGGCTCAGACTCGCACTGCAACAGTTCCAACAAATGCCCGGAGCCATTGCACAGGCATTATTGCTCACCGATGGCCAAAACGATAGTTCCGATACCAATGCGCTCAATCAAGCCCTGAATGCCTGCGAAGGTCAATTTCAATGTGACTGTCGCGGCGTCGGCACCGAATGGCGGGTAGCTCAACTTCAAACGATCGCCCACAAGCTCTTGGGAACAGCGGACATCATTCCTGAAGCGGCGGCGATCGAAGCGGATTTTAGAGCGATCTTAGGTCAGGCGATGAGTAAACAAATTAGTGACATTGCATTGCGGTTGTGGACACCGCAGGGTGCGAAGGTGATGTTCTGTAAGCAAGTGAGTCCGGCGATCGTGGATGTGACCAATAAAGCGAAAGCTGTCAGCGCACAGATCACGGACTATCCCACGGGATCTTGGGGAAATCAGGAATCTCGCGATTACCATTTCTGCATTCGCGTCAACGCTGGAAATGTCGGAGATGAAATGCTGGCAGGTCGAGCGAGCTTAGTGTACAGCCAAAACGGGGTGGAGACGAAAGTGGCCGAAACGCGGATTTTGGCGATTTGGACTGACGACGAAGTCCGATCGGCCAAAATCGATCGGACCGTGGCCCACTACACCGGACAAGCGGAGCTGGCTCAGGTGATCCAAGAAGGCATGGAAGAGCGGGCCAAAGGCAACTTCGAACAAGCCACAGCCAAACTCTCCCGCGCCGTCCAACTCTCAGCGGAATCCGGCAACGAAGCCACGATGAAACTCCTCCGTAAAGTCGTCGAAGTCGAAGACGAGGCCACAGGCACCATCCGCATCAAGCGCGACGTCCGCAAAGAGGACGAGATGGCCCTAGAAACCCGCTCCACCAAAACCACCCGCATAAAACGCTAGTCCCGAGACCCGTAAGGGCGCGCCTCCCGCGCCCCGACAGGTATATCCCATCCCCGATAACTCCCACTATCATCATGACCACCTACAACTGCCCCAAAGGCCACAGCTCCACCGACTCCGACTTCTGCTCAGTCTGCGGAACCCGCATCGAAGGAAGCAGCAGCACACCTGCCACCCCAAGCACCACCACAATCCCTTGTCCCGACTGCGGCACAGCCCATGATCCCCAAGACGGCAAATTCTGCGAAATCTGCGGCTACAACTTCGACACCCAAAAATCCGGCGAACTGCCAATTGACGCCCCACCCGTCATCATCCCGCCCCTCTACATCCCCCCCATCCCCGGCATCGACCTCCCGCCACCCCCACCTCCCGCCACTCAAACCCAGTGGAATCTGACGATCGAAATCGACCCCAGCCTCGCCGCCCCCGAAAGCCCCACTCCACCGCCCCAAGCTCCCCAAGAGCATTGCATTTCCCCAGGAATGGCCCACCTCATAGGCCGCACCAACACCGCCCGCGCCATCACCCCAGAACTAGCTCTAGACTTCGACAACGCCATCTCCTCGCGCCATGCCCTCCTCGCCTGCCAAGCCGACGGCCAACTCATCCTGCGAGACATCGGCTCCTCCAACGGCACCCAACTCAACGGCGTCGATCTCGAAGCCATGAAAGACTACCCGCTCAAACTCGGCGATCGCATCACCCTAGGCCACTGGACCGCGATTACCCTCCACTAAAACTCACCCTTCAAAACCCCTATGAATCCTCAAAAACCAACGCTCCAAAAAACAAATCCAAAATCAGACCTCAGCACCTTACCGATCGGAATGCCCCCCGCCGGATCGCTGCGTCAAATCGCCATTCCCTTCCGATCGCAGAAACTCACAACCCCTCAGGTTTATCAAGCGGCGATGTATGGAATCATCGGAAGTGCGGTATTGCTGACGGGAGCGATCGCCAATGCGGTCATGAGTCAACGATCGGCCCTGTACACCGTCGGCTTTGAAACCACCCCGAGTATCTATCAAGCCCAACGCATTCGGGACAGCGTCGCCGACATGGACGCCAACGTCGCCAATCTACTACTCGTCCCCACAGGCCAAAATACCAACGCCGAAAAAGACTATCAAGATCGTAAACAAAAACTCTCCTCACTCCTCACCCGCGCCGCCCAAAATATTACGATTCCCATCGAACAAAATCTGATTATTGATCTATCTCTCAATATTAATAACTACATCGAAAAAACCCAAGAAGCCAAAGTCCTTCACTCCCAAGGTAAAACAGAAGAGGCTGTTAAAGTTTATCGAGAAGCTCAGAAGTTTGTAGATAGAATCCTAATGGTAAAAGCGGATGAACTCGATCAAGTTAACTTCGAAGCACTGAGAAAAGGATATGAAGAGGGAAGACTGAGAGGAAGCATCAATCAACTGCTAATCTGTCTACTAGGAGCGATATTAATTGGATCGTTAGTCTGGATTCAACTCATTCTAACAAAGTGGACGAAGCGTCGATTTAATCTGGGATTGATGTTAGCGACGATCGTCTCTACTATTTTTATTCTAGATGCCTTATCTCGTCTAATATCGTCGTCTGACTTACTGAAGTTAGCGAAAGAAGATGCGTTTGACTCGCTTCACGCGCTTCGCAAATCCCGATCGATCGCCTATAGCCTGAATGCCGACGAAAGTCGTTATTTATTAGACGCAAGATTTTCTAATCTCCATCGCGACAACTTCTTCACTAAAGTCAAATCTTTAGCTCAGTTCAAGAATCAAACGCTACGCCCCGAACAAGATCCAACCAAATATTCACAAGCCTTACGTCAGCTTCTCCAAAATACATCTGCGAATCAAGTCAGTGATCTAGAAGGACTGTTTGCCGATCAACTTAAAAATATTACCTTTCCTGGAGAAGCAGAAGCAACCCAAACAATGGTTCAATCATTTCTGAATTACTTTGACATTGATCAAAAGATTCGGGTTATGAGCGACAAAGACAAAATAGCAGCAATCAAACTATGTACCGGGGAATCTAATAATGTCTTTGCAGTTTTTCTAAAAGATCATGACAAAGTCATGGATATTAATATCACGGTATTCAATCAATCAATTTACAAAGGTTTGACCAATCTAGATGTCAATGGTGCTATCAAAGATGTCATCCCTTTGAGCAATGAAAAAGATAAATTGATGGACAATGAATCCAATGGCCAAAATAAAGGATTAGATTTCTTTTGGATTAAGGCATTTCTGATCACAGGCACGATCGCAGGACTCACCGTCTATGGCCTACGATCGCGCATCGCCGAATACGAACTCTAAACCCTCATGTTCCCCCAGAATTGGGGGTTAGGGGGCCGCAGAACCGACGGTAATCGCACCCGAACAAGCCTTCGCCCGATCGCGAGCTTCCTCCACCGTTTTCCCTGTCGCTAGTGCGACGGCCATGCGACGGTTGGGGTGGCTGGTGGGTTTGGCGAAGAGGCGGAGTTTGGTGGTGGGGACTTTTAGGGCTTCGTTGATGCCTGTGAAGATGGGGTTGTTGCTGCTTTCGGTGGCGAGGATCACGGAAGAGGCCCCGGGGGAAAGCAATTGAATATCCCCGATCGGCAATCCAGCGATCGCCCGCACATGCAATTCAAACTCTGACATGTTTTGACTAATCATCGTCACCATTCCCGTATCATGGGGTCTCGGACTCACTTCACTAAAACAAACCGACCCATCCTTTTCAATAAACAACTCAACCCCAAACAATCCCCAGCCTCCCAAGGCTTCAGTAATCGTTGCAGCGATCGTTTCACATTGTTTTAGCGTTTGCGGTGACAATTCACAGGGTTGCCAAGATTCGCGATAGTCACCGCTGATTTGTACGTGACCGATCGGTGGACAGAAGTGTGTGCCATCGGTTGCGCGGACGGTTAATAAGGTGATTTCAGTTTCAAAATCAACGAAGCCTTCAATGATCACCCGATCGTTTTGCGCTCTACCTTTATCGTGGGCGTAATCCCAAGCTGGAAGAACGTCAGCTTGCGTTTTGACGGTGCTTTGACCTTTGCCGGAGGAACTCATAACAGGTTTGACGACGCAGGGCAGTCCAATTTCGGCGATCGCAGCTAAGTACTCCTCTTGGGTATCAGCAAAGCGGTAGGGCGAGGTTTTTAAGCCCAGCGTTTCGCCAGCCAGTCGCCGAATGCCCTCCCGATTCATGGTCAAAAAGGTGGCCTGAGCGGTGGGAATGACGGTCCAGCCTTCGCTTTCCAAGGCAACTAAGGTTTCGGTGGCGATCGCTTCGACCTCGGGAACGATTAAGCTCGGTTTTTCCTGTTCAATCACGGCACGCAATGCGGCACCATCCAGCATACTAATTACATGCGATCGATGGGCAAACTGCATCGCGGGCGCTCCAGCATAGGCATCCACGGCAATCACTTCAATGCCAAGTCGCATGGCTTCGATCGCGACTTCGCGGCCAAGTTCTCCTGACCCAAGTAGCAGTAAGCGGTGAGAATTAGTGTTGCCGGGGGTTGTCCATTCGGTCCAGGGAGCCATCATGCGCGTTCCTTCAATATGCAAGAATCCTAAAAAACTATAGCGACTTGTGGCGGTGTTTGCTCTTGATTTTTTGGCACAAACAACACTTTGTATTCTACAACACTACGTCTTTTGAGTTAGATGGTAATACGACTTTCGGAGTATGGACTGATTAAAGGAATACTCCTTAAGATGTTTGAGGTTAAAAATCATACAATCAACCATCTTTAGTAATTCAGTTTCAAGTCAGGGTCTTCTTGTGTATCTAATTAATGCTCTTTTGTCTGCGATCGCATTTTCCGCAGGCGCGGTTTGTATGAAACTTTCGGCTGGGTTTTCAGTGCCTTTACCGAGTTTATTGGTGTATATCTTCTTTGCCATTGGCACAACCTTTCAGATTTTCGTGACGGCGAATGAAGATTTAGGAAGTAGCTATATTTTTATTGTCGGATTGGAGTGTGTGTTGACGCTGGGTTTGGGCATGTCAGTTTTTCGAGAATCGTATTCCATAAATGAATTTTTCGGATTGGCGCTAGTGATTGCAGGGATTAGTATTTTGAGAAGTGCGAGTACGAGTACCGTTTAGTCTGAATCCTTTAGAGCAGAATCATTCACCATCCCAATAACTTCTATGAAATTTCTATCCCGATTTTTCCTATTCTTCATTACGGCCATCACTATTCACCTGTTTCTCCATCCGATCGACTTCGCAAAGGCGACAGCGAACCAGCGATCGTTTGATATAGCAAGCTTTGAGAGATCCGTTCAAGAGGCTGATCGGTTTACGATGCCTGCTGAATTTGAACCGATCGAGTCTGTTTGGATGGCGTATCCTACCTTTGAAAATCGGAAAGGAAAGCCGTCTCAAGCGGTTCAAGCTGATATGATTCAGGCTTTAGTCAATCATGCCAAAGTTGATTTACTCGTTCAAGATTCCAAAGAGTCTACTCAAGTAGAATCCTGGCTAAAATCCTTAAATCTCCCAGCAGGCCACGTGCGAATTCATCCGATTCCCCATACGGATATTTGGACCCGAGATATGGGTCCTATCTTTTTAAAAAATTCAGAGAATGCAATCAAGGTTGCTGATTTTGGCTTCAATACTTGGAGCTATAATGTCGCCACCCATCCAGATGCCATGACGGATGAGACTGTCGATCGCATTGCTGCTCAACAACTGGAATTACCCACGGTTCGATCGAGTTTAATCAGCGAAGGGGGCAATCGAGAATTCAATGGGAAAGGGACGTTAATGGTGACTGAATCAGTCGAGCTTCAACGCAATCCCGGTCTCACTAAACAGGAGATTGAAACCGAGTTAAAACGCATTTTCAATATCAAAAAAGTGATTTGGCTGAAGCAAGGGCTAGCCGATGATGATTTGTCTACGAAGGGCAAGCTGCCAGGAGATGTCTTCACCGCCTTGACGACCGGGGGACATATTGACGAGTTCGCTCGCTTTCTCGATGCCAAGACGATCGCCCTCGCCCAAGTGCCCCCGGAAGACCGCAAGAGCGACCCGATCGCTCGATTAACCCACGAGCGCATGGAAGAAAACTTCCGCATTTTGAAACAAGCCACCGATCAAGACGGTCAGCCGTTCACGATTATTCGGGTTCCGGTTCCCGATTCAATTTATACCACCCTGTCGGAAGGCGATGAAGTCTTTAAGTTACTCAAAGCTTTGAAGTTTGACGATGGGACGACGATCGAAGCGGGTCAAACCATCAAAGTCATCTTAGCCGCAAGTTATCTCAACTTTGTAGTGGCCAACGATGTCATCTTGATTCCCGCCTACTGGCAACCCGGACGCCCTCTGTCCACTCAACAAAAAGATAATGCCGTCAAACAGCTTTTCGAGAAGCGCTTTCCCGATCGAAAAATTGTTCAGATTAACCCCGAAAACATCAACGCAGGCGGTGGTGGAATGCACTGCATCGTCCAACAGATGCCAAAACGCTGAAGGTTAGTCGCGCCCAGTGCAAATTTATGATCGCGAGGGAGGCGGTTAAGAATGGGGACGTACCATTTGATCAGATCGTAGATTTTCTGAACGATCGGCAGTTCGCTTTTAGCGATGGGTTGGGGCATGGATGACGCTTGCGATCGTCCGAACGATCGGTTAATTAGACTGGCGTATGGCGAGTAGGAACTCTTTGACCGATTGGGGTTGGTTGTTGGGGTTGATGTGTTGGGCAAGAAGTTTTAGGTCTAACTGGGGGAAGAATTGGCTGCGATCAATGATGACGGGACTGTCTGATCGAAGGTCGTAGAGGGTTAGGGTTTTGTTTTCCCACACCAAAACTTCAGGAATCCCTAAGCCTTTGTAGATTGATAATTTATCAAGATTGCCACTGGTAAGATTGATTTCGATCGCAAAATCAGGAACATCTTTGATCTGATCGATGCAATAGCATTCGTCGGGTTCTAAACCTTTTGCTTTGAGTTCTTTACGGAAAGTGGTGGAACCTAAGCCGTGGAGGATGATTTCGAGTTCTTCGGCGTAGCGTTCAAGGAGTCGGGCGATCGTTTTTTTGACGGATTCATGCTCAGGGGATGGCATAAAAATCTCCAAGGTTCCGTCCAGGTAGGTTAAGCGATATCCGGGACGATCGCCGACGATGGTGAGGAGTGTTTCGTATTGGTCCCAGGTGATGTCGCCTAGGGTGATGCGTTGATTGCCGGGTTCGAGTTCAAGACTTGAATCAGTTGACGATCGATTCTCGGGAGGAGAGACTTCGGCAGCGATCGGTTGGATAGCAACGACCATAGACAACCTTCTGAATAGAGTGTTGAACTGACTTTGAGAGTTCATTATATCCTATACGGCTCTGTGGTTGGTCCAAGTCCGATCGACCAAAATCCCACTGAAAATTGCGATCGCACATCTCTTGATTGCACGGTCGATCGACTTATCGGCGGGAATGTGTCTAGGATGGACGACCGATCGATCCCCTGGAGCGGGAATTGCTATAATGCAACCACAGGATTCACCTCACTGGAATCGCCTATTATGACTCTCTCATTACTGCCAAAACTTCAACAGTTGCCGATCAGTCTACCGATTGACGGTGCAGTCCGAATTGAGCTAGAAGAAGGTATTCCGATCTTCCGCGCCTCAAGCTCTGTTCAATCCCGCATTGAAATCCTTTTAGCTAAACAGCAAGATTCGCCACTTCAATTAGAAGAAGAGCAAGAACTCGATTGTTACGAAGAAATTGACGATTATCTGAGCTTCGTGAACCGAACGATTCGCAATCTGTCTACCAATCCCACTAATCAGCCCTCATAATCGTGCCTCGCAGCAAACTCTCTGAAACGATTCAACAACAGGTGCGCGATCGTGCGCGACATCTTTGCGAATATTGTCATGCCTCTGAACAGTGGCAATATGTTCGATTTACGGTCGATCATTGGATGCCCTTGTCGTTGGGCGGTGGTGATGATTTGCACAATCTTGCCTTAGCCTGTTTCCATTGCAACCGCCGAAAAACGAATCGAGTGACTGCGATCGATCCCATCTCGACCGCTGAAGTTCCTCTATTCAATCCTCGACAAGACGTATGGACGGCTCACTTCTCATGGTCTGAAGACAAACTTACGATCGTTGGACTGACCGCAACAGGACGAGCGACCGTCATTGCATTAGCCATGAACCGCGATCGTGTGATTGCGATTCGATCGGCTGATTTGGAGATTGGTCGGCATCCACCTGCGGGTGATTTGATTTAAGAATTAATCCAAATTCGATCGCCCGAAATCCCCTCAGAAATTTCGATCGCACATCCCCCGATCGCACGGTCGATCGACTCATCAGCAGAATCCCTTTAGGACGATCGATCGCACTTCACCGTTAGCCAACCTCCCAGCGGGAATCGCCCGATCGCAAATATTAAGTCTGTTTTCCTGAACTATGGCAAAATTAAGCAAAGGAGGTAATGAAACCTCTGAGATTCAAGCTTATGCGGACCTCTCCTAATCAACTCGGTAGTCAGCAACATCAAATTAATCACTTCCTCCATCAGCTCACCCAGCTTCATCAAGAGGCAAAGTCAGAATGGGTTCAAGCGGCTTTGATGTGTCCGGGGTCTGAGGAGGGGTTTTCCATTGTGGAAGAGTTGGAACTGTTGACGGTTGATATTAGTGGGTATGCGAGGCAAATTCAAGCAACGGGACAGATGAAGAATGTTGAGAATGCGATCGCTGACCTTCGGCGGTTCAATGTATTTGAAAATGCGATCGTCATCCAGTTCTATCAAGTGTCAGGTAGCGATTATCCAAAACTTCAGTCCTATATTCAGCTTCTAGATTATTTGCGATTGCTTTCGCTGGAGTATCTTCAATGCCATGCGTCAGAGTATTCTATCCCAGCGTAAAAGGGACGATCGCACTTCCCCCGATCGCACGATCGATCGACTCATCGGCGGCAATGCTTTTAGGGTAGGCGATCGGGATGGGAGATGGGCGAAATTTCAGGGTCATGGTTAATTTTCCATAAAGCGGGAGCATTTTACGGAATTTGTCGTCTAGTCTTTGAAGAACTAAATATCTACCTTCAATTTAGACTTGGGAGACTGGTCATGGAAATTGTGACGACGACGGCGGCTTTGGCGATCGGGAAGATTGTGTTGGATGAGTTTGTTAAAGGGAGTGCGGGGGAGCTTGGGAAGACGCTGACGGTGGCGGCGACGAAGAAACTGACGGAATTGGGGAATGCGGTGTTGGCGAAGATTCGGACGAATCGGCGGGCGGTGGAAGCGCTGGAGGGTGCGGCGGCGGATAAGCCGGAAGAGGTTCAGGCGTTGAGAAACTATTTGATGAGTCTTTGGAAACAGACGCCGGAGTTTGCGGAAGAGGTGAAGGCGTTGGCGAATGATCTGCATTTTGAGTTGACGCAGATTCAAGATAATAGCTCGATCGTAACGAATGTGTATGAAGGGGGAACGGCTTATGTGACGCCGATTTCGGGTAATAAGAATACCAATATTATTGGGGGAACTCATACCCATACTCACAATCAATAAAGATTGCTCGTTTGTTTCCGAGTCTTGTAGCCCCCAAACCCCCAATTCTGGGGGCTATGATCGACGATCGCTTGATTCACGTTCATTCAATTAGCCTCTTCATCATGTCAGACAATACTTCTGCAACGGTTTACAACACAGATATTCGTGGAGAAAAGAACACTAATATCATCGGTGGCGATCACGTTCATTACCATAATGAACAACGATCGATCGCACGTCCGACGATCGATCGGACGGGGACGGAGACGTTTGTGGGGCGGGAAGATGAACTGGCAGAGTTGCATAAGTTGCTGGCGGTGGAGTCGCAGGTGGCGATCGCGGCGGCGACTTCGGGAATGGGCGGGGTGGGGAAGACGGAGTTGGCGGTGCAATATGCATTGCGCCATGATGATGATTATCCGGCGGGGGTCTGGTGGCTGAGTGCGCGGGATATTGTGGGGCAGGTGTTGAGCTATGGGGTGCGGATGGGGTTGCCGGAGACGGGGACGCTGAGTACTGAGGTGCAGAAGGTGCAGGAATGCTATGCCTTCTGGAAGCAGGGGATTACGGGGCGGCGGTTGGTGATTGTGGATGATGTCGTGACGGTGGCGGACTATGAAGCCGTGCGTCCTTATTTGCCGACGGATGGGGCGTTTCGGGTGGTGTTGACGACGCGGGAACGGTTGCAGATGCGGCGGTTGGATTTGGGGGTGTTTCGGTTGCCGGAGTCGTTGGGGTTGTTGCGGGAGATTGTGGGGACGGAGCGGGTCGATCGGGAGCTTGCGATCGCGGAGAAGCTGTGTGAGTGGTTGGGGAATTTGCCGTTGGCGTTGGAGTTGGTGGGGCGATATTTGGCGGCGAAGCCGAGAACGAGTGTTGCGACGGTGCTGGAGCGACTGAGGGATCAGAAGCTGGTGGCGAAGGCGTTGCTGCGGGGACAGCCGATGACGACGACGCATGAGAGTTTGGCGGCGGCGTTTGAGGTGAGCTGGGTCGCGCTGGAGGCTGGGTCGAAGGCTCAAGAGTTGGGGGCGTTTTTGAGTTTGTTTGGGTTGGCGGCGATTCCGGCGGTGGCGGTGCGGGCTTGTCTCGCGGAGTGGGAGGAGGAGGATCTGGAGGATGCTTGGGATCAGTTGGTGAATTTGCATTTGGTGGGTACGGATGAGCAGTTGCATCCGATGCTACGGGCGTTTTTGGCGGTGAAGCTGGATGAGATAGCTGATGCAAGTGAGGCTCGGGAGCGCTATGTCGAGGTAATGCTGGGCGCGGCGCAAGAAAAATGTAAGCAGACGATGGATCGGGAGCAGGTGCAGGATGCGGCGCTGTGGGTTCCGCATTGGGTGGATCTGACGGAACAGCAATCGGTGGATGTTTTTGGAGAGTCGATCGGCTTTGTGGCAGCGAACCTTAGCCTTTACTACTATGCTCAAGGGCTATTTGAACCGGGGTTGCAGTGGAGTGAACTAGCCTTGGCGATCAGCGAAAAGCAGTTAGGACCGGACCATCCGGACACGGGAACGAGCTTGAATAATTTGGCGGGCTTATACGAGTCGATGGGACGTTACGAAGCGGCAGAACCCCTCTACCTGAGAGCCTTGGCGATCAGCGAAAAGCAGTTAGGACCGGACCATCCGCAAACGGCAGGGAGCTTGAATAATTTGGCGGGGTTATATCGATCGATGGGACGCTACAACGACGCTGAACCCCTCTACCTTCGCGCCTTGGCGATCGGCATTCAACATCTCGGAGAAGATCATCCAGACGTTGCTGTTTGGTATAACAATCTCGCTGGACTTTATACCCAGTTCGATCGCTATGAGGAAGCCGAACCCCTCTACCACAAAGCCCTAACAGTCTTCCTCGATCGTCTCCCCCAAGATCATCCCTACGTCAAAGGCACATTTAACGGATTGGTTAATCTAATCATCACCGCTCATACGAATGGACAAGCCGATCGACTGTCGGAGCATACGATGACACGATCGATTTTGCAACAGGTGCGATCGGTGGACTAGCCCGTGGTGTGGAGAGAGGTTCGATGGTCTCTGGTATAATATAAACAAATGCGATCGAGGTTGTGACCATGACCCTCTCACTCAAAAGCCTTACATCCCGACTCAATGAATGGTTGCGGTTTCGACAAGAACCCGCGCAAAACACGAAGCTAGAAGAACGACTCATTAGACTAGAGCTTGAGGTCGCACAGATGAAATACGATCGGTCACAGGTATCAGAAAGTATCTTGCCTAGAACTCCTGGACAGGACCGGGGACAAGTCTGGATTTCAGATGATTTTAATGCTCCGCTGCCTGAACCGATTCTCAATGATTTTCTCAACCCGTCATAATTCATTCCCATGAAGTTCCTGCTCGATACCCATACGTTTATCTGGTGGGTCACTGACGACCCTCAACTCTCGCCGATCGCACGGGATACAATTGCTAATCCGAACAACACAATCCTCTTCAGCGTTATCAATGGTTGGGAGATTGTCATTAAACAAGGTACAGGAAAACTCACACTCCCAGAACCTGCCGAAACTTACATTCCATCCCGAATTACCGCAAATCGATTCATCATCCTTCCCGTTAACTTATCGCATATTCTCCAAGTTGCGTCCCTCCCAAGCTTGCACCGCGATCCCTTCGATAGACTCCTCGTGGCACAAAGCCAAATCGAAAATATCCCCATTATCAGCGTCGATCAATATATTATTCAATACCCCGTCAACGTGATTTGGTGAACTGGGGCGGTTCATCAGGCTTCATCACAACAGGAGTGTGATTGGCCCACAAAGGAAATCGATCGTTAGCAACGCCTCCCGCGCAAATCACCAGGCTTCATTCACGCCCAACAATCCCATAAGCACCGCTGACAACCCCAATTGCAAGCCTCACAATCCTATAAGCACGATCGACAATCCTAAGTGCAAGCCCGACAACGCGATAAGTAAGCTCAATAACCCCATAAGCAAGCTTGCACAAGCTTCAACCAAGCTCAACAACGCCATTGTCACCCGTGCATTTAGACATTTGGCTGAGTCCCTTACGTCAAACAGCCGATCGCCCTCGAAATCCGATCGGGCACATTAAATCGGTAAATATAAAATCACAGGGCGCACAATGCCAAACACCACTTCCAACCGCAAAATCACCCCTCAACTGCTTCAACAAGACATCGACGCCTTCAACGGACTCGGTAGCATCCGCACCTACGCCACCAGCCGCGCCGAAGCCACCCCCGAAGCCCTGCAAAATGCCTACCAAACGCTCCAACTTCGTCGTCAAGCCGAAAAAGAATGTCTCGCCCTGTACCAAGCTTCCGTTGACGCGGCCCGCACTGCTGAATGGGACTTCCACAATGCAATTTTGGCCATGAAAGAAGTCGTGCGCGGACAGTTTGGGTCTGATAGTAACGAAGCCCGTGCCATTGGTCTGAAGAAAAAGTCCGATCGCAAACGCCCCATTCGTACTAAAGGCTCTAACAGCAGCACCGCGATCGTCAATTAACCGATCGGACCTTATACCAAATCAATTCGTCATTGCGACATATCAAGCCCCCTAACCCCCAATTCTGGGGGAACCGGAAGCGGAATCTAACTCTAGCTCCCCCAGAATTGGGGGCTGGGGGGCGGTTTGTCAGGATGTGTTGCATTGATTGCCATTGTGAAATCTAATCCACAGCATGAGCAAAACGGTTGTACAAATAATCCAACACGTAATTGCGAACTTTATAATATTCCGGCATTTCCATAATTCTGGCCCGATCGCGAGGCCGCTTAAACGGAACCTCAATCACCTCCCCAATTTCCGCCGAAGGTCCATTGGTCATCATTACGATTTTGTCTGCGAGAAACAGCGCTTCATCAATATCATGGGTAATCATTAACACCGTATTGCGCGTATGATTCCAGATTTTTAGCAACTCCTCCTGCAACTCTTCCTTTGTAATCGCATCCAACGCCCCAAAGGGTTCATCCAATACCAACACCTCCGGACGAATGGAAAGCGCACGGGCGATCGCCACCCGCTGCCGCATTCCACCTGAAATTTGCGGTGGCGTCTTGTCTTTGGCATCCATGAGTCCCACCATTTTGAGGTGATTGATCACAATTTCATCTTTTTCACCTTTAGACTTCTCCTGATAAACCGCATTGACCGCTAAATAAATATTCTCGTACGCCGTCAACCAAGGCAGCAAGGCATAGCCTTGAAAGACCACCATCCGATCGGGACCCGGACCCATAATCGGTTTGCCCTTTAACGTCACGCTCCCTGTTGTGGGTTTAGAAAAACCGCTCACCATATTCAGCAGCGTCGATTTACCACAGCCAGAATGTCCAATTAGACAGACAAACTCGCCCTGCTTCACCGTTAGATTAACGCCATCGAGAACAACATATTCGCCACCATCCGCGATCGGAAAACTTTTCTTGACATTCTTAATCGAGAGAAACTCATTCACAGTTGGCGCGTCCATAGAACCTCGTAAAGAAGTAGACCGATCGTGATGCGTTGTGCTTAGTGTTTGCATAATGCGTTCCTATGTAAAATGAACATCCATCAAAACCGACAATTTAAGCTGCTTTTGGCATCGCCACATCCAACATCACATCTGCCATGTAGACATCATGTTTGATTTCGAGATGATTCAAATAGCTGATCGGGTCATCTGCTGTAAACTTTTGACCATCAAAGAGTTCGATCGTCCCGCGACTGTAATTCGCAATCTCAGATAGCCCTAATTCCCGCGCAGCAATACTAAAGACCCCCACCTTACAGACCCGTTCCAAAACCTCCACCCAATTGCGCGGAAACGCCACATCTCCCCAGCGGGCTAATTGTGTCAGGAGCCATAGATTTTCAGTGCGACTAGGGCGATTGGCCGATCCACCGAAGAAAATGTGATGGGACAATTGGCGACTATCATTGGTCACACTGCAAGTCGCCTGCTGTTCATCACTGAGGTAAATGTACTCGTGATCCATGGCCAGATATTCCGATTGGGCTAGGATTTCTCGCACTTCTCCATGGTTTGCCGGATCAGCACAATATTGGCAGGCTTCGAGTAAGGCTTTCACCAACGCCACATGGGTATTGGGATACTTCAAGGCCCATTCCTCCTGCACGCCCAGCACTTTACCGGGATGCCCATTCCAGATTTCAATGTCCGTTGCGATTTCATAGCCGATTTCTTCCACGACTGCCCGAGTTGCCCAAGGTTCGCCGATCGAATAGCCATCGATCGTTCCCGACTGTAAATTTGCAATCATCTGAGCAGGCGGCAACGCGAGAATTTCGACATCTTTATCTGGATTAATGCCCCCGGAAGCAAGCCAATAGCGCAGCAATAAATTATGCGACGATGCGACATGGGCCACACCAAAGATATGCTTTTTGTCGGGTGTTTCCCGAAGGAATCGCTTTAGATCACTCAGCGTACGAATCCCTTGATCCGCAAAACGTTTATCTAGAGCGATCGCATTGCCATTGCGCGTCAGCGTCAGCGATGTGGCCACAGGAATCGGCTTATTATCCATTCCACCCACCGTCATCCACACAGGCATTCCCGCAGGCATCAACGCCGCATCGAGATAGCCGCCCGCAATGCCATCTTGAATGCCCCGCCAGCTTGATTCCCGGACTAAATTCACCTCATCTAAGCCATGATGGGCAAAGAAGCCTTTTTCCTTAGCAATAACGATCGGAGCACAGGCCGTTAAGGGCAGGAACCCAATTTCCAGATTCACCTTTTCTAGTCCATGCTTCGCCAACACGGTTTGTTTGCGCGATCGGAGTTTCTTCACGAGCTTCTGTTGATTCAAGAAGTAAATAATTTCACTGCGATAGAGATAGTAATTGGGATGATTGACCACTTCCATACGCTTACGGGGACGGGGAATATCCACCGTCATCAATTGACCAATATTGGACTCGGGACCATTGGTCAACATCACCACCCGATCGCTGAGTAAAATCGCCTCATCCACATCATGCGTCACCATGATCGCCGTGACTTTGTTTTCCTCACAGATCTTCATCAGTTGTTCCTGAAGATTGCCTCTTGTCAACGCATCCAGCGCCCCAAAGGGTTCATCCAAAAGCAGCAACTTCGGTCGAATGGCCAAGGCCCGAGCGATCGCCACTCGCTGCTTCATCCCACCGGAAAGCTGCTCCGGGGGCTTATCCGCCGCATGTCGCAAACCCACGAGATCAATGTGCTTTTCGACCACCGCATCCTGCTCTTCCTTCGACAGATTTTTCAAAACATTCTTCACCGCAAGCCGAATGTTTTCGCGCACCGTCAACCAAGGAAGAAGAGAGTAGTTTTGAAACACCACCATGCGATCGGGACCGGGACGCAAAACTTGTTCCCCTTGCAACATCACCACCCCATCCGTCGGCAAATCCAACCCCGCCACCATATTAAGCAGCGTCGATTTCCCACACCCCGAATGACCAATCAACGAAATAAACTCGCCTTCTTCAATGGTTAAATCAATTCCCTTAAGAGCAATATAGGTGCCCCCACCATTGAGATCAAACGTCTTTTCTACATTGTCAACGGTTACAAAAGTCATGGTCGATTACTCCTAAAATGGACATGAAATCTTCTCTAACTCCGGCTCCCCCAGAATTGGGGGCTGGGGGGCGGTTTGCCCGTATCTAATTTGAATCACTATCGCTGAGCGGGAAGAATCTTGTTTTGCAACCAAGCCATCAATTTGTCCAATCCCCATCCAACAAGACCGATGTAAACCAGCGCTAAAATAATCTCGCTGACTTGACCATTTTGATAGGCGTTCCAGATAAAGAACCCAATCCCGACAATCCCCGACATCACGATCTCTGCCGCAATAATCGCCAACCAAGCCAATCCGATCGCAATCCGCAATCCCGTGAAAATATAAGGCAATGCCGCAGGGAACAACACTTTAAAGAAGAACTCCCCCCGAGGCAGTTGAAGCACCTGTGACACATTGATATAGTCTTGGGGAATCTGCTTCACACCGACTGCGGTATTGATTAGAATCGGCCATACAGCAGTGATGAAAATCACGAATAACGCAGCGGGTTGGTTTTGTTGCAATGCAGCCAGAGCGATCGGCACCCAAGCCAACGGTGGAACGGTACGGAGGATTTGAAAAATGGGATCAAGACCCTTATATGCACGTTTGTTTAAACCAATGATCACGCCCACCGTAATCCCCACCACCGCCGCAATCGAATAGCCAATCAACACCCGTTGCAGACTCGCCCACACCTGCCAAAACAGTCCTTTATCGGTGCCACCGCGATCGTAAAAGGGATAAAGAATCAATTTCCAAGTATCCTGCACCACTTTAATAGGGCCAGGAAGGTTTTGATTAAAGGCAGAGAAGAGTTGCCATAGGGCTAACAGAATAAATAGGGTGACGATCGGTGTCAAAATATCATCAATCCGCTCCCAAGTTTTGGCCTTGAGTTTAAAGCGGTTTTGGATCGTTTGCTTTTGGGCAAGGGTCATGATGTTAGTACTCCTAAATAATGCCTAAATAGTTGTTCTAGCTCCCCCAGAATTGGTAGCTGGGGGACGGTTTGTCTAAACCCGTTTAATCTTGAGACTGCTCAAATAAGCCTCTGGATTGGCTGGGTCAAACTTAATCCCATCGAAAAACTCCTCAATCCCTCGCGATTTAGTCGTGGGAATGTCACCCGCCGCCACTCCAATTTCTTGAGCGCATTGCTTCCAAAGATCCTCGCGATTCACCTTAGAAATTAATGCCTTCGCCTCGTCGTACTGCACCTTATCGAGGAATTTCCAACGATGACTTTCCGTTAAAAACCATAGATCATGACTTTGGTACGGATAGGACACACTGCCCTTCTTATCCTTCCAATACAGCACCGCTTGCTGCTTATCATCGATCGATCGTTCACCCAGATTGTATTTGCCCATCAACGGCGCTTCCAACACAGCTTCCGGCACCCCGAAGTATTCCCGTTGAGCCAAAATGCCCGCGAGTTCCTTCCGATTGTCGAAATTATCACACCACTGTTGTGCTTCCATGATGGCTTTTAACAATGCCTTGGTTGCCTTAGGATGCTTATCCGCCCAATCTTGACGTACCGCAAAGTATTCCTCCGGATGCGCCGCCCACATTTCCGATGTCAATGCCGAAACAAATCCAATATCATCCGCCACAATGCGATTCGGCCAAGGATCGCCCGTGCTGAAAGCATCCATTGCACCCCGCTTCATATCCGCCACCGTCTGAGACGCAGGCACCGTCAACAGTTCTACTTCGGAATCCGGATCAACCCCACTCGCCCCTAACCAATAGCGAATCCACAATTCTTGGTTTGCTTTGGGAAACGTATAGGCCGCTTTGAACTTCGTTCCGCCTGCTTTCATATCCGCAAAGAACTTTGGATCAACTTTCAACCCTAAGTTTTTACCTTTGTGCTTATTGGCGATCGCAATGCCATTCCCCTGAGTATTCAGTTGACAAAGCACATACATCGGCACTTTAGCGCCATCGGTAATGATACCTGCTGTCATTAGGTAAGGCATCGGCATTTGCCATTGCCCTCCATCAATGCCACCCCCCGCCGACCCAATCTTGGCATTATCACGAGCGGCACCCCAATTGGCCTGTTTATCAATTTTGACATCCAGCATTCCATACTTGGCAAAGAAACCCTTCACCGACGCAACAATTAGCGGAGCGGCCTCCACGATCGGAATATAGCCAAGTTTAGCCGTCTTCACTTCCGGCTCTTCTCCCGCTTTCACACCAGACCCAGCGGCCACCGTAGGCGCAGAAGAACTCCCCGCAGGTTTATCCGATGGCGGCTCTCCAGCACAGCCTTTCAGAAGAATAGAAGTCGTGGCCGTTGCACTCGCCACTAAAAGAAACTTGCGTCGTGATAAGGGTGTAAAGGATTGGGACATGGGCTTTTCCTTAGGTAACAGAAGATTGATTTAGATCATTCGCAACGCTGGAGCAATAACGTCTGCACATGAAACGTCTGAGCATCACGTCGCATTTGGAACAGGCTCGTTTAGCAAAGGACTCGATCGGGCTGAGCTATCAAACTGAAGTGACTGGTTTAAGCAACTTGCTTAAGTGACTGGCTTGATTGGCTTGCAAATATTTATACCCCATGCAGATAGATAAAATCAATAATAAACAAATTAATCATAATCAAAATCTTTCTCTACTGATCCCATAGTGAAATCTATGATGCGATCGATCGACTGCTCTCAAGTCTCGATTCAAGCAACCAGACTTTCCTTAAACCCGCTCCTATTGCGACAAATTCGACCAAAAATCATAAATTGGCGTCAATTCAACTCCTATGAATCATAGAGTTTTAACTGATGCCACCTATAATTTAATCCACTAAATCCATAGAAGTTATAACTTATAACCTGTGCAAGAATAGGATTAACCTATACGAGTACCCCACCGTGAAACAGGCCACCTTCCACCAACTCCAAATTTTGGAGGCGATCGCTCGTCACCGCAGTTTTACCCGTGCGGCTGAAGAGTTACATCTGACGCAACCGACGGTCTCTCAGCAAATGAAGCAATTGACTCAATTGATCGGGATGCCCTTGATCGAGCAATTGGGTAAACGGTTGTACTTGACGGAAGTGGGGCGAGATGTCCTCACAGCGTCCCATGCCATTACCGATCGATTGCAAAAGCTCGAAAGCACCCTCAATGATCTCAAAGGGTTAGAAAAAGGTCGTCTCAGCCTCGCCACCACGACCACGGCCAAATATTTTGTCCCCCGTTTGCTCGGCACCTTTCATCAGCGGCATCCTGCGATCGATGTCCAAATCAACATCACCAATCAGGCGCAGGTCCTCGAACGTCTAGCTCGGAACGAAGACGATCTATACTTCACAGGTCGTCCTCCCAAAGATCTGGACGTTGAACTCAGGCCCGTCCTCCCGAATCCTTTAGTGGTCGTCGCCGCCAGTCATCATCCCCTAGCCCAAGAAACCAAACCCATTTCGCTAAAACGTATGGCGGAAGAGTCTTTCATTTTGCGGGAAGTGGGATCGGGGACGCGATCGATCGTTGAGCAATTCTTCAATGAAAATCGTCTGGATTTAAATGTTGTCATGGAGATGAACAGCAATGAAGCCATTAAACAAGGCATCATTGGCGGATTAGGAATTTCCGTTCTATCGCTCCATACGCTTTCTCTAGCTGTTGCGGGGAATCCCTTAACCTGTCTCAATGTCGAAGGATTTCCGCTGCAACGTTTATGGTATGCGGTCTATCCCAAGGGCAAACAAATGTCGATCGCCGCCCAAATTTTTCTCAACTTCCTCTTGACCGAAGGCAGACAGATCGTAGAGAAACCGATCTAAGTCCTCAGCTTCTCAATTTCTGACAATCGTAGATTTCATCGCTTCAAAAACCTGCTGTGGGTTCACCGAAAAGGGCAAATGATGAATATCCGATCCGGGTTTACAAGCAAACGCAGCAGCCTCTAATAATGCGTCATCACTCACCTGCCCCAATCCCAAATCTGCCAACGTCATCGGCAATCCGATCGCAGTATAAAACGTCAAAAGATTAAACCGATCGTCCGTTGCTTTTCCACTAATCATTTCTTCCAATCGCAACTGCACCAAAATCCCGAACGCAACCTTTTCACCATGTAAAATGCCATGACTTTCCGGCAATTGCGTCAACCCATTATGAACCGCATGGGCCGCCACCGTCCGACATTGCGCGCCGCCGATTCCACCACTCACCCCTGCCAGCAACACCGTCGCATCCACCACCTCACACCACCGATCGCTCCCTGGATTGGCTAATGCTTCGATCGATTGTTCCAATAGCAAATCATGCAACACCTTCGCTTGATTGACAGCAGCAATGACAAACGTCTGGGTTGAGGTGCCGCTGCTGACACGGGCTTCATACCACTTTGCGATCGCATCTCCAATACCTGCGATCAAAGTTCGTGGAGAGGCTGTCATCACTAATTCATAATCCAAAATCAAGAGATCCGGACAACGAAACAAGCCCACGTCATAGCGAAATGCACCTTCATCGGTATAAATATTGGAAAGCGCCGTCCAAGCGGCACAGGTCGCACCACAACTAGGAATCGTGACGATCGGACAACCCCGTTTAAACGCAATTAACTTCGCCGCATCCAAAGATTTTCCGCCACCCGTGGCAATGACAAAATCCGCTTGATGCTGATCAAAAGCAGTTTGCAGTGCTTCGATCGTGGACTCACTACAGTCGGGGCGATAGCTAATGGATTTAGCCTCTAACGACTGTGCTTTAAAGACTGGCTTGAGCCGATCGTTCAAACTGACCAAACTCGCCTCCCCGCCCACCACCAAAGGCCGCACCCCAAACTGCGCAATCGTCTCTCCCATCTCAGCCAGGATGCCAAACCCTCGGACGACTCTTGCAGGGGCAATAGCAGAGACGATCGGGCTTTTGCGTTGGGTTGGAGTTTGGTTGATGGGTTGAGTTTTCATGGTCAGTAATCGATCGATTTGTAATCAAACTCTCTGGCGAACCGCCCCCCAGCCCCCTTTCTTAGATGCCCGTAAGGGCTATATTCTGGGGGAGCCGGAGAATGTCTGAAAATTTCATGTCCCCCCAGAATTGGGGGTTAGGGGGCCTCATTGATTGGGTATCACGTGATCTGCGCAGCCACTTTAGCTAAGGTATCAGCATCGACTTGCACTTGAATGTCGTTCACGTCATCGCGCTTACTGTCCAACGATCGCATCGCCGCGCCCACATATAGCGGCTGCGTCACACCCGGTTCCGTGTGGAGCAGCACCCGCGCCCGCACCGTGATCGTGCCATCTGCCGACGATCGTCCCGGCGACGACAAATCGATCGCCGCTTGCTTCAGCGTCGCTTCGAGTTGGGCAGGCGTCATCTTGGGATTCACGCTGATCACCAGTTGACCCGCCGATCGATCGTACACCCGCACAAAAGGCTGCGAATCCGGAATCATAGGCCGTTGGTACAGCGCCAAGCTCAAGCCCAGAACGCCACCTGCGAGAACGCCTGTGAAACTGGTGACACCCACCATCCGGAATCGAAATCCCCACTTCGCGATGAAGGCGATCGTCGTGACTGCGCCAAAAATAACCGTCGCGATCGCCAAATACTGCGCGATCAAAACCAACTGTTCCGTCGAAAACATGATTAAAAACTGCCAACTTTTAAATAACGGTCTTACCTGACCATCTTACCGCGCCACCGTCCCCCAACCTACCGCCAAAAAACAACGGCATCGCCTTTGTAGAAAAGCGACGCCGTTGTTAACAGAACTTACCGAACAGACAGGTGGTCAACTGACTCATTTAAGGTGATTTGAAGAAGAAATAGTCTGACCCACAAAAGCCCCCAGGGTCAGACAATGTACCTGTAAGGACGCTGAACCATCAAAGCTTTTCATTAGACGGTGCTATAGTTGCCCCCTAGCCTCGTCTAAAACTTCAACTGCGTTCCTCAGATTCATCTCCTATTCTCTGGATAATAGACCGTAACACCCTCGCCAGATGTACTCATGTTTGTGAGCGATCGGTCACATTTATTTCTGTAAATCTAGTGAAATTACTGAGCGATCGTAAAATCTAGACAAAAATCCAGGTTTCGGTTCAACGCCCCACCTCTTCCTTCCCATACGCCTGCCAAGCCAGATCCACCAGTCCATTCACCAAGGCGGCAGCAACGACCGCACTCCCCTTCCGCCCATCCGTCCGAATGTGAGGCACCAGAGAATCCTGCAACCGCTGTTTTGCCACATCCACACCCACAAAGCCCGCCGGAGTCCCAATCACCAACGCAGGCCGGATCTCCTCCGCCTCAATCAACTCCGCCAGCGTCACCAGCGCCGTCTGCGACTCCCCAATCACAAAAATCCCCTCGGGATATCGCTTCGCTAAGGTTTCAATCCCCCAGGCCGTGGCTGTTTTTTCTTTTTGGGGGCGAGTGAGGGTCTCCATACCGCAGTAGATCGGGTTGGCAAAGGTCGCCTGAATCTGTCGGGAGATACCCACCTGGACCATGGGTACATCTACAATAATGGTGGTCCGGGCCGCAAGAGCCGCTGCGCCAGACTGAAGCGCCGTATCGGACATGCGAATTAACGTTTTGTAATCAAAATCGGCGGTGGCATAGATAACCCGACGCACCAGTTCATACTCCGCCGGGGTTAAGCTGTGTTTCCCCACCTCCCGATCGATGATCGATAGACTTTGGGCGTCTGAGATATGCCACTCCATAACGTGCGATGCTCACTCTATTGTTGATATTGAAAAGGGCTAATCTTGAAATTTTTGATTGCTAGGCGATCGAATTTCTAAGCCATCAAGGTAAAACGCTTTGTATTGTCTACCAGTCTCTAAATTTAGTCTATAAAGTAAGGATTATTTGTCTAAATTCCCCAGTCGTCATTTCCCAACCTTAACCGTTCAGGTCAATCCTGCGTGAATTTACTGGACGATGCCCCCTCTTAAATCTTGCCCACCGAATCTTGCCCATGAGTTACCCACTTCTTTCGATCCAAAAAATAAATGCAGATCCGATCGTCCCGTTCCCCTGCTATTTCGTGATGAGCACCGCCCCCATCAACATCGAAGACTCGGGCCAGGACTTCCCCGGAGCGGTATCAGAAGAAGAATCAGCAACTTGTCTGGCCGAAATGACCGACTATTTGAAGCAGCATCACGGGGATGCGGAAGTCTTGGTCTTGGTGCATGGCTACAATACAGGTCGGGAAAATGTTCAATGGTGGTACCGTGAAGCCGCCAAAGAAATCGCTAGACGCTACCCACAATCCCCCAAGGGCTTAGTCTTAATCGGCTACCGCTGGTCATCGGAGCAGATGAGCGGCGATGAATCCGGCGATGTCAAGGCCAAACGCAACGCCGCCCGCCAAGCGCTTCCGAAGATCATGAATACCACCTATCAAGTATCGATGGTGGCGGCGATCGCAGGCTTCATCGGCAGTTTTATCGGGTACGCTTTGCTGCTGCTGAAGGGCGTGAGTTGGCTGGCGGTGCTGGCGATCTTTTCGGGACTCTTTACCTTGGCGGGAGTGATTTTTGCGCCATTGGTGACGATTTTTGCGCTGCGGGTGTCGAACTATTTTCGCGATACCTTTCGGGCCAATCAGTATGGGGTGTCGGATCTGGTTGAACTGATTCGTCAGTTGGATGATGCCTTGGTGGAAGCCGTCGTCAACCCCGATCGCCGCGCCCGCGAAACCTATTGGGAAAACCATCGGATTCGGCTGTCGTTCATCGGCCACAGTATGGGCGCGTTTGTGGTGACGAATGCGGTGCGGGTGCTGTCGGATGTGTTCGATCGGGCTTCCATTGGCAACCTGGGTCGAGGCGCGCTGGGCAGAGGCTTACAGCGCAGCACCTTACCGACATCGAAGGTGGGAAACGTCTTTGGGTTGGGGCGCTTGGTGCTGGTGGCTCCCGATATTTCGTCAGAGACCATCATTTCGGGACGGGCCAATGTGCTGCGATCGTCCCTGCGGCGTTTTGAAGAGGCGTACTTATTTTGTAATGAGGGGGATATGGCGCTGCGGCTGGCTTCGACGACGGCGAACTATTTCAGTTTTCCGGCTCGTACGCGGGATGGCGGCTATCGGTTGGGCAATGTGACCGTGCGGGAGGCCAGTGCGACGCGCAAGATTGAGACCTCTGGCATTGTGAATCTGTTGCCCAATGGAACGTTGGTTCAGGAGAATGTTCGGGCATTTTTGAGCTATCTCTACATTCGCCAATCCCGATCGCTCCTCGACCGTCAATTAGAGATTGGACTGGATGACGGGACGCGATCGATCGCAGAACTCTTTACCTATTTTGACTGTACGAATTACCGCGAAGATGTGGAAAACCCTAAAACGAAACAGCCAGAGAGCAAAGGCATTCTCACCCGAGCCGTGAATAAGACGAGTTTGGAAATGAAAGACTATGCGCTCCTGTGCAAAGACTTCGCCCAAGGAAAACGGGATCCCCATGGCGGCTACATTTTTTCCAGTGATGCTGATTTTACCAAGCAGGCCATCTATGGATTGGCTTGTTTAGGGTGGTCCGGATTTGTGGCAACCTTGGATTCTGGATATGTTCAACACCTCACCCAACTACAACAAAACAGACCTGATGCAGATCTGATTCAACAACAACAATTGGCGCGATTGTTTGCCCTAGACGATCTCTGCAAACAGAAGGGGGTGCAGGTCTTAATGTCACCCGAGCGCTATCAGGTGGATGTTTTGCAGCAAAGTTTCGATCGATCGGCCTACTAATCAGATGGGACAATCGGACCCGATTCGGTAGGGCTTCATCACCTTACAGGAGCAATACGGGCTTCCGAGTCCCTTTCTCCGGCTGAATCTGAACGAGAAGTTCAGTCAAGGGAACGATGCGGACTTGCTGCTGCTGAACGTTGACTTGATAGAGTTGCTGATGGGTCGTGTCGAGCGCTGTTAGCCAGCCACTGCGAGGATGATAGGCCCCAGTATCAATGTCGAGCCAGCCACTGCCACCCACCACATCCCCTGGCATTACACCGGAAAAGGTGAAGGTAATCGTGTGGCCTGTAATGATGAGTTTATCGGTGAAAAAAGGCTTGGGACTACTGTGAAACTCGTCCCGAATCCAACAAAACTGCTGAGAAGTCTGCTGATGAATCGGCAAATTGGGATGGACCCCGGCATGAACCAGCCACAGATCGCCGAGATCCAAATAGGTTGGCAAGGTCTGGATCCAGTCTAAATGTTCTAACAGCGCTTCTACGGTTTCATAGCTGGCCATGGTGGCGCGTCCGCCGCTGTGCAACCATGCCTGGAGCGCAGGACCGAAGACTTGACCATTGGGGAAGGCTTCTAGGAGCATTTGCTCGTGGTTGCCCATGACGCAAGGGTATTGGTGCGATCGGACAAACTCCACCACTTGGGCACTCTTGGGACCTCGATCGATCAGGTCTCCTAGGAAATAAATTTCGTCCCCACGAGATGGAGCGATCGTTTCCATGAGGAGCATGAGGCCATCGTAATGACCATGAACATCCCCAATTACAATTCGCCGATTTGCACGCTGACTCATTTCGACCGCTCTTTAATACACACTAAGACTCAACAGTGAACCGTTGAAATGGGTCTAACGCTTCCAGCAAAAACAGTTTGGCGATAGATATTTCAATGATGAATCAAGGTTGCCCATT
>JAAFJU010000085.1 GCA_013298165.1 Synechococcales cyanobacterium bin31.maxbin.ball.101 | reverse complement strand
AGTTTCTCTCGTCCTACAGCAAGTTGCCGATCGAAAAACTCCGCCCCTATCTGTTTACCCTTTTGCATCAGGATGCCGTCATGCACCTCTTGCGCGTCGCTTCGGGGTTGGACAGTTTGGTGTTGGGCGAGGGTCAGATTTTGGCACAGGTGAAGCAATGTCACCAGTCCGGCCAGCAATGCAACAGCGTCGGTCGCACGCTCAATCAATTGTTTAAACAAGCCTTAGTCGCAGGGAAGCGGGTTCGGACGGAAACCAGCATTGGTACAGGCGCGGTGTCCATCAGTTCTGCCGCTGTCGAATTGGCCCAGATGAAACTCGGCGATTTGTCGTCCTATAAGATCTTGATCTTGGGTGCCGGGAAAATGTCCCGGTTGCTGGTCAAGCATTTGGTCTCGAAACGCGCTACGGATATGACGGTGTTGAATCGATCGATGAAGCGATCGGAAGAGCTTTCCAAAGATTTCCCTGAGGCGAATCTGAAGCTGGGACTGATGGACCAGATGATGGCGCAGTTGGCGGAGGCGGACATTGTGTTCACCAGTACCTCGGCGACGGAACCGATTATCGATCGGGCTAAACTCGAAAGCATTTTGGACCCGGCGCGTCAGGTTTCCATTATTGATATTGCGGTTCCCCGAAACGTCGATTCTGACGTGAAGGATTTGGATTACGTCAAAGCCTACAACGTCGATGATCTCAAAGCCGTCGTCGCCCAAAACCAAGAAAGCCGTCGCCAAATGGCCATGGAAGCGGAAGGCTTGCTGGATGAAGAGGCGGAGTCGTTTGAGAATTGGCTGCGATCGTTGGATGCGGTGGAGACGATTAGCAATTTACGCAATAAGGTTGAGGCGATTCGGACTCAGGAATTGGAAAAAGCCTTGTCTCGGTTAGGGACGGATTTTGGGGATAAGCATAAGGAAGTGGTGGAAGCGTTAACCCGTGGGATCGTGAACAAGATTTTGCATGATCCGATGGTCCAATTGCGAACTCAGAAGGATATAGAAGCGCGTCGTCAGGCGATGGATACGTTGACGGTGCTGTTCAATCTCGAAGACAGTCAACCGAAGGTTCGGGCTTAGGTTTAGGCGGATATAGCCGGACTTTGCTGACGCAACGCTTCGCGAACGACTCCGCTCAGTCCTCGAATCCCCGTGGGCTGAGCGGAGTCGAAGCCCAGACTACCAAATCGAACTCATCTGCAAAACAAACCCCGGTAACACCTCTTCACCCGAAATCGTCTCAGGCCGATCGCAAATTTCTACATCTTTCCCACTGCGATAAATCTCAACTTGCTTGGCCGATCGATCGATCAAAATCCCCAATCGCACCCCATTCTCTTGATATTCCTGCATTTTTGCTTGCAAATTCGATCGTTGATCGCTAGGCGACATTAATTCCACGACAAAATCAGGACAGAGCGGAATAAATTTATCTTGCTGCTCAAGGCTCAAGGCATTCCACCGATCGTTCGTTACCCAAGCCGCATCCGGCGATCGGTCAGCCCCATTGGGCAACTTGAATCCCGTCGATGAATCAAACGCCACCCCCGAAGCATCTCGATCGCACCAATTAAAAAGTTGTTGATTCAACCGACCATTCCGGTTGCCTGTACTCCCACCTGTTGGAGGCATAATCAGCAGATCTCCCTGTGCATTACGTTCAAATTTGAGATTGCGGTTGGTTTCGCAAAGCTGTTGAAATTGCCGATCGGTCCATTTAAGCTCAGCATCTAGTTCGAGTGTGATAGGACTCATCAGTTGCGCCTCAATAACGTCTCCTCCTCCTAGAATATCGCTAATCCCTAAAACCCGATCGCTCATTTTGCCAGCCGCTGACTCAATCTAAAAAATCGCATCACAAACAACAGCGACGCCATCGTAATCCCGATCGACTGCCCCATCCACAACCCTACCCCGCCCCACCCGAGTCCAAACCCCAACGCCACTCCCGACGCCAACCCCACAATCCAAAACGCCACAAAACTCAGCACCATCGGCACTTTAGTATCCTGCAATCCCCGCAACGCTCCCGCCGCCGTCGTTTGAATGCCATCGAGAATCTGAGCAAGGGCTGCAATGGTCAACATCGACGTCGCGATCGGCACTAACGCCTGATTCACCGGAATCGACAGATCCAAATACAAACTCAACACCTCTTTTGGAAACAGAATTAACAACGTCGCTGCGATCGCCATCACCCCACCTCCCAGCGCCATGCCGACGAAGGCCGATCGTTTGATGCCATTCATATCATTCTGTCCCAAACATTGGCCCACGCGAATGGTCGTCGCATAGGACACCCCCAACGGCAACATAAAAACCATGGCGATCGTTTGGAATACGATTTGGTGAGCCGCTAAGACCGCCACCCCCAGCCGCCCCATCAAAAACGTCGTCACCGTAAACAATCCCACTTCCGCTGCAAATGAAATTCCAATGGGCAATCCAAGCCGGATCAATTGCCATAGCAATGGCCCATCAACTTCAAAACGACGCCAATTTAAAACTTTAAATTTAGGACTGATGAGCAAATACAGCAAAAGCGAAATCATCATAAACCAATGGGTGGCCGTCGTTGCGATCGCTAACCCCGACAGTCCCATCACCGGAAATCCTAATTTCCCAAAGCCTAAAATGTAATTGCCGATCGCATTCAATATCAATCCCACGATCGCAATCACCATCGGCATCCGAGGCGAATTCATCGAAGAGGACACCCCGCGCAACATCACAAACGTAATCGCTGGGAAATAGCCCCAAACGATCGCACTCAGGTAGGTTTGGGCGAGGCGGGCGGTGGCGAGGGATTGGCCACTGAGGAGCATCAGGGCTTCGCCTTGGGAAAAGATGACGATCGCTGGGATAGAAATCACCAGGCATAGCAAAATCCCTTGATTCAAAATCCGCCGCAGTCGATGGGGATCATTCTGACCATAGGCTTCAGCCGCCAAAGCCGTGACGCCATTCGTCAAGCCCAAGCCCGTCACCCACAGCGTCATAAACAGCGCCGCCGCCAATCCACCTGCCGCCAGCGTCTCAGGACCCATCCAGCCCATCATCACCGTATCCACAAACCCTGTTGCAGATTGGGCGAGTTGTGACGCGGCCAGGGGGACGGACAGTGCGATGGATTTGCGAAATTCGGCCTTGATTTCCTTGGCGTTACTCAGGGAGTGCGTCATCATCCAAACGACCTACGATCGCCGCACAAGCACTAAAACCCAGGAATCCGGCGATCGGTTCTGCCGTCGCGAAACTCATGGCCACTCCGGACACCAAGGCGACGATCGCCAGAATGCACCACTGTTTTTCATCCAAGCTGAGTCCCTGCTCTGCTTTAATCGATCGCAACACCTGCATGGGGATCGGCGTTGGCATCACGGCTTGCGGTGGAAACGCCCAATAGGAAGACTGCTCTTGGAACCAATCCGTCCAACCATTCTCTTCGCACCAATCTGCAATCCACTGTTCACAATAGTGGTTCATGGGGTTCATTTTAAAGCGATCGATTTTAAAGGAGGAGTTCATCATGGACCTGTATGGGGATTGAGTGTTGAATTTAAGATTCAGTTTGAAATAACCTGAAGCGAAATAGTTACCAAACAGTTGGTTCTAAATTCTAACAAGTGCTGAAGTCCTACAACACTAACAAACCCGACTCTATTCCCACCATTGATGACATGATAATTTACGTGATCTCGCGCAAATCCTCCAATTGTCTTAACCTCCTTCAATCAAATCTATGCCTTGACTGGCGTGAGTTCGAGCCGATAGCGATAGAGTGCCACCGGAGTCTCGATCGCTTCGAAATAATTCGGGTCTTGTGGCGAAAGGTAAATCGCTGTGTATTGATCCGCAACGATCGTAGGTATTTCGTTACGTTCCGAAGTTGGGCTAATTAACTCTGTTTCAACAGGCTTAGAATTTACGCTAGAAGTATCTTTATTGGGTGAGTATTTATACTCTGTCGTTGTTTCAACTTGATTGAGAAATGGGGTTTCTGTACCGCGAAAAATCTGCTGAAAAAACTCGCTGGTAAGGAACCGATCGGCTTCAGGCATTTCGCTTTGATGTCCTGTTGTAATAGACAACAGTTCGAGTCCATCCTTCAGGGTTGTGAGTTGTTCATTGGGTAGGTTTGGGTTAATCACGACCGATCGCACCGCCCCGTCGCCGAGGTAGGCGCTGGCAATGCTGAGACCATTGAAGGCCCGATCGACGACGACTTTATCCTGAGCCGATCGAGAGAAATTGATCCCCGTCGGAAAACCCCACCGCGCCATGGGTTTTGTCTTCGTCGCCCCAAAGCGCACTTCAAAGCTCACAGGCTCATTCAAATACTTGCGATTCCCCTCAAACCCTGGTGTTGTTACCTTCGGAGCTAAGGGCGCTACCATATCCACCAACGTGCTTTTACAAATCCAAGTTCCCGCCATCCATTTCGGGTATGCCACTTCTTCAAAGTTTGGATCGAGCTTGGGTTTGGATTGCCAGTTGGGGTAGGATGCTAGCCGATCGCTCAGGGTTTCGGCCTGTACGGGAAATACGAAGAGGAATAGGGAGACGATCGTAATCAACAACACACGCATAACAAAAATCCTGTCGTAAATTACAAAAGCCCGATCCCCCTAACCCCCTTGGAAAGGGGGGACCGGAGCCAGAGAGGAGGAAGAAAGGGAAGATTTACAGCTTCTCAAAGTCCCCCTTACCAAGGGGGATTTAGGGGGATTCCCGTTCCGGGAGGCGATGCCAACGAGTCTAAGCCTTCAATGCAAAGATCTTCTCAATTACCTCTTCCACCACCTTGTCCGGCGTCGAAGCCCCCGACGTAATCCCAACCACGATCGGCCCTTCAGGCAGCCAGTTTTCCAGCGTTTCCAATCCACTGGTCAACGGCTTATGTTCAATGCGATTGCCGGGACCAATGCGATCGCTGCTGTCAATGTGAAACGAGGGGATGCTGCGATCGACGGAGATCTCCTGTAAATGCGTGGTATTGGACGAGTTGTAGCCCCCAATCACCATCATCAAATCCAGCTTCTTATTCACCAGTTCAAACATCGCATCTTGACGTTCTTGGGTCGCATCGCAAATGGTATTGAAGGCTAGGAAGCGATCGTTGAGTTGATCGGGACCATATTTTTTCATCATTGTATGCTCGAAGAGTTTGCCGATTTCCTCGGTTTCGCCTTTAAGCATAGTCGTTTGGTTCGCGACACCGACCCGTTCTAGGTCTTTCTCAGGATCAAATCCTTCTGACATCGCATTCTTGAACATTGAGAGAAACTCGGTTTTGTCGCCGCCATTCAAGATGTAGTTCGCGACATATTCAGCCTGTTTCATATTTAAAACAATCAAATACACGCCTGCAAAGGAACTGGTGGCGACAGTTTCTTCGTGATTGTATTTGCCGTGAATGATCGAAGTATGTGTTGTTTTTTTATGCTTTTCAACGGTGTTCCAAACCTTGGAAACCCAGGGACAGGTGGTGTCTACAATGGTGCAGCCCCGATCGTTGAGCAATTGCATTTCCTGAACGCTGGCCCCAAAAGCAGGCAAAATCACCACATCGCCATTGGCCACAGGTTCAAAGTTTTTCACACCATTTTCAACCGTGACAAATTGCACATTCATTTCTTTCAGCCGTTGATTGACCGACGGATTGTGAATGATTTCATTCGTGATCCAGATGCGATCGTTCGGGAAATGCGTCCGTGCTTCGTAGGCCATAGCCACCGCTCGCTCCACCCCCCAGCAAAACCCAAAGGACTGCGCCAAATGAATCGTGACGTTACCGCGTTGGAGAACATAGTTGTTATCTCGAATTTCGCGAATGAGATCGCTTTGGTACTCCGAATTCATCACATCCATGGCTTCTTCGACTTGTCCGAAGCCTCGACGGTGGTAGTTGTCGGAATTGTTCAGCGATCGTTTAAACGCTTTCGTATCCATCACTTGAGTGTCCATGCCCGTCCCCCTAAAAGTTGCCAATTCATCATCAAACCACTGACGAACCGCCCCCAACCCTAGCTCCCCCAGAATTGGGGGCTGGGGGGCGGTTCGGGTCGAGGCTTCAACGTTTCGATCGTAGTATCTTCCTACATCAACCATTCCCGGATCAACTGATTGACCTCAACGGGGGCATCGTCATGGGGACAATGGCCCGCATTAATGTATTTCTGAACGGTAGAAGGATAGTATTTTGTGAAGCGTTGTCCACGTTGAACGGGATCGCCGATCCAGGGATCTTTTTCACCCCAGATGATGTACAGCGGACGTTCCATGGTTTCTAGCAGTGCGTCCATGGGCTGACCCTTGGGCGATCGGAACACCAGCGAAAAGACTTTTGAAGCCCCTTCATCGAGGGATGGACGATAAATATCTTCGATCAACTCGTCCGTCACTTCGGACTTGTTCACATAGACCTGAAGCAAGGTTTTTCGAATTGTGTCTTTGCTCTGAGCGCGCTTAAAGAGCAACCAGCCGATCCAGTCTTGGTTCAGCACGGTTTTCATCGTGGCGCTGGTGAACTTCTGCCAAGCGGTTGGGTTGGCGTCACGTTTGGCGTAGTCTTCGCTGAATCCCCCAGCGGGATTGAGCAAAACCGCGCCAGCCGTCGTATCCGGGTATCGAGCCACCGTGGCCAAGGCCGCATAGCCCCCGATCGAATTTCCCGCCACCACCGCCGGACGACCGATCACCTCTTGAATAAAGTCGCGCAACTGCTCACACCAGAGATCGCCGCTATAGGCCGTATCCGCCTTCTGCGATCGCCCAAAGCCCAGCAAATCGATCGCGTAAACTTCAAATTCTTCCTTGAGATCGGCAATATTTTTCTTCCAGTGGTCGGTCGATGCCCCGAAGCCATGGACGAGCAAGAGCGCAGGACGGTTGGCTTTTGCCTCACCTGCTTTGACGTAGTGAATCTTAAAATTGCGCCAGGTCCAGTACTGACTTGGGGCGGTGGTGAGGGGAAGGGCGATCGTCATGGGATTTAGTAAAACGTTTTAGTGTTAACAATTGTAAAGTATTTTGTTAATCAATTGTTTACGGGTGTTTTACGGGTTTTACGATCGGCCCTCACCTCAACCTATCTCAGCTTGTAGTTCTTGAAGTTGTGCCGCTGTTAAGCCTGTTGCTTGAGCGATCGTCTCCATGGGAATGTCTTGACGCAGGAGATTAAGGGCGATCGATCGTCTTTCCTCTTTTTTCCCTTCTTTCTTCCCTTCTTTCTTCCCTTCTTTCTTCCCTTCTTTCTTCCCTTCTCGCCATCCCTTGCTTTCAGTCTCTCGTTCCCAAGTCAAAAACGCTTCAGATATAGCCATAATCTCCTCCTGTTGTGCAAACTCTGCTAACTCTCCCATGTCTATTCTAACCTTCCAGCCCGCTACCAGTCGCAAAATCTGATTTCGTCTGGGGGCGTTGGACGGTAAGGCTAAAACCTCTTCGATCGCTCTTTTCTGAGTCTGTCCACGTCCTAAGACTCGCAGTAGAAGCGTCTCTGGAGATTCGGGCAATTGGTCGATCGCGACGATCGCCGTCTTAAAAATATCGGGAACAAAATAGACTCCCACGGGATAGTTGGGGTCCGTCACAACCCTTGCCGCATCCAGCAGAGGTTGTGAGGTTGTTGCCGCTAAAATCCAAAGTATCGGTAGCTCGTCTTCAGGAATTTCATCCCTCTGTGCTTTCCGTCGCTCATCTTCTTGGACCCACACCAGTTTCATCACCGCAACGCGCACTTCTGTCCGACTAGGGACATTTCGATAGGGTTCAAACAAACAGGGTTGCTGAGCCATCTGTCCTAGTAACCCTAAATCACTCCTCTGAACCGCTTCTGGATTCGGAACAAACCACACATCAATAAATTTTGCTTCTCCTGGAACCTCATACTGTCGCTCCACCTTACCTAGCGGCTCCAGAAACTCTTCCAGATATTGCTTACTCATTTGATCAAAAGGCGTTCGAGTCATGGTGCTACCAAACTACAGACAAATCCAATATAAACTCCGGTAAAACGTCTTCCCCAGACAAAAAAATTGGCTGTGTCAGTACTTCAGGCGATCGTCCCGCTTGATGATCCGCCAGTCGATACACCTCAACAATCCGGTTCTTCCGATCGATCAGCCACCCAAGCCGCACGCCATTCTCCAAATATTCCACCATTTTGGCTCTCAATACAGTCATAGAATCGGTGGCCGATCGTAACTCCATGACAAAATCTGGGGCCAACGGGGGAAATTTCTCTCGTTCGGCGGTCGTCAGGGCGTTCCACCGATCGATCGCCACCCAGGAGACATCAGGCGACCGGTCGGCACCATTAGGCAATTTGAACCCGGTGGAAGAGTCGAACACGCGACCGAGTTTGTGACGACGATTCCACACGACAAAATCAGAACTGATTTCAGCATTAGATGAGCCTGTTTCTCCACCTGTTGGAGGCATAACCGTTAACACTCCTGTTGCATTGCGTTCAAACTTGAGTTCCGGATTGGCACGGCAGAGGATGTAGAACTGCTCATCGGTGAGATCCAAAACGGGTTTTAGGTCGATCGTGTAGCTGGTCATCATACCCGATACACTGGATAAGGTTTATTTCGCTATTCTGGCGTAGAAGCCACTCGGATTGCAAGATTTTTTGGAGGGAGTCCCTGTGCGTGTGTTTACGACCATTGCTGCATTGCGTTGTTATTTGGCTCAATGCCGATCGATCGAAGGAACGGTGGGCTTTGTGCCGACCATGGGCGCACTTCACGCGGGACATGAAAGCTTAATGCGTCGCGCTAAGCAGGAAAACCAATGGGTGATTGCCAGCATTTTTGTCAATCCCTTGCAGTTCGGTCCGGCGGAAGACTTGACTCAATATCCCCGATCGCTCGAAGCCGATCGCGATCGCTGTGAAGCCATTGGGGTCGATATTCTCTTCGTCCCCACCCCGGAAGAATTAGGCATTCCCGCCCAGGGCAGCGCCGGAGTCGAAGTGAACAAAACGCTCGTCGTCGTCCCAGAAGCCTTAAAGTCAACCCTCTGCGGTCCCGCCCGTCCTGGCCATTTTGACGGTGTGGCAACCATTGTGTCAAAACTCTTCAATTTGATTCAACCGGACGCGGCGTATTTTGGTCAAAAAGATGCGCAGCAACTGGCCATCATTCAGCACTTTGCGAAAGATCTCAACTTCCCGATCGAAATCGTCGGATGTCCGATCGTTCGTGAACCTAGCGGCCTTGCCCTCAGTTCCCGCAATGCCTATTTGACCGCAGACCAAATGACGATCGCCAGCGTTTTGGCCCAGTCGCTTTTCAAAGCCGAACAGCAGTTTAAACAAGGTCAGCATGAATCTAAACCGTTGCTTGATACGGTTAAGCATTCGATTCAAAAACAAACTGAAATTCAAATTGAGTACGTGGAACTTGTCAACCCAGTTACATTGCAACCGTTAGACTCTATTACAGAAAATGGATTGCTTGCGATCGCTGCCAAGATTGGTAAAACGCGCTTAATTGATAATGTCTTACTTCGTACTCGTAAGCCGATCATGGCGATCGATGGACCCGCAGGCGCAGGCAAATCTACTGTGACTAAACAAGTCGCCCAAACCTTAGGGTTGTTTTATCTCGATACCGGAGCGATGTACCGTGCGATCACTTGGTTGGTGATGAACTCTGGTATTGCGATTACGGATGAACCTGCGATCGCAGAACTCGTCGGCACCTGCGAAATCGAACTCACCCCCGAAAAAGTCGAAATCAATCACCAAGAAATCACTGCCGCGATTCGTACCCCTGAAGTCACGGCAAATGTCTCGGCGATCGCCGCCCAAGCCGCCGTCCGCAAAGCCCTCGTCCGCCAACAGCGCGAATACGGTCGTCGCGGTGGCGTTGTTTTGGAAGGTCGGGATATTGGGACTCATGTGTTCCCTGATGCTGAAGTCAAGGTTTTTCTAACGGCTACCGTGGAAGAACGATCGCGCCGTCGTCAGAAGGATTTGGAACGTTTAGGACAACCGATCCCGAGTCTAGACGAACTCATTGAAACCATCGCAGAACGGGATGCAAAAGATAGTACTAGAGCGATCGCGCCGTTGAAACAGGCATTGGATGCGGTGGCGGTGGTGACGGATGGTATGAGTATTGATGAGGTGGTCGATCGATTGGTGGCGTTGTATCGAGAGCAGTAAATCAATCCCGATAAATATAATCGGGATTAGAAAGGCTGTTTTACAAATTGTCCCGGTCCTGTCCTAGAATGAATCCTTGGCTAGGACGATCGTCCCCGAAGCCCATCTAAAACCATTCGTCGAACCCAAAACCGCCATGTTGAACCCAAATCTGGATGACGTCCAGCTTACAAAAGACGACTACGAACGCTACTCGCGGCACATTATCCTGCCCCAAGTCGGCGTCGATGGTCAGAAAAAGCTCAAAGCAGCCAGTGTCCTCTGCATCGGAACAGGTGGACTCGGATCGCCGCTTCTCCTCTATTTGTCCGCCGCAGGAATCGGTCGCATTGGCATTGTGGACTTCGACGTAGTGGACACCTCAAACCTCCAACGTCAGGTCATTCACAGCACCTCCAGCGTCGGCAAACCCAAAATTCAGTCGGCCAAAGAACGCATTCTCGAAATCAATCCCTTCTGCCAAATCGACCTCTACGAAACCCGTCTCAGCGCAGAAAATGCCCTCGACATCATTCGTCCCTACGATGTCGTCATTGATGGCACCGACAATTTCCCCACGCGCTACCTCGTCAATGACGCCTGCGTGCTGCTGAATAAACCCAACGTCTATGGCTCCATTTTCCACTTTGAAGGCCAAGCGACTGTCTTCAATTACAAAGGTGGCTGGGTCCGTCCTGAGGGCTGGGATGCACTCACTCCCGTCGAAAAAGCCGCTGCGCGTAAATCCGGCAAAGACTGGAACTACGACGACAACGCTCCCAGTCCCAACTACCGAGATCTCTATCCCGAGCCACCACCCCCCGGTTTAGTTCCATCCTGTGCAGAGGGCGGCGTGTTGGGGATTCTCCCTGGCGTTATCGGCACCTTGCAAGCGACAGAAACGGTGAAAATCATTCTGGGTGTGGGCACAACCTTGAGTGGCCGTTTAATGCTTTACGATGCCTTAAACATGAAGTTCCGCGAACTCAAACTCAATCCCAATCCCGATCGTCCTGTCATTGACAAACTGATTGATTATGAGGAGTTCTGTGGGGTGACTCAAGCCAATGCAGATGAGGCCGCAGCAAAGGCGTCGATGCCTGAAATGACGGTCACAGAACTGAAAAAATTGATTGATAGTGGCGCAACGGATTACCTCTTACTCGATGTGCGCAATCCTCATGAGTTTGACATTGGCAAGATTCCGGGCGGAGTCTTAGTGCCATTGCCGGATATTGAAAATGCGGATGGCGTGGATCAAGTGAAGAAACTGCTCGGCGATCGGAAACTAATCGTCCATTGCAAAGCGGGTGGTCGATCGGCCAAGGCGATTTCAATCCTCAAGGAGAAAGCTGGAATTCAAGGCACGAACGTGATTGGCGGTATTTTGGCTTGGAGTAAGGACGTTGATCCCTCGGTGCCTGAATACTAAATTTTTCAAAATCTAGTGGATGAAATCCTTTGACGATCGCATGAGGCATCGTCAAAGGATTTTTAATTTTGAGCTAAGATAAGAACTAGTTTCGATCGCGTGCTAATTATGACGATCTCCAATCTTCAACCGCCGATTCTGAAACCCAACACCGTTTGGGAGCCGAATGTTTGGGTTCCGGCGTCCTGGGAAGAGTTCGTGGCGATCAGTGAGTCTCCCGATCAGGCCAAATCAAGTTGCTATTACTATCAGCATCGGATGCGAATTGAGACCATGGGTGTTGGACCAAATCATGCGATCGATAATACATTAATTACGTTAGCGATCGGATTGTTTTGTATGGCAAACAGCATTCCCGTGCGAGGACTCACAAACGCCAGCTACCGCAGAACTGTCAGCGACGAAGCTCAACCGGATTTGTCGTACTATTTCGGAGATAAAATTTCTAGCATTCCCGAAACGAATTCCCTTTTAGATCTTCAAAGCATCGCGCCACCGGATCTTGCGATCGAAATTGCGGCATCCTCCTTAAGCGACGATCTAGGAACAAAACGATCGTTGTACGAAGAACTAGGCGTTTCAGAGTATTGGGTCGTTAACGTAGAAACAGGCTCGATCGTAGCATTTAGTTTTCAGGCCAATAATACTCAAATTCTGACCTCTTTAGTCCTGCCAGGGCTGGAACTTTCAATCTTGGAACAGGCATTGCGCGATCGATCGACCCAAGATGATAGCCAGATTATGGTGACACTCCTGAAGCAGTTTCAAGGATAGAGAATCGATCGTTCAGGGTTAGAATAATAGCAACGTTCACTCCATGGCTCTCTATGAAGATTAAAGCGATCGTCCATCCAGCGGAAGAAGGTGGCTACTGGGCCGAGGTTCCGGCACTTCCAGGTTGTTTTACAGATGGTGAAACAATGGAGGAGGTGATTGCTAATCTACAGGATGCTATCCAAGGTTGGCTAGAGGTTGCGAATACTCGACAACAAATGGAGCCAAATGATCAAATGGTTGAGATTGCGGTATGAGGTCGATTTCAGGAAAACAACTGTGTAAGATTGTCGAGAAAAAGGGTTGGACACTGAATCGCATTACAGGAAGCCACCATATCTATGAGAATTCTGAAAATACGCAGATTTTATCAATTCCAGTTCATCGAAATCGAGATTTAAAAGTTGGCATGTTACGAGCATTAATGAAAGTCGCAGAACTGTCTGAAGATGATCTACTTTAAATCTTCTACCGAATTACCAAAGATGAGGTCTGTTTCATGTTAGTTCAAACTCTTAAAACTCGTCGTCAAACGCTTGCAAAACTGCTCGATCGTCCGGTCATTCTGTGGTCAGGCGATCGGCCTTCTCGCAACTTCCCCGCCAATAAATATCCCTACCGCGCCAGCAGTCACTTCCTCTACTTCGCCGGAATTCCCATTCCCAATGCCGCTATTCATCTTCACCAAGGCAAACTGACCTTATTTGTTGACAATCCCCGAGCCGGAAGCGCCCTGTGGCATGGCGAATCTCCAACGCGCGAGACGATCGCTGAAACCATTGGTGCAGATGCTGCTTACCCATTATCAGAACTATTGCCGATCGAATTTCCCAGCGATATCCTAGTCCTAAAGCCATCCGTTTGGGCAACGGATGCGCTAACGGTTGGACTCATCGATAAGATGCGGGAAGAGCAATGCTATAGCCTCGATCGGAGTGTTAATACTCCAGACTCTCCTGACGAAGATGATATTGCGTTAGCCAATGCTATTGTGATGCTCCGATCGCAGCATGACGACTATGCCTTAAGTGAAATGCGAAACGCAGTTGAGATTACAAAACAAGCCCATATTGCGGGGATGAAAGTAACCAAAACAGCCAAAACTGAAGCCCACATTCGGGCCGCAATGGAAGCCGTGATCATCGCGAACGACATGACGACCGCCTACAACAGCATCGTCACCGTTCACGGCGAAGTCCTGCACAATGAGCATTATCACCACGCGATCGAACCTACAGACTTAGTACTAGCCGATGTCGGAGCCGAAACTCAAAATGGCTGGGCCGCAGATGTGACGCGCACTTGGAGCGCTTCTGGCAAATTCTCATCTACGCAGCGGGATTTGTATAATGTGGTGTTAGCGGCTCATGATGCTGCGATCGAAGCCATTAAACCCGGCGTTGAATATCAAGATCTCCATTTACTCGCCTGTCAGAAACTTGCTGAAGGATTTGTTGATTTAGGTATCCTCAAAGGTAATCCTGAAGATTTGGTCAATATGGACGCTCACGCATTGTTCTTTCCCCATGGGGTTGGACATCTTTTAGGGTTGGATGTGCATGATATGGAGGACTTGGGCGATCGGGCGGGGTATGCCGCAGGACGGGAGAGAAGCGATCGGTTTGGGTTGGGATTTTTGCGATTGAACCGACCACTCTTGGACGGCATGGTCGTGACGATCGAACCGGGATTTTATCAAGTGCCTGCGATTTTGAATAACGTTAAAAACCGTGAAAAATATCGGGATGTCGTGAATTGGGATCGATTAGAGCAATTTAATGATGTACGAGGTATTCGTATTGAAGATGATGTTTTAGTCACCACCACCGGGTCGGAAATATTAACGCAAGGGATTCCAGTTACGATCGAACAATTGGAATCCCAAACATAAATTAAATTAAACGACTTTTTCTAAAACATCATCCAAGGTTGGCACTGGAAGATTCTCAATTTCCCACGCCTTCAACACGATCATATATTCATAAAATGCCTGCAACGTACACCAGGCAAAGCCCGCACGCCCGTCCAAGATTCCACCCAATACAAAATACATATACAACCAACGCAACACAGGCCGAAATGGAACCCGCTGCGACAAATCCTTCAACGCATGACGCCGATCGATCTCCGTTTTACCGAAAAACAAATCCCGCCAATTGACTTTCCCCGATCGGAGCTGACGCACGGTTTCTTTGGCTTCATTACTGGAATAGGTATTGTGCTTATCAAACCACCGCTCAAAGCCCTTCCCTTGCGTAAAGTGCGGATAAGTCGCCTTCAAATGGCCCGTCGAGCATTCACACTCCTCCCGCTCCGTATGCCCATAATCACTAAACCAAACCTTCTGCTTATCAAATAGCCGCATTTGATAGCGCGGATATTGGGTACTATGCTTAATCCAAGTCCCCATAAACATCACCCGCTCCGCCGCAAAATAGCCACCATGCTCAGGATTGTTGACCGTCCCACAGCATTCAGAAAATAGCTCCGGCGTCATCCGTTCATCTGCCTCCAGAATATACGCCCAGCCATAGCGCGTTTCTACTTCACGGATCATCCAAGTCCGTTGCTTACCGTGACTCTCGAAGCGATGAGAAATCACGCGCACAGGATACTGATCACTGTATCGACTCGCAATCTCACAGGTCCGATCGCTGCTACAGGAATCAATCACCACAATATCTAAATCATCTGTATCAACCTTCGATCGCCTTGCACTTTGCAGCACCGATTCAATGCAAGGTGCAATATCTAGTTCTTCATTAAAAGTGAGAATATAAATTGAAAACATGAGGTGTCTAGCGTCGTGAAACTGAGTGTAGAAAGCGCAGGAGAAAGGCCGCTAAAAAAGGAGCCAAGCTTAGGGTTATAGTTCCCAGAGCTTGACTCCTTTCTACAAATGGATTGAACCTTAAACCGGATCATCGCCTCTCAGTTGAGCCTTATCGCTTACTGAAAATTCCCATTTCCGCCAAACCTAACCAAGAGATCAAGCTAAATGCGATCGACAGCAACAAACTGCTCAGACCCGTTTTCAGACTTGTTCTAGAAGCCTCCGATCGGGCTTGCTCTTCTGTCTTCTTCTGGTTCTCACGAACCTTTTGTAGCTCTTGGTCGCTCGCTTCTTTTGCCATCACTTGCAGATGGTTCGGGTCATCCTTCAGCTTTTGGAGATCTTTCTGGGATTTCTTGATGAACTCCAACTGGGCAGGCTCGACCTTTTGACCGTTAAGCTGACCTGTCTTGACAATTTCATCGATTTGTTTCAGTTCCGCCTCAAGCTTCGCCTTATCTTTCACCTGCTCTTGCAACTGTCCGAGACGCTGTTGCACTTGTCCAGCCAACTGTTGCTCTTGCTGCTGAGACTGCTTGGCAAGACGATCGACAGCAGTTGCCAACAGCTTATTGGTATAGACAAACTGAGTCGGCACCGTTGCCAAAAAGCCCAAGCCCAAAATTCCCGATAGCACGATCGCCAAAAAACGCCCCGTCATAAAGGGATTACGACCCTCCGCACGAAGCGAACCACTGTCTAAAAAGCTAGACACATAGATCATCGCGATCCCAATCAACGGCGTCGTTCCGCGATCGACCAGTTGAGTTAAGGCTCCCACCAGCCATTGGTCTTCCTGCCATTTCATCGGAGCTAGTACAGAAAGATAGTCAGTCAAAGCAAACAAGAGTAAAACGTATCCAACGACCTTAAGCACAAAGGGGGCTGACAGGGCTGAAGTGGTTGATTTCATGGGGACTATGAATAAATAGAAGTTCAGTTACGAATCAAGGACGTTAATTAAACAAAGCTTGAGTCAAGCTGAATCAAGACTATGTGAGGATACCCCATATTTCACCAAGAAACGCATTTGTCCGCCTTCTATTCTTTGTTGTGATGAAAAAATCTAAAATAGTTCAAATGAACTATAATTGAGCTATCAAATAACCGTTCCAACCGCAGAAAGATGCGTTACATTACACAGACTCACCTGTAATTGGCCATGACTGGAAATCGCTTCGTACTAAGTTCTGTCGCCTTTGGCGTTAGCTTTGGAGTCACCTTAGGGTTGAGTCGCGGAGACTTCATGCAGGCGATCGGCCATGGTAGCCTCACCTTCCTATCCAGTCAAATCGGTTGTCTCGTCGCCCAGCGTCAACCCGACGATGCAGATCCCGAACCCGCGCTGTGGCGGATTGAGGAACTCCGTGGCCATATTCGAGCTTTACAACAGCGACGAGCGGCGGCCTATGACGATCTGGCCCAGTTGACCCACGAGCGCGATCGGGTCCTAAAAAGCCTTCAGGGAATGCAGGGTCAAGTCCAGCAGCTTCAGGCGAAGAGTGATACGCTCTGGAAGCAAAAAGAAGCGCTCAGTTGGAACTTGTCAAATCCTTCCTCTCGGCGCACCATGGCTGAACTTCAGGGCGCAGAGGCTCAACTCAAAAACTCTGAAGCTCAAATTAATAGCCTAGAACGGGAAGAAGCGGACTTAAACCGATCGCTCACCACCACCCTCTCCGCCAAGCAGCGCGCCGAAGCCCAACTCACCACCACCCAATCCGAACTCAACCAGCTTCTTGCCCAAGTCGCCGAACAAAAAGCCAACAAAACCCAACTGCTCAACGACATCACGACCCTGGCTGAACAGCGACAAAAGCTCACCCAAGAACTCGCCACGATCGAAACCGAAATCCAGTCCCTCGATCGCTACCGCCAGGAACTCGGTCGTTTGATTCAAGCGGCAGAACCCGCCCGTCAGCAGGTTTCCAATGGCAGCCAATCGTTGCAGACTGCGATCGATCAACTCCAAGGCCAGATCGGCTCTCTCCACAGCGAACTCGAATCCCTAGAAACGCAAATCCTCGATCGTCGCACCCAAAAAGAAACCCTCGACCAAGAACTCGACAGTCTCCGCACCGAAAAAAGCCGGATCGAACCTTCGAAGCTGGCAAATTTCGAAGATCCTTGGCAAACGGAACCTGCGATCGGCTCCAATGGCAAGACGCTCAGCAAGACTGCAAATGGCCAAACCCTCGATGCCACGGCTCCTGTTGAACTCGATTTCAGTCAAGAACCTGGTTTGGATCCCGCTTGGGCTAACTTTGCAACCCTATTACCGAAATATGAGGTTCAGGCACTCACGGCGATCGCCCGTCACGCCAGCCCCGGCCAACGCCTCAAACAGATCGCTGAAGCCAATCACACCATGCCAGAACTGCTGATTGACGCCATCAATGAACGGGCATTGGAGACGATCGGCGATATTCTCCTAGAACCCAGTGCTCAAGCGGGGACTCCGGTGATTGCCCAGGAATACGAAAGTTCGGTTCAGGCGATTTTGAGGGCGTACGATCGGACCAAGACGGCCTAAATCAACCCCTTACTCGCTAACCATTCGCGGTTAAACAACTTGGACTGGTAGCGACTGCCGCCATCACAGAGGACCGTGACGATCGTATGTCCCGGACCCATTTGTTTCGCAATCTGTACTGCTGCCCCCACATTGATCCCCACCGATCCGCCTACGAAAATCCCGTCTTTTTCGAGGAGCTGGTAGACGATTCGGATGGCTTCGCGATCGTCCACCTGAAGTGCATCATCCACCGGGACATCCATCATATTCCCCGTCACACGACTATTCCCGATGCCCTCTGTAATGGAATTTCCCTCCATCGCCACTGTTCCCGTTTTGAAATAGCTATAGAGACCACTGCCCATCGGATCCGCTAAGATGCATTTCACATTGGGATTTTTTTCTTTGAGGTAAAGTGCAACGCCTGCGTAGGTTCCGCCTGTTCCGGTTGCGGCGGTCCAGGCATCGACTTTGCCTTCCGTCTGAGTCCAAATCTCGGCCCCCGTCGTCTCGTAGTGGGCGAGGCGATTGGCGAGATTGTCGAATTGGTTGGCCCAGATGGCATTGTCGAGTTCCGCTGCGACTCGTCCAGACAGCTTGACGTAATTGTTAGGATCTTTGTAGGGCACTGCTGGGACCGTACGCACTTCAGCCCCTAGGGTTCGCAATAGGTCGATTTTTTCTTGGGATTGGGTGTCGGGAATGATGATTAGGCATTTGTAACCCTTCGCATTGCAAATATGCGCTAAACCAATTCCTGTATTGCCTGCAGTTCCTTCAACGACGGTTCCGCCCGGTTTTAACAAGCCCTTTCGCTCTGCATCTTCGATGATGTAAAGTGCTGCCCGATCTTTGACGGATCCCCCCGGATTTAGGAATTCTGCTTTGCCTAAAATCTCGCAGCCTGTTTCGTCGCTGACACTGTTAAGCCGAATCAAAGGAGTATTGCCCACAGCACCGACAAAACCGGATTTGATGGCAGACGAGGGAGTTGTCATGGGAAGAAACGTTGTGTAAGGGTTGTCGTTAAACTCCAGTTTACAAGACTATAAGTAAGGCGCTGGATCGATCGGTTCCCCATTTTGTCGCACTTCAAAATGCAAATGCGGACCTGTGGAAAATCCCGTGGATCCGACCGCCGCGATCGGCTGCCCCTTTTGCACTGTTGCCCCATCTGCTACATAGAATCCCTCTGCGTGACCGTACAGCGTCGTGATCCCGCCTCCATGGTCCACGATGACGGTGTTCCCATATCCCCCATACCAGGACGCATAAATTACCACACCTGCCGCCGCCGATCGGATCGTCGTCCCCGAATCTGCGCCGAAATCGATGCCGGAATGGAACTTTTGATAGCCCAAAATGGGATGGGTCCGCCAGCCAAAGTCGCTGGTGACTTCGGCGGCGACGGGAACACTCATGACACCCCGGCCAGAGATGATGATGCCGCGACTGTCACCGATCGATCGTTGGCGAATGATTTGGGCAATGCTGGTGGAATCTTTTTCGAGTTGGGCGATGGCGCTTTCTAGGGCTTCTCGGTTGGTTTTGAGATGCTGGATAAACTCTTTTTGGTAGGCAGATTGGGCCTTGGCTTCACTTTTTTGGGCGAGAAGCTGCTGCATGATCAGGGAGATTTCGTTTTTCTTCATCTCCACCTGGGTTCGCTGCGAATTTAGGGTGTTGGCTTCGGTTTTGAGCTGGGCGAGGGACTGCCGATCGGACTCAAATAGCTTTTTCAGCCGATAGCGCTTGTCGAGCAGGTCATTCAAATTGCTGCTTTTGAGCAACAGAGATAGGCCCTGACGATCGCGCTGGCGCTGGAGAAATTGCAGCCGAGCGACCATTGAAGCTTGCTGTTGACGATAACTGGTTTCTGTTTTGGTGAGGGTTGCTTCTAATGCCTTCAGCGCGGTCGTCGCCTTCTCCATCTCCGCTTCTTGGGCCTGAAGATTTATCTCTGTGGATTTCAGTCGCTTTTGTAAACCCGAAAGGTCCTTCTGGGCGGAGGTTTCGAGTTTTTTAAGCTGCTCGCGCTGCTGCTCTACCTGCTGACGTTGCTGCTGAACTTGCTGACGCTGTTGTTGCAGGATATCCACCTCACTTTGAGCTAAGTTCTGAGGCAGGTTCTGGGCTAGACTCGGCAAAGCGCCCATCGCAACATTCATTCCACAAAAAAACAAAGCTAGACCCACGAGGATCCATCCTCGCAGCAGCTTATGAATCGATCGCATCCTTCCGCCCCATAACGAATCCGCATCCTATTATGCTGAGGGATCGGTCAATTGGCTCGTTTTTCAGATGAGTTTCCTGAATTCAGTAAGTCTAATTTTTGTCACAAAATATCTAAAAAATCGGCTTTTTGTAGATATCTCCGTATTTCTACGCTAAATTTAAGAGAAATATTTATTCTAAGAGAATGCATCCTAAGAGAGATGTGATATCCGGCTGAATTCATCAAACTTATATTAAACGCTTAGCCTCAGTCATGATTGATACTGGTCGCATTCCCCTTTCAAGTGCTGAGTTATCCCTCTACAGAGAGGGGATTTCTGCTGCTGCCTCTGGTTCGCTGATTGACGCGATCGAGTCCTATGATGGCCTACTAGCAATTCGAGCCGATTTTTGGGAGGCTTGGTACGAGCGGGGAACGGTCTTGGAGGATCTGGGGCGATTCGTGGATGCGATCGCTAGCTATGACCAAGCCCTCAGTCTGGAACCCCGTCGCGAAGCCCTTGCAAACCTGTGGTTGCGGCGTGGAAATGCGTTTCAGTATGGCTTGGGAGAATATGATGCCTCTCTCGCCTGCTACGATCGAGTCCTTCAGCTTCAACCGGATCAAGCCCAAGGCTGGCACCATCGCGGCAATGCCTTACTCTACGGCTATCACCAGCCTTTGACCGCGATCGATAGCTACCGCAGAGCATTGCAAGTGGATCCCCAGCTTGCCCTCACCTGGCGAAATCAGGGTAATGCCTTGGTGGAGCTGCGTCGCTATATTGAAGCGATCGGATGTTATGACCATTCCTTGGCAATTTCTCCCAATGACGAAATCGCCGCTCAAGCCCGCGCTCAAGCCCAGCAAGAGCTAGGCTTAACCATTCAGACTCCTCCGACCAAACCTGCTTGGCTCGATCGGGACTGGACAGGTTGGACAGAAGTGAACGATCGTAGCGTTGGTGATGGCGCGGGGAATAGCGGTCTCTCTTCGGTGGTGTATGAGTCTACGCCTCAACAGTCCTCAACCCCTCGTCAAGACCCCGGCATTTTTACAGGTGGATCCCTGTTACTGGAAGATGAGGCAGACTGCCGATTAATTCACCTAGTCAATGAGGAATATACGATCGGTCGAGACCTGCAGAACACGATCTGTTTACGATCGCAGTTTTCGTCGCGCTTCCATGCCGTGATTCGTCGCTTGAAGACAGAGAAAGGCGAGGTTGTGTTTGAGGTTCAAGATGGTGGGCTGAATGGGAAAGCGAGTACCAATGGGATTTTGGTGAATGGCAAGGCGGTGAATCGTGCCTTTCTCAACCATCAAGATGTGATTGTGTTTGGACCCAGAGCGAAAGCAATTTTTCAACGCACATCAG
>JAAFJU010000271.1 GCA_013298165.1 Synechococcales cyanobacterium bin31.maxbin.ball.101 | reverse complement strand
GGTGTGGTGAAACCTTGTTGCTCTAGGAACTGAGCACACTCTTCGGAAAGTCCCAAGTCGTGAAAAGAAAGCGTCATTCGTTATGTCCAAAACAAAAATAGGGCTTACAAATGGGTACGCTGCAAAATAACGTCGCAACCCACCCTCAAAATGTTCAAGCGCTCGGAGTCAACAAGGTGTTCAGCCGAGGGAATATTAAGCGCCAAAACAAGTCTGAAATTAGACGGCCAAAGCCGCCGATGATTTCATGACATCCGCAGCAGTTGCCACATGACCATAAAGGTCATAGACATCCGCGTCATCGATCGCCACCAGAACAATCGTCCCGAGGGCGGCCTCTCCTCGAACGTAGACGAGTCCATCTACATCCGGTGCAAATCGATGCGATCGGCCTACGAGTTCACCTGTTTCAGGGTTTTCCTGTTCGATGAGTACGTCTACGATGCGGCCAATTTGTGCCCGGTTGTGGGCCAGGGAAATCGGTTGCTGGGCGGCCATAATGGCATCGCGCCGCGCATCCATGATGTCCTGGTCTACCGGGTTGGGCAGATCGTAGGCTGGAGTCCCTTCCTCTGCGGAGAAGGTAAAGACACCAACATGGTCAAATTCATGTCGTTTTACAAAATCGAGCAGATGCTGGAACTGCTCTTCGGTTTCACCAGGAAACCCGACGATCAGTGTGGTTCGCAGCACCGCATTGGGAATAGCTTCCTTAATGCGTTCGATAATGCCATCGTTTACCCGTCCTTGCCAAGGACGGTTCATGGCGCGCAACACCTCGGGATGAGAATGCTGCAACGGCAAGTCGAGATAGGGGACGACATTGGGGGTTTCCCGAATGGCGTCGATGACTTTGGGTGTCAGTCCCGTCGGATAGGCATAATGCATCCGGACCCAAGGAATGTCCACCTCACCTAGCGCTCGAATCAGTTCAGCGAGTTTAACTTCGCCGTACAGGTCTAGTCCGTAGTTGGTGGTGATCTGAGAAATCAAAATGACTTCCTGAACGCCCTCTGCGGCAAGATTTTTGACTTCGGTGACGATCGACTCAATGGAGCGCGATCGTTGATTGCCCCGAAGGTGGGGAATGATACAGAACGCGCAACGATAGTCACAGCCTTCAGCGACTCGTACGTAAGCAACTCCCTCAGTCGTGGTGCGATAGCGTGGCACAAGTTCGTCAGCGATATAAGTGGGTTCTAACGAAACCTCTTTGACTCGCTCTCCGCTCTCGGCCCGCTCGATGACATCCACAATTTTGTGATAGTCACCCGTTCCCACCAGGGCAACGGCTTCAGGGATTTCGTCTAGCAATTGATCTTGAAAGTGCTGGGCCATACAGCCCGTGATCACAATTTTCTTTCCGGCTTCAGCCAGCTCGACCAGGGTGCGGACTGACTCTTCCCGTGCGGCTTCAATGAAGCTACAGGTATTCACAATGGCATAGTCTGCCAAGGCTTCATCGCTGTCAACTTGATATCCGGCCTGCACTAGTAATCCGAGCATATGCTCGGTGTCGATTCGGTTTTTTTCGCAGCCCAAGTGAGAGACGGCGATCGTTGGCTTATTGCCCATGTATGATTTTTTATGTGTCCGTAAACGAAAAGGATGTAGCTGTCGCACTATGTTGCGATCGCGCCTGACAACTGCCTCGCTTTTCGCATGAGTCCATAACTAGAGAACCAGTCCGGACCATCAGCACAGTTTGTCGCAATCGCGCTCTGAGGTTCTAGGTAATCAAGACCCTAGGAGGCCAATCAAGGCTGCCCGTGAATCGTTGGTTACGCCGAAATCAAGATACGATTTATCATAGCGGCAAACCGTGATTATTACAATCTGTTACAGAAATTCGAAATTTCCCCGGTTGACGATGAAGTGGGGATCACCCTGAATGATGAGAAATCATGAGACGATCGCGTCTGGTTCATTGCTTTTGCGGGCAATCTCTATGTTAAGGGACAATTATTATTTACTTCACGCTATTTTCCTATGAGCACCGCTTCCCAATACTGGAAACTGACGAAACTCACGGCTTCCGGAAAGAGCCAATCCCAGGAATTGGCGGAGGTGCGATCGTTTTTGCAGGCGAGGTTTGCCGATCAGTTAGAGGCTCCGGTGGCCAATGGTCCCCTTCAGAGTGGCCTCATGGCGATCGCACGGCCTACTGCTGAACCTGTTGAAGCTGAGACCGTCGGAGCTAAAACCGTCGAACCTCTGGCGCAGATGAGCCTTCGCTGTTTTATTTCAAAACAAATTGAAATGGCCTGTGTTCAGCTTGAGATGCAGTTTGGGGAGTTGCATGGGGTGAGGCGATCGGATCTGTTGCCCTTGGTCCTGGATGATGACGGTCGGCCTTGGGGCACAGATGAGTCGGCCCCGCGCTATCGATCGGTGGCGCGACAGGTACTGGAAACCTTTGATCCCGATCGCGCAAGTCTAGCCACTTGGACGATTCGGCTGGTGAAGCATCACCGAGAGTTAAATGAGTTTTTGCTGGAATGCGGGGTCTATCTGCTCAGTGATTGGGCGATTTTAAATGACACCCAGCCGACGAAGTTACGACGGGTGCTGTCGAGTGGGACGCCCCTGACGGAGTTGGAGATTGCGCAAGCGTTGCGGGTATTAGAGGCGTACCACGGGGTATACCGACGCGATCGGCTCATGGCTCGACAGTCGGGGATCAAGGGCCAATGTCCGGCTCCCACGGAGGCGCAACTGGAAGAAATGGCCCAGCAGCTTGATGGCATTCCGACGGCTCGGGTATTGCGGGAGTTGCGGGCGATGGCCGATCGACTGCGGGCCTATCGCATTGCTGTTCGTACCGGAAAAATGAAAACGATGTCCATTCATGGCACGGGGGATGAGGATTCCCGTGAGATGGATTTGGCGGCACCGATGGCAAATGAAGACGATCGGGTGGCGGAGGCATTTGTGCAGCACTATCGTCACGCCTTTTCTGAAGCCTTAGAGAAAGCAATTCAGCAGGCGATCGAGTCTCGCTACCGAAGCTTAAAAGCACCGAAACAGCAGCAGTATTTGACAGCATTGAAGTTATTTCACCAAGAGGGACTGTCCATGACCGCGATCGCATCCCAAGTGGGACTAGCGGCCCAGTTTCAGGTGACGCGGCTGTTGAAGCTGAAGGAGCTGCGGGAGTCTGTGCGCCATGAGATGATCATGCTGCTGAAGCGCTACGTGAAGGAGCAGGCGACGGCGTTTGTGAGCTTGGAACAGCTTGAGAGTTTGGATGCCAAAATTGAGGGCGCGTTGGTGGAGCAGGTCGATCAGTTGATGGCCGAAGATGCCGCCCAAGCCCAATCGCCCAAGAGCTATGGAAAGGGCAGTCGATTTGCCACGGTGCTTTGTCAATCGCTCGATCGGTTGGGTTAGGTGATTTCCAAGAAAACCTCTACCCGAACAATCTAGTCCCGAACAATCTGGTCGATCGCTGTGATCCACGCCGAACTAAAAGTTGGCGCTCTCAGGGTGCGAAGTCTACTGGGCGTAGACTGGAAGAGTCGTTCAGGATTTTTTAGTCAGTGCCCACTGACTTCGCTCTAAGAGTGCCGAATTCATTCCGGCACGGGCTGGAACGATCTGCCGTGGGGCAATTAACTGGCCTTAAATCAATGCTTGATCTGAGGCCAGTTTTAGACTATTTACTCACTCAAATACATCATTCCAAAGTTAGCGACCACTTCCGCCCCAGTCAGTTCAATTTCACCGGGTTTTAGATTGGAATTCGGGTCATTGGGATCGCCTAATTGATTGAGATTTCCCCAAGGATTAAAGAACCGATAGCGTGTTTCTCCAGTTGCCGCATTCGTGGACGTTTGGAGGAAGGTATAGCTTTGATTTGCTAGGACATCCGCTCTCAGAGAGCCATAGGACGCTTTGCTGACGAAGACTAAAGGCCGACTCAACTCATTGCTTCCCAGGCTATTAAAGCTACTGAACGTAACAGCCCGTTCTTGAACCGATCGGCCTAAAATACTCGCCATGGCTGACCCGGTAGAAACCAGGGCTAAATTGCTATAGCGATTGCCCGTGATCTGGGCCGAAACCCATCCCGAAGCGAGCCACTGGGTATAGGCTTTTTCTGCGAGAGCAGCCCAAAGTTCATTCTCTGGATCGTCAATCCCCCGTTCCCCGCCTAGGGTGAAATATTGTTTTGCATAGATAAAGGTGCCTTGTTCTGGATCACTCGGGAGAAACCGATCGATCGTGACATAGTCCGCTGTTTGATCCGGTTTGAAAAATCGCACGGTGTACGTTCCATCGCGATTATCAATAAACATTTGAGAAAGGG
>JAAFJU010000045.1 GCA_013298165.1 Synechococcales cyanobacterium bin31.maxbin.ball.101 | reverse complement strand
CGGTGGCGCAACCCTGATTTTTGATGTCGAACTTTTGAAAGTCGTTCCTTAGTCTGAATTGTTCGTTTAAAACAAAACCTCCCAAGGTGCTTCGATCGAAGTGTTTTGGGAGGTTTTTGGTTGTGTTTGGGCTAGTCCTTACGGACGTAAACTACGACTCCGCTCACCCCACGTAGTCTCTTGTACAGAGGAGTAAGGATTGAGTGTCGAGGGCTGAGCGGAGTCGAACCCCGCCTATTTACAATCGAGGACTGAACGGAGTATCGAGGGCTGAGCGGAGTCGAAGCCCGTCTACACTGCAACCCCGATCGAACAAGCCACGCCTGTTCCGCCTAACCCGCAATAGCCACCCGGATTTTTGGCGAGGTATTGTTGGTGATAGTCTTCGGCGTAGTAGAACGTGGGGGCGCTTAGAATCTCGGTGGTGATTTCGCCGTAGCCTGCTTTGGTTAACGCTACTTGGTACCGATCGCGACTCGCCAACGCGGCCTGCTGATCTGCATCAGAATAGGTGTAAATCCCCGATCGGTATTGCGTTCCCGTATCGTTGCCTTGGCGCATTCCTTGGGTGGGGTTGTGGCTTTCCCAGAAGAGGGTTAGCAAAGTTTCATAGCTGACGATCGCGGGGTCATACACCACTAGCACCACTTCATTGTGACCCGTCGCCCCAGAACAGACTTCTTTATAGGTTGGGTTCGGAGTATATCCTGCCGCATAGCCGACGGCTGTGGTGTAGACGCCTTCCTGCTGCCAAAACTTGCGTTCAGCACCCCAGAAGCACCCAAGACCAAACACGACCTGTTGATACGTCGCTGGAAACTCACCCTTTAGCGGATGACCATTGACAAAATGTTTTGCAGGGACGGGCATTTCCTGCGATCGGCCCGGTAATGCGGTTTCCGGGGTGGGCAAAGCCGACTTTTTACCAAATCCAAACAGCGCCATAATGAATCTTCTCTGATAATGTTTTGTACGCGGGTTCCGCCTATTAGTTTACGCCTTTCTCTCTCTTCTTGTGGGTTCTTACGTTGTGTTGAATACCGCACCCAAACGCATTATCACGGGCGTCGGCACATTTCTCGTCATCTTCACCCTCGGGGTCATGGGCTATCGCTTGGGCGGCTGTGGCTGGCTGGATTCGCTTTACATGGTGGTGATTACGGTTTTTGGGGTTGGGTATGGTGAAGTCTGTCTGGTCACGACCCCTCAGATGAAGCTTTTCACAATTTTGTTGATTGTCGGTGGCACGTCGTCGGTGGTGTACATCGTCGGAAGCATCATCCAAACCATTGCAGAAGGCGAACTCAAGCAAGCATTAGGAGCAAGACGCATGACGCGCGGTATCGAAAGTCTTCAACATCATGCCATTATCTGCGGCTATGGACGCATTGGTCAGATTTTAGCGAAGCAATTGGAGTCCAATGGCATTCCCTTTGTGGTCATCGATCGCAATCCCGATCGGACCGAGGCGGCGGAGTTCCATGGCTATTTGGTTAAAACAGGGAATGCAGCGGATGAAGAGGTGCTGATGGCCGTGGGAATCGATCGGGCGAATGTTCTTGCCACGGTCTTACCCGATGATGCGGTCAATGTGTTTATCACGCTTACCGCCCGCGAACTCAATCGGAAGCTGCGAATTCTGGCCCGTGGTGAAATGCCCAGCACTGAAAAAAAGCTGCGTCTTGCGGGGGCGGATCAGGTGATTTTGCCTGCGTCCATTAGTGCGACCCGGATTGCGGACATGATCATGCATCCAGCGACGTTGGATTTTTTGGATCAAGAGGATGGACGCAATACATTAAATGAATTGCTGGCGCGGGTGGATGTGCAAGTGGATGAGGTGGCGATCGCACCCGATTCACCGTTGATTAATGGGACGATCGGCGGTCTCGAAGAGCAGGGCAAAGGCACCTTCATCGTGGTAGCTCTGCGAAAAGCCAGTGGCGAAATGTACATCCATCCCAAACGTCAACAGATCCTAGAAGCCGATGACATTCTCATTGTCATGGGACATCGCGGCGATCTCCCCCGCGTTGTCCAGCGCTACATCGTCCGCCGCCAATCCCTCGATCTTTGATGTTCGGTAGACCTATTCTCTTTTCGGGCGGCTCTGCTAATGGCTGAAGTGCGACTGCGATCGTTAACGCGATCGCACTGGGCGAGACAGTGCGCGCCTTAGTTCAACCACGGTATAAGCACCCAACAGTGAATCAGGATGGCGGTCTTTAATCAGGTCGATGATTTTTGAGATCAAGACTTTTGCAGAAGTCCCCTCAGGTAGCGTGATAAAAATGACGCCTGAATTAAATTCGTCGGACCAACTACGCGGATCAGCAAACCGTCGATCGCCCGTAATGATAATCGCATCTAGCTCGATCGCAGCCTGCATGACCTCTTCGTCTGGATGACTTGCCAGTCCAATATCTCGAACATCATGCACCTCAAATCCCAATTCGGCGATTTTCCCAGCTAGCGATCGGGGCATATTTTCATCAATCAGAAACTTCACGCAGCACTACGCTCCGATCGGAAAAACTTCTACATGGCTGACAAGACTGGCAGCATAAGCCAATGACGCTTTGATTTGGACTTGATTCAGAACGTACTCATACATCACTTCCTCTTCCGTCATGTCACTAGCAAGCGCACCAATCACGATCGAAACCGGAATTCGAGTGCCTGTAATAACCGGAGTCCCACCACAGATGGCAGGATCAACATTAATGTGAGGGGCAATTTCCATAGGGATGACTCCGATCGATGAGAGCGCATTCTTATTATATGGCATTGATCGGCTACCCATCTGACCGGACTATCACCCGACAAAGATGACTTGACAAATTAAACTAACACTATTAGTATTTAATCTAATAGTGTTAGTTTAATCCCCATTCAATCGTTTTAGGAGATTTTGTCATGACTCGATCGCGTGATTTGTCTTTGCCCCAAGAGCATAGTGCAGCTTGGGTTTTCCAGACTTGGGCGTCCTTTCTCTTGTCCACCTCTGCGGTGACGATCGGTATTGTCTTTTTGCCTGTGGACGGTTGGATGAAAGGCTATATGGGGGTAGGGTTTACCTTTTCGATCGCCTCCACCATGAGTCTCTCGAAAACCGTTCGTGACATTGACGATAACAAACGCCTCACGGCCCGCGTCGATGGCGCTAGAGTCGAAAAGCTACTTTCAGACCACCATCCCTTAAAATAGGCTTTCAATCCAAAATCCAAAATCCAAAATCCAAAATCCAAAATCCAAAATCGAAAATGGCTCGTCCCAAAGGTCCAACCCTCACTCAAGCTTCAATCCTCGAAGCGGCGATCGAAGTTTTGCGATCGGAGGGCGAGTCTTCTCTGGGAATCAATCGGGTTGCGAGGCAATTGGGCATTCAGCCCCCTTCGATGTATAACCATGTCAAAGGAAACGATGATTTATACCGTTTAGTGGCGCTCCATGGCTGGCAGCAGTTTTTGACCTATGCTCAGGCTTCGTTAAAAGCTGGAATGACCGGACAGGAGCAGCTTTTTGCGATCGCGCTCAGTTATCGTCAATGTGCGAAAAGCAATCCAGAATTACTTTCGATCGCCGCTTCGCACCGAATGAATTTGATTGATCAAGAGTTTTCGGTGTTTTATAACAGCATTATGCAACTCTATGCTGATGCGTTAATTCCTTGGGGTTTTAATGAGATTGAAATCATTCATTCTGCCCGTATGTTAAATGCCTCATTTTTCGGTTATGCCCAATTGGAACTCAATGGCATTTTTCAACAATCGCAATCCCTAGATTCAACCTATGAATGGATGGTTTTGCGATTGATTGATGCATTGGAGCAACAGAAACGGGATTAGAGGTTCATAATGTCTCTGGATCAATCCCTAATTCTCGTAACTTTGCAGCCAATGCTTCCGATCGCCGTTCCGCCGCATCCGCCCGAGAATCCGCCGCATCCGCCCGAGAATCTGCTTTCCTGGCCCGTTCCTCGCCCGTTAGCAACAGATTGCCATCTTGATCCCACCAGCGCAGCCAAGGCAGATTTTGATTCATGTAGATCCCCTGCCAAATTCCCAACTCGACGCCCAAGCTCCCGATCGCAAAATGACCTCGCTCATTGGGAAGACAGCGCTGATAGTGAGATTCTACCAATTGATACACCTCCACCGAGGCTTTCTCCACTTCATAGATCGCATAAAACGGGATCCTCACCGCTTGTTCATACACCCAAAACTTCCCTGCTTTGTCCCCTGCGGCTCGCAACGGCGATGTTGCGTCGCGCTCAGCAGCGCCGTCCCCACTCGTAAATTCGATCGCAATCAATGGTGCAATAATTTCTTTCCACAACACATACGATCGTCGTCGTTCGCCATCCAGTAACGGCGACACATTGGGAACATAAAACCAATCCGGAGCCTCAGCCCCTGATTCCGGGGGTTCCGCCATTCTCCAATAAATTCCACAATCTTGGCCGATCGCGTAATCTCCCGTTGGATGCAATGCGTCTAACGTTGGACAAATTGAACTCGTTAGCAGCAGGCTTTGCGGATGTTCTTGAAAGTTTTTCACAAAACTACCATCCGATTCAGGGAGTTGCTTGTGATCTGGAAGTTGCATCTCCCTAACTAGCTCCTGCCAATGCTTCAAGCTGAATACCAATCACCTGGGTATAAGCTCCACGCGCTTGAGTGACACCGATCGTTCGTTGCGCAGATTCAATCATTGGTCGCCGCAGACTTACCACCATAAACTGCGCTAAAGTCGCCTGATGCTTAATCATGCGCGCCAGTTTCTCCACGTTCGCCCCGTCGAGGAACATGTCTACCTCGTCAAAGGCGTAAAACGGCGAGGGACGATAGCGCTGCAAGGCGAAAATAAAACTCAAGGCTGTTAAGGATTTCTCGCCCCCAGACATGGACGCTAGACGCTGAACCTGCTTGCCCTTGGGGTGTGCGATGAGGTTCAGACCGCCATTAAAGGGATCCTGTGCGTCTTCAAGCTGCAAGCGGCCATCGCCTTCAGACAGCGTTGCAAAAATTTCTTGGAAATTAGTGTCAACAGCGTCATAGGCTTCTCTAAATGCCCGCACTCGTAGCGTTGTAAAGTTTTCGATGCGGAGTAACAATTCAGTTCGCTCTTCTTCCAGCGTCGTGAGTTTATCCGTTAACTCTTGCAATCGCTCCTGAGTCCGATCGTACTCCTCCAGCGCCAGCATATTCACAGGTTCCATGGATTGCAATCGTTTTTGCAACGATCGGATTTCATGTTGCAACGCCGCCAAATCTCGCGATGCATCTTCTGGAATCTCTGGCAATGGCTCCGGTAATTCTTGTTCTTGAGTCGTCAGGGTTTCCTGAAGTGTCACAAGGTCTTGGCGTAGACTGACCAAACTCTCCGTTGTCTTGCCTCGTTGCCAATCGGCCTGTTGACGCTGGGTTTGGAGGTCGCGGAGTTGACGATCGAGGGCATCCCGCTTGTGGCGCTCTTCTCCGAGGGTTTTATCCAGTTCGGTGAGGGAGGCGCGAAGGGTGGTGAGGGCTTCGTTGATTTCTAGCTTTTGGGCATCGATCGTTGCAATTTGCTGAAGTGCGTTGAGTTGTTGATCGCGCAGTTCTTGTAGTCGAATTTGACCCTGTTCAATGCGTTCTTCAGATCGCAGTTTTTGATTGCTAAACTCTAAGAGCTGCTGCTCGATCGATCGCAACGCTTTGTCTTTATCCGCCAACACTGTTTCAAGCTGACGCAACACCGATTGAATGCCTTGCCATTCACTATGGTTTTGCGATTGTTCTAAGACTTCAAGCGCGGTGCGAAGTTCAGCTAACTGGGCTTCCTGGTGCGGCAATGAATCATTTAGGAACACCAAACGATCGCCCGCTGTAGTGCTTTCTAGGGTTTGCTGCTGTAATTGGTGGGTTAATAGCTCAATTTGTTCTGTTAATTGGCCAATGTCTTTTGTGATCTGCGTATTGTTGATTTCCAATTCACGATATTTCTGACGCGCTTCAATCAATTGTTTGGTTTTGTTCTGATGGGTAATTGTGCCCTTGGCGATCGCATCTTCGCAGCGGAACAATACGGTATCAATTTCCGCCAACCGATCGCGCAAACTCACGACTTCCGAGGATTCCCGTGCCTGACCCGACCCAAAGTGCAGCGTGGACTTACCAATGCTTCCCCCGGTCATGGCCCCACTGGATTCCAACAGTTCCCCATCCAATGTCACCATGCGGAATTTGCCAATGTTTTGTCTCGCCCGATCGATGGATTCAAACACCACCGTCGCCCCAAACACATAGGCAAACACATCCCAATACTTATCGTCGCAATTGATCAAATCGATCGCATAGCCCACACAGCCATTCAACGTTTTGATCTTAGAGGCATCGGGAATCTGGGGTGCGCGGATTTTGTTCAACGGTAAGAAGGTCGCCCGTCCGGCCCGTTGCTTTTTCAAAATCTCGATCGCCGCCGCCGCAATGGAATCATCATCCACGACGAGATGACCCAATCGTGCGCCTGCCGCAATTTCCAAGGCCAACTGATATTGCCCACTCACCTGACCTAATTGCGCGACTAAACCATGGACTCCAGACATTTCCATGCCCAAAATCACCTGAGTCGCAAAGGTTCCTTGGGCTTCCTGAATCGCATGTTTTTGCGCTTCGAGTTTGTCAAGCTTTCGTTGCTTTTCCTTTTGTTCATTTTGCAATCGAGTCTGCGTATCTTTTTGAATTTGCAATTCCTGATCGATCGCACTGATCTCCTGCGCCAAGTTCTGCACTGCTTGCATCGCCTGCGTCAAATCCGTCGCCAAACTCTCCTGCTCCGCCTGCCGATCGCGCAACTGCAACGCTAAGCCATCCCGCGATCGGGTTTGCTCTTCCAATTGCCGGGTCAACTGACTCGATCGTTCCACCAGCCGAGCTTGTTCTGTCCGCTGCGGCTCTAAGGTCAACAAAATACTATCAATCTGATGCCGCAGTGCCGTCTGCTCCTGCACCCAAGCCTCCGCACTGGCCGCAGACTGACTGGCCTCCACACGAGCCTTCTCCAGCGCTTCCGTCGCCGCCTGCCGCTCATCCGTCGCCCGTTTCAAATCTTGGCCTTCTAGCGCGGCCTGAGACTCCGTCGCCTTTGTCAGCAGGGCCGTCTGCTCCGCCAACTCCCCTTGAATCCGCCCGATCGTCCCCTGGGTCTCCCGATCGCTCGTCTGTAAGTCCAGCGTCGCCCGTTCCAACTGCCGCAACTCCGCTTCACGGGTCGCAAGCTGAGACTGGAGGGCGATTTGTTCCGCTTCTCCCAGCGATCGGACCTTGGCATTGAGAACATCCAGTTCAGCGCCGATCGTCTTAATTTGAATTTCCGACGCCTCAATTTGCTGCGTCAGCGTCATCACCTCAGTGTCGCCCTTCGCAATCTGCCCCGAAATCTTCTCAACCTGCTTCTGCGACTGCTGAAACTTAAATACGGCCTCCCACTGCGACTTCTCCTGCATCTCCGCCCGCAGCTTCTTATACTTCTCAGCCTTGGTGCGATCCTGAGACAGCCGATCGCGCTGATCCATCAACTCCCGCTCCACAATCCGGTAGCGATCTTCCCGATCCTTCACCGCATCCAGCTTTTCCCGAGCCTGCACAATTTTGCGATCGAAGGTCGCCACCCCCGCCAGCTCATCAATAATCTCCCGTCGCTCCCGAGGATTCATGGAAATAATCCGCGTCACGTCCCCTTGCAGCACGACGTTATAGCCCTCGGGATAGACCCGTAAGCGGTTCAACTGCTCATGCAAGTCCGTCAGCGTACAGGATTCGCCATTGATAAAATAATTGGACGTATAGGTGCCCTGCTGCGTCACCCGCAGCTTCCGCGTCACATTCCACTCATTATTTTCTAGGACGATCGCCTGAGTCGTCGTTCCATCAGGATTCTCATCCTTAAGCAACTCCAAATCATCCGACAGGTCAAACGTCACCGTCACACTGGCTTCCACCGTCCGTCCGCGCCCACTCTGTGCCTGATTGACGAGATCCGGCAACCGCTCCGCCCGCATCCCCTTAGACCCCGCCAACCCCAAGCAGAACAGGATTGCATCCAAAAGATTCGACTTCCCGGACCCATTGGGACCCGAGATCACCGTAAACCCAGGCAAAATCGGCACCTGGGTCGTTCCGCCGAAGGATTTAAAATTTGTGAGTTCTAGCCGTTTAACAAACACGCGAGGTTTCGCTCAGGAAATGTGAGGAGGACGATCGTGACAAAGATGCGGTCTAGTGTAAGTCGATCTGGACGAAACGAGTCAAAAATCTTGACGACCGCCAAATCTACTCGGAATCATCACAGTATATAAGTACTAGTCGAAGTTGTAAATTATTTATTGAGGCTCAGACCACTGTAGAGTCTAAAGCCCATTGCCGATCAAAATAAAGCTAGCCCAGTGGTAGGGCTGATTAAAGTCGGGGTTCTTGGGATCTTGTTTTGAGATGAGGGCGCGTTGGGCGGTTTGGAGGGCTTGGGCTTTGGGTTGACCGGATTTTAGGGCTTTGTAAAACTCGGTCATGAGCTGTTGAGTGCTGTCGTCGGCGACGCGCCAGAGGGAAGCGATCGTGGCTTTTGCGCCTCGGCTTTGGAATTGGTAGCCCAGTCCGAGAATTTCCTCACCATTGGCACCAAAGTTTCCAGCGAGGCCCGTTTCGCAAGCGCTGAGCACGACGAGATCAAAGTTACTCAGGGTCCAGTTTTCGATTTCTCGTAGCGTTGCGGTTGTTTTTCCGCCGAAGAGAATGAAGGAGTCTTGCGGATCGCCAGGGACGATCGCGGCGTGGGTGGCTAAATGCAGAATGTTGTAGTCGGCAAATTTGGGTTTGATGTTTGATAGGAGGAACTGGTTTTCCTTGAGGGCTTGGGTGTTGGGTTGGAGGCTTTGGATGGAATCGATTTCGGCATTGGTAAAGGGCAATCCTGCAAAGGGGAACGATCGGGTTCCGACATTGACGGTGAGATTGTCTGATTCTTTGCCCCCGATCGACCCTGCGAGAATTTTGGGTTGTTGTTGGGGTTGTTGCGTTAAATTTGTGAGGGATTTTGCAGTAATAATATTAATGGCATAGCGTTCGGTTAGCCATTGTTTTCCGTCGTGGAGTGCGCCGATCGGGATGTAGCGCAATTGTCCATCCGGTGCATAGATTAGAGTTTTGGGATTGCTTGCCTTTAAGTCGGCTTCGAGGGGTTTGATCAGCCAGTTGTAGAGGCTTTGGGCGTGACGTTTGGCATCAGTGGGATCGCCGTTGGGACTGAGTTCGTTGCGGAATTCGACGATCGCTTTATTGAGTTCCTCTCGTTTGACATTGACGGTGCGGCGTAGGGGTGGGGCGTCGGGGGTGGTGATGATCAGTTCCAGCCGATCGTCCAAAATCAAGGGATAGATCATCACGGCATTGAGTTGTTTGAGATTGGCGCGGAGGGCGTTGAGATCGGCGGTGTCTACGGTTTGGCGGCGAACTTTGGGGCTGAGAGATTCGATGAGCTTTTGGATGTCGGGACGATCGGTGAAGCTGTTAAATTGTTGATTGAGTTCGTCTTGGAGTTTGTCGAGTTGGGCAATGCGATCGGTTTGCTGTCGGGTGCGCGAGGGTTCTGGCGTTTGTCTTAGTGTGGCGAGTTCTTGTCCAAGGGCGATCGCGCTGGTTTGAATCGCATTGTATTTTTTGAGGATTTCAGTTTCGGGTGGCAGGTTGTCGAGGGATTGGCTAGCACTGCGAACGTTTTTCAAATAGGTATTGAGTTCTTGGACTTTGAGGAGGTCGAGGACTTGTTGCGCTTCGAGGATACGATCGGCTTTCAGGAGTAGATCGGCAAGTTCTCGATAAGTACTCTCAACAGTTTTGGTATAGGTTTGTTGAGTTTCTTTTGGGAGTGTCCGAATGTCTTGGCGAAGGGTTTCGTAAATGCTGACGGATTGTTTGTAAAAGACAATCGCGAGTTCTGGTTGTTTCTGAGCAGCAATCAAATATCCGATATTGTTTAGGGTTGTTGCTTCGCCCGATCGATCGCCCACGACACGTCTGAGTGGCAAGGCTTGATTGTAATAGTCCAGTGCTTTCTGCTTTTCGCCTAATGCGAAGTAGACAAGGCCAATATTATTGAGAGTCGTTGCTTCGCCCGAACGATCGCCCACCGCACGACGAATAGGTAAAGATTGAGTGTAATAGTCCATTGCTTTCTTATTCTCTCCCAATGTGAAGTAGACAAGACCAATACTATTGAGGGTCGCTGCTTCGACCAATCGACTGCCCACCGCACGAAGAATTGGCAAAGCTTGATCGTAATAGTCCAGTGCTTTCTGCTTTTCGCCTAATGTGTTGTAAACACTGCCGATACTGTTGAGGGTCGCTGCTTCGACCAATCGATTACCTACCGCACGAAGAATCGGCAAAGCTTGATTATAATAGTCCAATGCTTTCTGCTTTTCGCCCAAATTATCGTATACTCCACCGATATTGCTGAGGGTTGTTCCTTCGCCCGATCGATCTCCCACTGCACGAAGAATTGCCAAAGCTTGATTGTAGTAGTCCAGCGCCTTCTGCTTTTCGCCCAAATCGTCGTAGACTCCACCGATATTATTGATGGTGTTCCCTTCGCCCAATCGATCTCCCACTGCACGAAGAATTGGCAAGGCTTGATTGTAATAGTCCAGTGCCTTCTTCTTTTCGCCCGAATTATCGTAGACACGACCGATATTATTGAGGGTCCTTGCTTCACCTGATCGATCGCCCACCGTACGGGTGAGTGGCAATGTCTGATTGTAATAGTCCAGTGCTTTCTGATTTTCGCCTAATACAGAGTAGACTCTACCGATATTGTTAAGGGTCGCCGCTTCGCTTGCTCGATTGCCTACTGCTCGCAAAATTGGCAAGGCTTGATTGTAATAGCCCAGCGCTTTCTGACTTTCGCCCAATTCGGCGTAGACAAGACCGATATTGATGAGGACCACCGCTTCGCCCGCTCGATCGCCCCCCGCATGTCTGAGTGGCAAGGCTTGATTGTAATAGTCCAGTGCTTTCTGCTTTTCGCCCAATGAGTCGTAGATAAACCCCAACCAAACCAAGGCCAAAGATTGTTTTACCTTATTGTTTTCGACTTGGCTTAATCGGACAGCAATTTCAAATTGTCTAATCGCAGCCAAAAATGACTCTCTACGGCCCTCTCTACATAACTTCACCCCTTCTTCGATCGCCCGATCGATCTCACTCGTATTCTGCTGCGCGATCGCCCCCTCCGGCATCACCACCGCCCCCACGATCGGACTTCCCACGCCCAGCACGATTGCTAGTCCTGACGCAAAGAGGTTCGATCGCATGGCTTAACTCCCAGAAAATCACTCCTCTAATTTATTACCCGATAGAAAGCACTTATGCAATGGTGAGGAATTAATCCGATCGAACTTCGGGGATGAGGACGATCGGCAGATGTTCATCCAGTTACGATCGCGATCGATCGGGGTTGTTCAGCGACGAGCGATCGTGACTCATCTGAGATAACATTCGTCCCATTCTGCCAAAGCTCATACTCACTCAAATCCACATCATCATTCCAAATAATCCCATAACCCCCATCATCAATCTGGAAGCTTCTAAAAAATGCTGGATTTTTCAATAGCGAGAACGTCGGCTTTTCTAATAGATGCTTAACACAATATTGTTTACGATCGTGATTACTAAATTCAATCAGTAACGTGGTGTCATCGATCGCGATCGCAGAGACAATTTTAGGGGGATTCATAAACGATACCTCTCATTACTTCAAAAGAAAATTTTGATCGATATTCCATAGAACCTCGCAACTACTGGCATCTTAACTCTCCCTAACTTAAACACAATTATTATATCAAAAGAGGTTCGATCGCATAGTCACTTAGACTATTTTGCAAAAATTCAGTCCTAAAAAATCGTTCATAAACCTCGATATAAAGGTAAGTAGATGAGTACAATCATTTATAAAACCGGACTTCGACTCCGCTCAGCCCTCAAACCCTGATTGCGCGGGCTGAGCGGAGTCGTAGTTTACGTCCGTAAGGACTAGCCCAAACCCCACGACATCATCAGTTTAATTACAAAGCATCTACTTAATCATTGGATGAGGACAGCGCCGTGAAGAAAAAGTATGTTTTGGCTACAATGCTGGGAGTCACGATCGCTTGGCTGACGATCCTCGGTCATGATATTTGGCAATTTGGGACTGTTGATCAGGCTACAAAAGCAGACTGTATCATCGTTTTGGGCAGTGCGATCGAAGATGATCGGCCCTCTCCCGTCTTTGAACAACGAATTCAGCATGGCATTCAACTTCATAAAAAAGGCTTTGCATCCACGATTGTTTTTACAGGTGGCATCGGCGATCGAGAACGCTATTCAGAAAGTCGGATCGCCCAAAACTATGCGATCGAAAACGGCATTCCCGCCTCACAAATTTTGATTGAAGAACAATCTCGCACCACCCAGCAAAACCTCGCCGAAGCCCAGGCCATCATGCAACACAAGCAATTCAAATCCGCCATCATCGTCAGCGACCCGCTTCACATGAAACGATCGATCCTAATGGCCCAAGACTTGGGAATGACCGTATTTTCATCTCCGACCCCGACATCCATGTATCGATCGTGGAAACCGCAAACTGAATTCCTAATCCGTGAACTCTACTTTTGGCATCACTATCGTGTCACAGGACATTAATCAGACTTCCCATTACAAATTACAATATTGGATGATGAGATAACCCCGATTTCGCGTGCGCCCCATGCCTCTTCCTCGAATCCTGCTAGTCTTAGCGAGTTTAATCGCCCTCCTGGTTTTTACGCTGTGGTTGCTGGATTCGTTGTCGAGGCTTTCGGGACTGTTTGCGACCTATCCTTACCTCGGTGGCATTCTGATTGCCTTAGCGATCGCCATCGTCCTCAGCTTAATTGGATTATTGCTGTGGTACTTAGTCTTTTTACCTCAACGCAGCGATCGTCGTCGCCGCAAAATCGAGCCACCTGTCGCCCCTCAAGACAAAACCGAAGCAGCGGTGAAAAACATCGAAGCGGTTCGTCAACAGCTCGATCAAATTCAAGATGAAATTTCCAGACAAGAACTGCTGGCCCGATCGCAAGAAATCCAACAAAACCTCGCCAAAGGAGAACTCTCGATCGTCGTCTTCGGCACAGGTTCCGCAGGTAAAACTTCATTGATCAATGCCCTAGTCGGTCGTATGGTCGGTTCCGTCGGAGCTACCATGGGCACCACCACCCTGGGCGAAACCCACCGATTGCAAATCAAAGGCATCGATCGGGAAATCTTCATCACCGACACCCCTGGAATCCTCGAAGCAGGCATCGCTGGAACGCAACGGGAAACGCTAGCAAAAAGCCTTGCGACTAATGCAGACTTGCTTTTATTTGTTGTAGATAATGATCTCAGACAATCAGAATTTGAACCCTTGCAAATGCTGGCTAGAATTGGCAAACGATCGCTCTTGGTTTTTAACAAATACGATTTATATACCGAATCCGATCAAGCCTTGATTTTAAAAACTTTGCGCGATCGGGTTAGCGGATTGATTGCCAATACTGATGTAATTATGGTTTCTGCAAACCCCGCGACGGTAAGGCTAGCGACTGGAGAACAGGTCACACCCGACTCAGATATTATGCCGCTCATTCGTCAGGTTGCAGCGGTGTTGCGATCGGAGGGTGAGGACTTATTAGCGGACAATATCCTATTGCAATCCCAGCGGCTAGGCCAAGATGCCCGCAGAATCTTAGAAACGCAGCGTCGCCGGGAAGCCGAAAAAATAGTTGATAGATTTCAGTGGATTGGCGCGGGGGTGATTGCAGTCACGCCAGTGCCTGTGGTTGATCTGCTGGCCACCGCCGCCGTCAATGCCCAAATGATCGTTGAACTCGGCAAAGTCTACGGCTGTGAAATTAACAGCGATCGTAGCAAAGAACTCGCCATGTCCCTCGCCAAAACCTTAGTGAGTTTAGGCATTGTCAAAGGGGTGATTTCGATCGTGGCCGCTGTTTTGCAGGTGAGTGTGGTGGGGTTTCTGGTGGGTCGAGCGATTCAGGGGATTAGCGCCGCTTATTTAACCCGTATCGCAGGGCGGAGTTTTATTGAATACTTTCGGCAAGACCAAGACTGGGGCGATGGGGGCATGGCAGAAGTGATTCAGCGGCAGTTTCAACTGAACCGCCGAGATGAGTTTGTACGGGAATTTGTGAAGGATGCGATCGATCGAATTGTCCGCCCTTTCCAGCTTGAAGACGAACTGAAAGAGTCCCCACTGGTGAATAAGGGCCGACCTCAACCGTGAGAATTTCGCTAGGGTGGACATCAATTTCCCAGGGATGATCCCTAGGGGTGATCGCCCAAATTTTTCAGCGTCCCCCTTCCGTGATACCATCCATTCTGCTTCGTGCTTGTTCAAAATTCACTATGCAGTCGTTCATGATGCTATCTTCTCCCCGCCGCACTAAAATTGTCGCTACGATCGGACCTGCTACCAGTAGCCCAGAAGTATTAAGGGAGTTGATTCGGGCAGGAGCGACCACGCTGCGATTGAACTTCTCCCATGGAACCCATGACGACCATTTGAAGAGCATCCGCCTCATTCGTCAAATTTCCAATGAATTGAACTATCCCGTCGCGATTTTGCAGGATTTACAGGGACCGAAGATCCGCCTCGGTAAGTTTGAAAACGGGTCGATCGTCGTAGAAAAGGGCGACCCCTTCATTCTCACTAGCGCCAAAATTCCTGGAACCCAGGGCAAAAGCTCCATCACCTACGAACCGCTAGCTCAAGAGGTTCCCGCAGGCTCGGTGATCTTGCTAGATGATGGCAAGGTCGAGATGGTGGTTGAATCGGTCGATAAGGCCGCAGGCGAACTCCATTGTCGCGTCGTCGTGGGCGGCCCGCTGTCCAACAGCAAGGGCGTTAACTTCCCCGGCGTCTATCTCTCGATCAAAGCCCTCACGGAAAAAGATCGCGAAGATCTGGTCTTTGGTCTGGATAATGGCGTGGACTGGGTGGCGTTGAGTTTTGTCCGTAACCCGGATGATGTGCGGGAAATTAAGGATCTGATCGCCAGCGCTGGGAAAAATACGCCCGTGGTGGTGAAGATTGAAAAACATGAGGCGATCGAGCAGATGGAGGAAATCCTCCGCCTCTCCGACGGAGCCATGGTGGCGCGGGGCGACTTGGGTGTGGAACTTCCCGCAGAAGATGTGCCGATTTTACAAAAACGCCTGATCGCCACGGCAAACCGTCTCGGCATCCCGATCATCACCGCGACCCAAATGCTCGACAGCATGGTCAGCAACCCTCGTCCGACCCGGGCAGAAGTGTCTGACATTGCCAATGCGATCTTGGATGGCACTGATGCGGTGATGCTTTCTAATGAAACCGCCGTGGGCAAATTCCCAGTGGAAGCCGTCGCGACGATGGCTACGATCGCCATTCGCACCGAACAGGAAAAACTGGCCCGCAACCTGGATGAAGTGAACCGATCGATCCCGAACGCCATCAGTAAAGCCGTCGGCAACATCGCCGGACAGATCGGGGCCTCCGCTATCATGACCCTGACCAAGTCCGGAGCCACCGCCCGCAACGTCTCGAAATTCCGCCCTCGGACTCCTGTGATTGCGATTACGCCCCACACCGATGTAGCGCGTCAATTGCAGATGGTCTGGGGGGTTAAGCCGCTCTTAATGCTGGATCTCGACACGACTTGGGAAACCTTCAGCGCCGCCCTCAACCTAGCCCAAGAGAACAAGCTCGTGTCTCCTGGAGACCTTGTGGTCTTGACGGCGGGAACCTTGCAAGGCGTGTCGGGTTCGACGGACTTGCTGAAGGTGGAAGTGGTGACGGCAGTGCGCGGTCATGGTGCCGGGTTTGGAGAGGGGATGGTGAGTGGGCGCGCTCGGATTCTCAAGGATGAGGATGATGTGTCGCAGTTTTTGCCCGATGAGATTCTTGTGACCCGATCGACCACAGCCAAATATGTGGATGCGATTAAGAAGGCGAAAGGCGTGATCACAGAAGATGGCAATGTCACAGGCCATGCGGTGACGATCGCAATGCGCTTAGATAAGCCTGTGATCGTGGGGGTGGCGGATGCCATGAGCGTGATTCGCGATGGTGAGATTGTGACGCTGGACTTGGAGCGCGGGTTGGTCTATTCGGGGAGTCATCCTTCGTTTCACGATCGGGGTGATGATTAGGGATGGTAGAATCCATAATTAGTTCGGACTGTTTTGAATATCTTTTTTAGGAATCATGACGACTTATTATTTCGTTACGGCTAGCGATCGGTTTTTGTTCACGGAAGAGCCAACCAATGAGGTGATCACAGAGCGCATTCGTAACTATCAGGAGCAGGAAAAGGAGATTGACTTTTGGGTGGTGAAAGCGCCAGCCTTCTTAGATTTTCCAGGTCTTGAAGCGGTTAAAGCGAAGGTTCCGACTCCAGCGGCGGCGATCGTGTCTACGAATAAAGCGTTTATCACTTGGTTGAAATTGCGGCTTGAGTTTGTGGTGACAGGTGAATTTGAGGCTGAAAACGTGGCGAGTGCAACGGCTTCGCTGGTTTCGGTATAAGCTGTGATGTGAGAAATTGGGGCGGCATGATGATGAATCGATCTTGGACAGCAGGACTTTTAGGGGCAATGACGTGGGCGATCGTCGTGGGAACGCCAACGGTCATGGCGCAGTCTGCACCGATCGCAGATTGTCAGCCGCCTGCGTCCAATGAATTTTTACTCTTTGCGGTGACGCGGACTCCTGAGGCGCAGACGGTGCTGCGATCGAAGGCTCCCACGGATGCGACGACGACGGTTTGTCGGTACCAGGGTGAGGTGGTGACAAGGGTGGGTGGCTTTGGTAGTGAGCCTTCGGCGGCAGCTTGGGGGCAGTACTTGATTCGTGCGACGGGTATTCCGACGACGATCGTTCGGCCTTCGCCCGTGGCGGTTGTTCCTGATGTCTCCCAAACCCCTGGTCCAAAACCCGCTGCTTCTACAGGTTCTGGGTCGGTGGGGAAACGGTTTGCGCCGGGTTCTTATAAGCCCCAGGCATTGAGTTCGGGCTATGCGGTGTTGGTGAATTACAACAATCGGCCTGAGGTGGCGGTGCAGTTGGGGCAGGTGTTGAATCAGGCGATCGGGGTGGCGGCCTATGAGGAGCGGCCCTATTTGTATGTGATGCAAACGGGGGAGATGTCGGCAGCGAATGCCGTGGTGAAGTTGTTGACCGATCGGGGATTTTTGGCGATGCGGGTTGAGGCGAAGTCGGTGGTGCTGTTGCGGACGTTGCCGATCGTTGTTCCGAATCCTTAGTAGTTTTGTAGATTTTTGGGTTTCGGCGGTTAGGTCTGTACAGATCCGGGTTTCAGCAACGATCAGTTACAATTCAATAAAGAAGCCTTGGATTGCTAGGGGGGCAGGATGACAGCAACTCGGATTAATGATTTAGTGTTGCGGGATGTTCACGATCGGTTTGACCTGAGACCTACGCAAAATCCTGATTTTTTTCCAGAATGGAACGTTGAGTTTCCGCCTTTGAGTTCTGCTGAACAAGAGAAGTTAAGGGAAATTCAGATGGATTATCTCCATCAAAGTGAAGATGTCATGCATGAGAGTGCGGTCAAAATGGTGGTTCTGTCGCCACTGTTTTCATTGGCTGGGTTTTACAGATCGCCGTTTCGGATTTCAGCGGAAAAGAGCATTAAGATTCAAGCGAAAGACGATGGTCATTTGTTTCGTGGAGTGATTGATGTGCTGGTTTTGCATCGTCATCTTTGGGCTTTGGTGGTGGAGTCAAAGCGCAATACGTTTTCGTTAGAAGTGGCACGACCTCAGGCGTTGGCTTATATGTTAGCGAATCCAAGTGAGAAGGGTCCGACGTTTGGATTGATTAGTAATGGCATTAATTTTCGATTGCTGAAGTTGGTGGGACAGGACTATGGAGAATCCAATGATTTTTCCCTTAGAAATCACGCCGATATGACGCAGTTGCTACAAGCGTTAAAGTACTTTGGGCAAATTGTTGTGGGAGCTGGAATTTAGCGATCGATTGCAACACTTGTGTGACCCGCGACAATCTGAAGTATCCCCGTTGAGGACATGCCCCAAACTCGTGTGAATCGAATGGTTTGGTCGAAGTCGGTATCGTTGTAGGTTCCCTGTAAACGCATCAAAACTGAAACAACAGAGAAGCCTTCGTTGAGTTGAATGAGCCGATCGCTTGGGTTTAATGCTGTGAATTTTAAGGCTCCCGATCGATGACCTTCTAGGTCTTCTTCTTTCGTCATCAATTGTCCAAAATGGGTTGTAAATAGCAGTTCTGGTGCGATGAGTGCGTCGAGTTCTGTAATGTTGGACTGGAGCATGGCTTGCTGAAGACGATCTTCCAGTTCAATAATTTGAGTTTCTGAATGCTTGTTCATTAGATGGTTTTGGTTTCTACAATCGACGCTGTTATTTTAGCGTTGTGGTTTTGGCTTTGTGTTCTCTTCCAAAAGCTCGATCGCCTTCAACACTCGTTTGCGGTTTTTCGCCAGTTTGATCCATTCTGGTAAACGGCTAATGACACTTTGGTTGCGCCAGCCTTGTCCGGAGTGTTCGCTGCGTTCTCGAATGGTGGCTTGGACGAAGGATTTGATGAATTGAAGATGACGATCGCTATGTGCCCAGAAGATCCCATCGCCGACTTCGATCTGAAGCCACAACGGTAGGCCAAAGTAGGCATCGACGGCTCTTCCAATAGCGATCGTGTCTCCATGCCAGTCTTTGGTGTAGCTACAGGTTAAGCAGGTGACGCGGCGGGGCGATCGGTAGCTGATGCTCTCAGGGTCGATCGGACGAACGATCGCACAACCGCTGCACTGTGGACAAACCACGAGGTATTCGTCAGTGAAGTCGTAGAGGGTTTCTTGGGTGTCGCGGAAGCGGTGGGGTTCGGACATTAGTTGAGTTGGGCGAGTTGGGGTTGCGGAGGAATTAAGCGATTGACTAAGCGATTGACCATGATGCGGTGATTGCTAAACTCAAACCCAAATTTGCGATAACAGGCTTCTGCGTTTGGGTTATCGACACGCACTTCCAACTGCAAGAGTTTAGCATCGCTTGCTTTGGCTTGTTGGGTTAAAAACTCCAGCGTTTGTGTCCCAATGCCATAGGAGCGATAGTCCGATCGTAGATAAATCTCATCGGCCCAAGCAATCACGCCATAGTCTTCTAAACTATAGGAAAAAATCAAAACCGTGTGACCAATCGCTTTTCCATTCTGATCGCAAATCAACCAAATCCGGCCATATTTAGGTCGCTCCATCAATTGCCGAATGGCGATCGTTTTTTGTTCAGCGTCAAAGGGCACCCCTTCATAATGCGAAAACTCTGTCATTAATTCTAGAAGCTGAACGAGATCAGCCTCAACCAAGGGTTTGTAAGTAACTTGCATAAAAAATCAGTGTCATTGAACTCAAAAAACTCAAAGAGGTGGGGGTTTGATTCAATTTAGGACAGCAAATCGATCGCACAAACAAAACCCAGCACCCTGGATTAAACGCAACGTCTTAGTCCGCCTTGTGCGGACTTTGTTTGTGTAGTCGCGACTTCAGTCGCTAGGACTCAATTAAAGCGTTAAAACTTTGCAGTATAAATCATCAAACCCATTCACACAGGGCTTTACACTCACGCTACGTATCCGGATCTTCGATCAAATTCAGCATAGAAAGACTGTCAGTACACATTAACATTGTCCTCCCCAAAGCCCGAAACGCTCTTAACATCTCAAGTTTGGACGTTGTTTTATGGTTTGACCCTTAAGGTAGCGGCTAACCCCCTCGTTCGTCAATCTCATTTCGATACAATCTTTTATTTTTAATTGGATTAAATCGATCGGGTCTGGACATGAGGATTCATACAATCGACAGGTTATTTTGAACTTCGTCGTTTGCGGGGTGCCGGGGCGATCGGTTCATAGGCTTTTAGTCCAGCATCCCCAGTCAAAATTTCAACAGGATAACCTGCACGATGGTAGAAGTCAGCGACCGTCTTAATTGCAGCATCACCTAAAGAAATCTTCTGCACGGCAAGAGGAATCCAGTCTTTTGCCAGTTGTAGCAGATTTTCCGAAGTCCAAAGCTTGGATTGATCCACAAATGCGGCCCATGGACTTTCTTCGTTTGCGGCTTTGGTCATTAGGTCTGCAAATTCTTGTGCCAATTCATAGCGATTTGAAGGGGCTTGGGCGATATGATTTCCGGTTTCGATGATGGCGGCTAATGGTAGTACAAAGGTTGTATTGAGTTTCTTTTCCTGTTCTAGTTTTTCATCTACCCGTTTTTTGTCCCATTGATCGTTGATGGGTCCACAGGTATCTTTACCGGGAACAGACAACCAGGCGCAGAGCATTGATGTATCAAAGATTAAAACTTTTCCTGCCATTATGGACTCGCATGTCTCGAAATACTACGTTCGATCGCCCCTCGGGTGACGAGATTACCCAGGGTTCCAGAGGCTAGAAGCTTCGGTAAATCCTCTAGCTCATCCAATGGCGTGAGTTTGCTTTCTCCCGTTTCTTGATCACGATGAGCAACAATTACAAATGGCATCATATCCGGTTCTAGGGCATCAAGTAATGCTGAATTATGCGTTGTGATTAAGACATCGACCTGCCGATCGGCTCCAATATCTCTCAATAATTCGATTAGGAACTTCGCTCGTGAAGGATGCAACCCATTATCAATTTCTTCAATAATCAATTGACTGCCAGAAGGTCGGGTAAGAATTGCGGTCATGATCGTCAGAAACCGCAGCGTTCCGTCGGACATACTCCGCGCATCTAAAATTACAGGCTCACCACTATTTCCCCACTTCTCCTCACAGTAAATCATGGCATCTGAATTCAGCCGTCCTACCGTTTCAACCCAAACCTTGCTGATTTCTAGTTCAGGAAGATGATTGAGGTATTCGGTGAGTTGAGATTCTAGTTGAGCCTTACGATCGGGTTCTAGAGATGCAATAAAACCTGCCAGATTTGATCCATCCGAGTTTAGATGATATGAAATAGCACTATAAAGTCTTGTATTTTCAGGATTAGAACTCAAAATCAAGATTTTACTTAATCCTATTCTGGAGCTATCAATATCAATCCGACTAATACCCTTAGACTTTAGGACTTCAATATATAATTCACTAATTTCCTTTGGTACTACAATATTTTCAGCTATTAGATTTTTGTAGAACGACAAAAGTTCCCGAGATAATTCATCCGAAATGAACTCATTAACTGCAATAGGTTGTTTAGATTGATTTCCATCTTCACCAATGGATATTTTTATGAGGCTTACAGATTTGGGCTGTAGTGATGGAGATGTTTGTACAGTAATTTCATATTCAAGATCTACTGATTTTCCTTCAGTTTCGGAATCTTCAGAAAGCAGCGCTAATGTGAACTCATTTGATAGTTTGTGTGAGAAAAGCTCAAGACTTCCACGAATTGGTTTAACACCTTCACCTCCAATCAAAATGTGCTCTATGATCTGATGCTCAGAAACCCGCTTTAAAAATTCAAATGCATCAACTACATTAGATTTTCCACTCGCATTTGTGCCGATCAAAATGGTGAGGGAGTCGATCGGCAACTCTGCATAGCGGAAACTTTTCCAATTTTGCAAGGTTAGTTTTTTAAACATTGTAATAATCCACCATGCTTAAGCTTCTCCTACCGATCGAGACTCGGTAACGGAATCGATCGACCGGACTCGTAAGCGACCTCAAGCCAAAGCTCCCGTGCTTCGTTGATGTTGGCAACTGCTTCTTCTAGAGTTTCACCTTCTGATAAGCAACCTGGCAAATCAAGGATTTCAACCACGTAGCCACCGCACTCATCATCAGGATAAAGCGTAATGGGATAACTTAATTTTAGATAATCTTCTAACGTTGACAGCGATTGAATCCGGTTTTCGGTCGAGATAGTCATGGTTTACTCCTTCCAATTTGCCAGATCGAGTAAGACAACAAGGCGTTTAAGATAAATCCGCTTCACCCGTTGTCCACCTTTCTTTGGAACCGTAATCACGGAACCAGTTTCGTTTTCAAAGACGTGATGACTCCCTTTGGAGCGTTTCTCCTCATAGCCGAACGCCTCTAACAGCGATCGTACCTCGTCAAAACGTGCTTCGGTCGGATCTGCAAGAAATTGATTAATGAGTTTTTGCAACTTAGTCATTTTCAATTCCCGATGTCTAACCCAAACCCGCTGTCACCAAAGCTTTCGCTTCAACGATCGCCTCACCTAACTTGCTATCATCCTTCCCACCCGCTTGAGCAAAGTTCGGACGACCGCCGCCGCCGCCACCACAGATTTTAGCGACCGCGCCAATCACTTTCCCCGCTTGTAAGCCTTTTTTCACGGCTTCTGGGCTGAATGCCGCGACGAAGTTGACTTTTCCCGCTTCGGGGGAGGAACCTAGGACGACGGCACCCGATGCGCCGAGTTTTTGCAGGAGGTTTTCGGCGGCGCTCTTGAGGGATTCGGCGTCGGCTCCGGGTAGCTCGGCGACGATCGCATTGAATTCACCAATCCCTTCCGCTTGAGCCATCAATTGCGACGCTCCGGCGACCGCAAGCTGGGACTTGAGGGCGGCGATTTGTTTTTGGTTTTCTTTCAGTTCTGATTGCATCGCAGAGATGCGATCGGTGATCTCTTCCGGTTTGACTTTGAACCGATCGCTCAGGTCTTTCACCACGGATTCGCGAATGTTGAGATATTCCAAAATCGCAGGTCCAGCCACCGCTTCAATCCGCCGAACGCCTGCCGCAACGCCCGCTTCAGAGATGATTTTAAACACGCCAATTTCAGCCGTGTTGTTCACATGGGTGCCACCGCAGAGTTCCATGGAGACGCCGGGGAAGTCGATGACGCGGACGGTTTCGCCATATTTTTCACCGAACATGGCTGTTGCGCCTTTGGCTTTCGCTTTGGCGATCGGCATGACTTCAATATCTGCGCCGTGGGCTTCAGAAATCCATTGGTTAATCTGTTGCTCGATCTGTTGCAGTTCTTCGGGGGTGACGGCTCGGTTGAGGCTGAAGTCAAACCGCAGCCGATCGCTCGACACCAGCGACCCGGCTTGTCCGATCGTGTCGTCTACCATGAGTTTCAGCGCGGATTGCAGTAAGTGCGTGGCGGAGTGGTTGGCTTGGGTGCGGCGACGGGAGGTGCGATCGATCGTTGCCGTCACCGTAGAACCGACGGTTAGGGTACCGCGATCGACCTGTCCGATGTGGACAAACAGACCATTTTGTTTTTGCACGTCATCGATGCGAACGAGGAGATCGTCGCCGCTGAGGTAGCCGGAGTCGCCCACTTGTCCGCCGGATTCGGCGTAGAAGGGGGTTTGGTCTAAGACAAATTTGACGAGATCGCCTGCTTCGGCTTGGGTCACGGTGGTGCTGTTGACGAGAATCATGGCGACTTTCGCGGGTGCAGCGTTTTCGGTGTAGCCCAGGAAGGAGGTTTCGGCGACGGTTTTCGCGAGGTCTGCGATCGCATTTTGAGTCGTGAGATCGATCGTTTTGTGTGCCGCTTTAGCGCGAACCCGTTGCTTCTGCATTTCGGTTTCAAAACCTTCCGCGTCAACGGTTAGACCCTTTTCTTCTGCAACTTCTTGGGTCAGTTCTAATGGGAAGCCGTAGGTGTCGTAGAGGACGAACGCATCTTCGCCGGAAATGCTGCTGGAGGAGCGATCGATGATTTCGGCGAGGAGTTTTTCACCGCGATCGAGGGTTTCCCGGAAGCGTTGTTCTTCGCGCTCCATTTCGTTTTTAATAAATTGTTCGCGTTGACGAACTCCCGGATATTGCGACTCCGACAATTGAATTGCTGTTTCAGCAACCTTTGTTGTGAATACCTCAGTGATTCCCAATACCCGTCCACTACGAATCACTCGACGCAACAACCGCCGTAAAATATAGCCCCGTCCTTCATTCGATGCTGTGATCCCGTCAGCAATCATATGCACGACCGCACGAACGTGATCGCCGATTACCTTAAGCGAAACTTTCGTCGCTTCATCGGCTGTGCTGTAGTCAATTCCGGCAAGCTGGGCAGCGGTTTCAACGATCGGATAAATCAAATCCGTTTCGTAATTATTCGGCTTGCGCTGCAAGATCTGCGCCATCCGTTCCAAACCCATGCCTGTATCGATGTTCTGCTTTTGCAGCGGTGTCAGTTTGCCATCGATATCGCGGTTGTACTGCATGAACACGAGGTTATAAAACTCGATAAATCGCGTGTCATCTTCAAGATCGATATTGTCATCGCCCAGTTCAGGCTTGAAGTCATAATACAACTCCGAACAAGGACCACAAGGACCCGTCGGACCGGACACCCAGAAGTTATCCGCTGCGCCCATGCGAATGATCCGTTTGGGATTCACACCCACCCGATCGCGCCAAATCTCAAACGCTTCGTCATCTTCTTCAAAGACACTCACGACGACATTTTCCGGTGCAATGCCAAAGGTCTGCGTCGTCAATTCCCACGCATAGGCCGTCGCTTGGGTTTTGAAATAATCCCCAAAGCTGAAGTTGCCCAGCATTTCAAAAAACGTATGGTGCCGCGCGGTGCGTCCGACATTTTCGATGTCGTTGGTGCGGATACATTTCTGCGAAGTCGTGGCACGGGGAACTGCAGGCGCAACCTGTCCCAGGAAAATCGGTTTGAATGGCAACATCCCGGCGATCGTCAACAGCACCGTCGGATCCTCTGGCACCAGGGAGGCGCTGGCGATCGGCTGATGTCCGCGTTCTTCAAAGAACGACAGAAATTTTTGACGAATTTCGGAACCGCTGAGGACGGGAGGTTGCGTTGCCATGGGACTGCCTGGGAGAACGGGGGATAACGTTAGATTCTCTATTCTAAGACTAGTGTGGGTTTCTGGGAGAAATTCCTACTTTTGTTGGGACATCCAGAGGAGTCTACCTAAGATGTCCGCCGTTGGGACCAAGACGGGTGCTTCGACGGCGATTTGTTCGGTCGATGGTCTAGGGCTAAGATTAGTAAGATATAGACAGGAACTTTACGCCTCACGCTAGAATATTGATTGCAGGCTCATACTGGTCTTTATCGCTGAGAGAGAACAACCATGAAACTCGATCGCATCACTACAAACCCCGCTCAGATGAATGGGCAACCTTGCATCCGAAATCTGAGGCTGACGGTGAGGCGTGTGATTGAGTTGGTGGCGATCTATCCCGATCGATCGGAATTATATGCCGAATTTCCCGCTTTAGAAGAAGAGGATATCCAGCAATCATTGCTATATGCCTCCACACAACTTGCCGATCGAATCATTGATCTTCCTATAACGTATGAAACTGTTGCTTGATCAGGGACTGCCGCTGTCTGCCGCAGCGCTCTTACGTGAAGTCGGTGTAGATACAATTCACGTTGAAGAACTTGGAATGGCGGCGGCTGAAGATTCCGAGATTCTTAGAAAAGCTCAAGAAGAAAAGCGAGTCGTGGCGACGATGGACGCCGATTTCCATACGCTTTTAGCGATCGGTACGGCACTAATGCCTTCTGTGATTCGGATTCGAATTCAACGCCTGCGCGCACGGGCGGTTGTAGATCTATTGTTGATGGTGTTGAGTCAATGCGAAGAAGATCTGGAACAAGGGGCGGCAGTAACTGTTGAACCAACCCGAATTCGGATTCGCCGATTACCACTGTTGCCCGATCGATCGTGAGTTATGAGCTTGAGTAACTATCCATGAACTTAAAAACGGAACCCTATTTGCAGCAAGCCGATCGCTGGCCATCGAGAGGACGAGTGATTTTGGCCCAGTATGATGCGGATTCTATTATTGTGTACCAGGCTTATCGCCCATCGATCGGACAGTTTGCGGTGAAGCATGGGTATTTTGGGGATGATTTTAAATTGTCCCGGATGACTTGGATTAAACCCAACTTTTTGTGGATGATGTATCGATCGGGTTGGGGGACGAAGGAGGGACAGGAGGTGACGTTGGCGATTCGGCTGAAGCGATCGGCGTTTGATTTGATTTTGGCTCAGGCAGTTCATTCAAAATATAGTCCTGAACTGTATGAGAATGAGCAAGCTTTGGCGAAGGCGATCGCAACCTCGGACGTGCGATTGCAGTGGGATCCTGACCATACGCCAACGGGTCAACGGGTCGAGCGTCGGGCGATTCAGTTGGGGTTGCAGCGATCGGCGGCGGTGAACTATTCGAGGGACTGGATTTTGAGTATTGAAGATATTTCGGAGTTTGTGGCGGAACAGCGGCAACAGTTTATTGCTGGGAATTATGATGCGCTGTTGACGCCGAGTGAGTTTGTTTATGAGGTGGGCGATCGGAATATGTTAAGTGATCATTGTTTTTACTCAAGACCAGATAAGGTTAACTATAATGATAGCATCACATTGCTGTAATATTTGGCATGTTTTTCCGAATGGCTTTCGTGATTTCTGGAAATTGGTTATTCATTAGAATTCTAACGAGCCAACTCTCAAAGTGGTCTAGCTTACATTTCCTTAAATGCTGTGCAGCTAAATTCATTAGTTCTTTCTTATTCCTATAGTGAATTAGAAATTTAGATAAATCTCGATTATCTACAGCGGAATGAAGATTGTCTGTGACGGATTGTGCAATTTCATTGATATTGAGGGATGAGGTTATCCTCGTATAATCTTCAAATAAGCTATCGACAGTAATCGATTCTTTCAGGTCTATTTTTTTTAGAAATTGATCAATACGTCGCCTGCAATGGTCAACAATAATTTTATCGATTTTTTTGTCCGCCTCAATAGTTCTGAAAATATCATCTGATAAATTTTTCAAACATATCTCTAGATCTTCGTTTTTATAACCTTCATTTTCCGCAATAGCTCGACTGACTTCAGGTAGTAATATAATATTTTCTATTTCTGATACTGGAAGGGTAGCAATACCGAGATTTGATAAATACTCAATATCTTCTTCATTATTGTCATCAGCATCAACAATACCCGAACAGGTGATTCGAGTAAGCCCCTTATTATGACGCATAGTTCTAACCGAATGGATGACATCTTTACAAGATCCTTTTGGAATTACAGTCCACTCCGGGAAACAGCATCTATAAATTGCTTTGTCTAGACTACTTTCGGCACCTTCAACAAACAAAATTGGTTTTCGGCTACCAAGTATAAGCGTTACAAGCTCCTCGTCAAAACCAGAATCCTGTGGAACCTCCTCAATATTCCAGGCAGGTGTTGGTTTATAGTCTCGAACTACATATTTCTGTGCTACTCGTGATGCCGCAAAGTCAAGGTCATGAGTGATTAAGACAAAAGCGCAGTCTGGACGAACAGCCTCAATCTCATCCCATAACTTTGCCATCATGGAGCGGTGTATGTGTAGTTCAGGCTCATCAAAAATTATCAGAGAACTATCCTCAGCCACCAGAGCTTGTCCAATCATGTAAAATATCGCCCGCTCCCCATCGCTCATTCCTGCTCCGGAATAAACATATTCTTCTTCTCCTGAAACGGATACCAGAATATTATCTCCTGATATGTGTAAATTTCGATGTGGCAGGAGACGTTCCCATATCTCTAAAAGACATTCAAATTGTGTTGGCTCAACTGAGCTGCTGTCTCCCGAACGAACTTTTTTGTGCGTTTCTAGTGACTTATTGGCCTGTTCTGCAAACAACGCTTGTATTAGGAAATCGAAGTCATTCAACAAAGCAGTAGCTCCGCTCCCCTGCCAGCGATTAGAACGTCTATCACTACTTTTATCGCTAGTGTAATGACGAGTAGACTCATTATATCCAATCCTCAAACCTAAAAGTGCCTTCTCCTCACTTATCTTAGCTACTGAAGGATTCAACAACTGAGCACGATGTGCTGAAATGCGATGTGCGTTGAAGTTAAAAAGATTTTCAATATGAGTAGCTAATCTAGTTTTACCAGTGCCATTTGCACCAACAAAGACTACCGAAGAGCCTTGCTCAACGTTAATCTGTTTTTCACCACTAAATGTTGGTATCAGAATCTCAAATGCCATTCGTACACAACCCTAAAAATTTAGAATCAAGATTTGAATCTTAAATCAATAAACTTAGTATATTCCAGGACAAAGAATTTTGCTAGTCTGCCTAAGATTCCAAAACCAGGAATTAAATTGATTGGGAGACAAATATGGATCCGCCATCTTGAAAGTTCCTCGATCGACCACACGCTACCCTGCGATTCCTCTGGACTCCCACAATTATTTATTAGCCGATCGCCCTTCCAAACAATCGAGTAACTAAATCCCTAATCAAGTTTCTGAAACTCCAACTCGATTAAAAAATCTCCGATCGAATTACGGGAACCCCGATTGAGTTAAAAAATCCCCAACTCAATTAAAAATTCCCCGATCGAGTTACGGAAACCCCGATCGAGTTAAAAAAATCCCCAACTCAATTAAAAAATCCCCGATCGACCTTGCCTGAAGAATATAGTGTTAGACCGCACCGATCACTGTAATTCGCTCAATGCCTGGACAGAAACGTTGCCACCTTCGATCGCCTGAATTCTCAAGTCATAGCCATACAGTAAACTCATCCCGATCAACGGCTCCGCCTCTGATGATGCAACATCGATAATCTGAATTTGCCCATCCCAGATGGCGCTTGCGGTATACATTTCAAAAACAACTTCGCTACCATCACCCAACGTCCCAAAATCAGCCAAGACGAAAGACAGCCCGATGACCAATCCGAACAACCCAAGGTTGGGCATCAGGATTTCGTTCAAACAATCGCTCGGTTGCACTGACAATATTGGCCGCAACTTCAAAGACTCCAGTTTCAATATCGATCGCCACAATCTTTCCATGATTGCCTTCCTCAACTTGAGTGCGTACCTGAGACTCATACATCTCAGTGCCACGTTGAGAAAACTCTTCCTTACTATATCGGGGGCGTCGTTCGTGTAACCGCTCCTCTGGAGAAACTGCCATAGATTTAGCCTCGCTGCGACTTGATTTCTCCATTTTAACTGACTCACGGTCAGTCGTAGAGGATCGAGTTAAAAATCCCCAACTCAATTTCTTAGCCTCATGGGGCGTTAAAATCCAGACAGGTGAAATCGAAAGTTTTTTCGGGCAGGAGATTATCATGGCATTCTCGCAATCATTTCTGGACTGGGAAGCAGCAACGGAAGCCAGAGGACAGGCTAGGGGAATTGCGATCGGACAACGAGATCAGGCGCGATCGCTCGTCATCCGTCTATTAGCGCGACGAATTGGTATTTTACCTGCGGAACTTCGATCGCAAGTTGAGCAGTTATCTGTCCTCCAGTTGGATGAGTTAGGTGAAGCACTACTCGATTTTGAGCAATTGTCTGATTTAACAACTTGGCTTGGTGAGCGATCGTCCGATACCTTGAAGTGATCAGCCATGAACTTAAAAACGGAACCCTATTTGCAACAGGAAATTATGCTGCGCTGTTGACGCCGAGTGAGTTTGTTTATGAGGTGGGCGATCGAGGGTGGGTCGGCTCGAACGAAGGGTTAGCCCGCATCCGCTGCATACGTGTTGATGATGATGTTAGCAACCGATGAACTAGCGGGCAAAAATGTGTGCATCACAGGTAGTTCCACTTTGCTCGTTAGCCATTCCGCGCTCGCCTCAGAGACAGCGACTACGCCATCATTGGCCTCGAAGCCAAACGGACTGTTTGCGCCAGTAAAACCTCGGACGCCGACAATTGCCGTTACTGGCCCGTTTACTGAAGCCACTCTTTTCATTCGTTCCTCCGATGCGAGTAATTGCCCGCAATCTCCGGCAAAAGCTTTAAAGACAGGATTCGCTCGTAGCTTGATTGCTAAACGCGAGGTCGTTATTGGTGATCCAAGCAGGTATATGTGGCTAGGCATAATGGAACTCGGCAGTTCGCCTATTGCTGCACGGAGTAAGACCCCGCCGAGCGAATGGCCCACAACAATATATGGACCTGCATGGGCGATTTGTTGAATACGATCGCGCAGTCTGTGAACAATAGATGCGAAGGATTCCAGTGCGGCCAAATAGCCAAAAACTGTAGTTGAGAATCCAGCGCGCCTGAGCCGACGCAGCATTGGCCAGCCAGACAGCGGTGAACGGCCCATTCCGTGAACAAAGAGTACAAGCATTTGTATTTGATTTTACCCCTCCCAAATTTGAAGTTGCCTGGATGCAGCAACAAAAGTGTTAATCATTTTAGGTGGATATAGATAGTGGTCGTAAGCGATCGCCATCTGCCGAGCAGCTTCAGAATAAGGAACTTGACCGATACCCGTACCTAGCCCAGGGCAGACTACGCTTCCAATCTTCCGTTGATTCGTTTTGTTGTGCTGCCGAATTGCCAGAAGCATTGCCCACATCGCTGTATAGGGAACATCTGTTCCTTTAATTGATATTGGAACTCGCATTGTTGGAGTATGGGCAAGGAAAGGATGCTTCGGGTGTTTGGTTTCGATGATGAAAGATGTGCCGACAGGCTGCTCACCTAGATAGTCTTCAATGATGCGCCTTTGTACCCTACACTCCAAAGAAAGCCCAAAAAATCGAGTAATCGCGGCATCTATCCCACCATCCATCATCCCGAATGAGTTAGCCGGACTGACTAAGCAGTCAAAAGTCGGAATCCACTCGAAGCATTCACCGATAATTGAAACATCTGAAAACCGAGAAAACTGTTCTTGAAAGGCCGCAAATAGAGATGGATCAGGTGCTGTAAGAATGAGTTGAAGGCGGCTTGTAGGTGTAGAAAAATTCATAACTCAAATTATCACATCAATACAGCAGTCCGCTATGGTTGTTAAGAAAACCTAAGATGCTGTTGCGTAGTACTGTCGCCAATTAATGAAATCGGTCTAACGTTCTTGATGAGCGGCTTGAACCACCTTACTATAATAATAGTCTAGCTCAGATAGCCCGCTCCATCAAGATTGTTAGGTATCGCATTAATCTGGCTCAAATTCACCATACTCGCTCTTAATAGCTGATATGTCGCGGGACTCTTCAATCACAACATTATCAACGACTTTGAGTATTCCGGCTTCCTGGAAATCGTCTACATACCACGGACTTTCACCATTCAATGTATAACCCCACGGCTTGATGAACTGCTCAATCAAATAGACTAACCACTCCTTACCGTAGTAAAACTTCTCAGCTTTATCCCACTCTAATCCACCTAGATCTTCCGTCGGGATCCACTGACAGTAGTATGTTGGGGGCTTGCCACCACCACCAGGCTTTCCCACTTCATCTTCATGCTCAGTTTCATTAAACTCAATCAAAGTATTTGCATGTTCTGAGGTGAGCGGCTTATCGAACTTGAATGACCGAAGATAAATCGTTGAAAATCCCATAATTAACCAGCCAGCTTGATACGTACTCTTTCTTCGCTAATAATTCCCATAATGCTTAATGTGGAAACATGAACTCAATAGTTCAATCAAGATGCCTAACAATTATATGGATGGATAGTTGTCTGCAGTACCCCGATCGGGATCTTAGACTGAATACCGACTGTCTTCATAAATCCGACTTTTAGGACCTTAGGCAGACAAATTGTCCGTTTAAGTCCCTAAATTTGAACCTCATACCGATAATCTCAATATATTTCAAGATAAAGAAATTTGCTAGTCTGCCTAAGATTCCAAAATCAGGAATTAGATTGAATTGGGAAAGAATTAAGTTGCTGGAACCCCGATCGAATTACGGAAACCCCGATCGAGTTAAAAAATCCCCAACTCAATTAAAAAATCCCCGATCGACTTTTTTATAGTCCTGCGTCGATCGATCGTCCCAGTACTAAAATAAAATCTCATCTTCATTCCCCAGGTTCCCATGACTCAAAGTCCGTTCGACCAACTCTCGAAAAGTTATCTTGAGGAGTTTCTAAAACCCATTGGAACGGTAGAACGACAGTATGAAGTCCCTGGCGAAGCGAAATATGTTGACGTTTGGTTTATTCCGCATCAGACGATTACAGAACCGATCGACGATCTCGGCTTGCTCGGCCAAATGGCCAAAACACCCTGCCTCATTGAGCCATACCACAATCCCCCCAGCCGCGACGCAATCCGAACCTGCATCCTAAAACTGCTCTGGATCAATGAAGAACGTCGCCGAAACCCAGAAGCTACTGATGATGCTCCACCCCCAGAAGCCGCAACGCTCTGGGTTTTAGCCTCCCATATTAGCAAGCCACTCCTCAAAGAATTTCACGCCCATAAAAAATCTCCAGGCATCTACACCCTCGGTCCTGGCTTACGAACAATTCTCGTCTCCATTGATGAACTCCCCACCACCCAAAAGACCCTCTGGATCCGACTCTTAGGTGCGATTCGTTCTTGTCTAAAATGGCTGAAAAGCTTATAGGGCAGGGCTTCTGAGAGATAACCCTTCATGGGTCGAGTTCGCACTTAAATCTCTCTCAGATGACAACTTGATGTTCTTGTA
>JAAFJU010000077.1 GCA_013298165.1 Synechococcales cyanobacterium bin31.maxbin.ball.101 | reverse complement strand
TCGTTCATATCTTGCTTCTTATCGTTAAGAGTTTTAAGCATTTTTTGGACGATCGCAGCTAGAGTCTTGGAATCCTTCACGTCCGTTGCATCAAGAAGCAATAGTGGTAGAACACTATTAAAACTAATGCCAGAATCACTATCCTCTAATCCCGCTAACATGCCGTTGAGGTACTCCTCTGGAAGCTGTACTGACTTAGGAGATTGCGATCGTTGTGCAACTGCCCCCGGTGAGGAAACAAACAATACAAAAATCAAACTCAATGCAAACAACGATCGGTAAATAGCGCGAACCTTCCGCAAACGTGGGAAATGCATCATATATGGGATGGTAGTATAGATAAAAGTCGATGAAGGGATGACACAACGGGCTTAAATGTAGTCAGTTTAATGATTTATAGCGTAAGTTAGTATTTCCCAAAAAGCCATAAAAAATATCCGTAAAACGGTAGCGTGCGTTAAGCAACGCAACGCACGCGATCGGGACAACCCACCGATCGCCAATATCCCCCACGCCGATCGCCACCCCGATAAACCCCGATGAAATCCGATCGCCCCACCCCCGATCGCCAATCCGATGAAATCCGATGGTAAATCCCTGGCAAAACGATCGTAAAACACTAACGATCGATCGGATATTTGATACTGTGGGACTGTTGCGGATGTGTTGAGTCCGCGTGCGTTGCTTCGCTTAACGCACCCTACGTTAATCTTTACGTGCTGATTCACGGACCCTAAACCTATGCCCCTCCTGCAACTCAACCACCTGCACATCGCCTACCCCAACAGCACTGATTGGGTTGTTCAAGACATCAGCCTCACCTTGCAACCGGGCGAACGACTAGGACTCGTGGGCGAATCCGGCAGCGGCAAATCGACGATCGGCAAATCCATCCTCCAAATGCTCCCCCAAGGCTCCAGTATTCAAGGCGAACTCCTCTTTGATGGCCGAGATCTCACCAGACTCAGCGGCGAAGCCCTGCGACAATTTCGCGGCGAAGCCGTCGCCCTCGTCTTTCAAGACCCCATGACCCGATTGAATCCCCTCCTCACGATCGGCGACCACTGCATCGAAACCCTCCAAGCCCACGACCCCAGTATCAAACGCCTCCAAGCCCGCGCCCGTGCCGAAGAAGTCCTCCAAGCCGTCAAAATCCCCGCCGATCGCTGGGGCCAATATCCCCATGAATTTAGCGGCGGAATGCGTCAACGAGTCGCGATCGCCCTCGCCCTCATCCTCAATCCAAAACTGATCATCGCCGACGAACCCACCACCAGTCTCGATGTTACCGTCGCCGCCGAAATCCTGAAAGAACTCAAGCGACTCTGCGCAGAACGAAACATGGGACTCATCCTCATCTCCCATGACCTCGCCATGATCAGCGAAACCTGCGATCGGATCGCCGTGCTATCAGACGGAAAACTCGTCGAAATCAACACCGCTACGGCGATCGTCAACCACCCTCAACACCCATACACCCAAACCCTCCTCAACTCCGCCCTCTACCTCCAAAGCAGCAACGCCACCCCCACAAAGCAAAGCAACCAGCCCATCCTCCAACTCGTCAACCTAAAACAACACTACCAACGTAACAGCAACCCCCTAACGAAACTCTTCTCCCGCAAAGACCTCACCATCCGCGCCGTAGACGGCATCGACCTCGAACTCCACAAAGGCGAAACCCTCGGACTCGTCGGCGAATCCGGCTGTGGCAAATCCACCCTCTCCAAAACCATCCTCCAACTGATCAAACCCACCAGCGGCACCGTCACCTTCCTCGGCCAAAACCTCACAAAACTCGATCGTCGCCAAATGCAACAGCAACGCCGCGACATCCAAATGATCTTCCAAGACCCCAGTGCCTGCCTCAACCCCCGCATGACGATCGCCGACAGCATCGCCGATCCACTCTTTATTCACAAAATGGCAACTCCCACGGAAGCCAAAAGCCAAGTCGAAGCCCTGCTCAATCGCGTCGGACTCGACCCGACCATCTACATGAATCGCTACCCCAGCGAACTCTCCGGAGGTCAGCAACAGCGCGTCGCCATCGCCCGCGCCCTGATTACAAGGCCTAAACTCATTATTTGTGACGAACCTGTCAGTATGCTCGACGCCACCGTCCGCACCCAAGTTCTGGACCTGATGCAGGACTTAAAAGAGGAATTTGAATTGACCTACCTCTTCATCACCCACGATCTATGGGTCGCAAAATTTTTCTGCGATCGAATTGCGGTCATGTATCAAGGTAAAATCATCGAGATTGACTGGACATCTACGATTTTTGACCATCCCAAACACACTTATACCCAAACCCTCCTGAACGCAGCACCCACAATCCATCGATCGGCATAGACCATTGGTATAGACCTTTGGCTTAGGTGGTTCATAGGTGACAAGGATGGCGTATTTGTGTTGAAGGATCGGCCATTTTGATTGACTTAATTAAATGCGACAGCCCTTAAAACCGAAGTACAATGTCCAGGCAGCAGTCCCCAATCTCAAAGCCACGCTCGAATTCAAAACCGTCCTCCAAGACGCGATCGCAGCGAATGCTCAAACTGAAAATCGGAGAAATTAGACGAATTTCCCCCATTCGTTTGGCCTCAATGCACAATAGTTTCCCCGTTCTTCGAGATAGTCTGCTGCAACGATCGATTGTTCTTCGCGCAGAAATGGATATGGCCGCCAAAGAAGAAACCTACACCCTCGGAAAATTTCTCACCCATTGCACCATCATCCTGTGGTTGGTCTTCATCCTCATGAACCTGCGCACTGGGCAAAAACTTCCTTGGTTCAACACCGATCTCAAAGGCGCACAGGCTCCCCTCGCCATGGAAGGTGGCGACCCCTACATCCGCGCCCTCATGCGCACCATCTCCGCCAGCGAATCCAACGTCACAAACCCCTACAGCATCATCTACGGCGGCAGTCGCACCCAGGACTTGACCCAACACCCCGATCGCTGCATCACCATCTCCGTCGGCCCCAATCTCGGCAACTGCTCTACCGCCGCCGGACGCTACCAATTCATCACCACCACCTGGCAAGAACAATCCAAGAAATACCATCCCGGCGCAGAAGGACTCTGGCTGTGGCAGCACTACAGCTTTGAACCCCACTACCAGGACGTCGTCACCTATCGCTGGCTCAGCGACCCAAGAGCTTGGAACGCAGACCTCAGTCAACTGCTGCGATCGGGTGAAATCAGCACCGTCCTACACAAACTCTCTCCCACCTGGACCAGCCTCGGCTACGGCATCGAAACCAATGACATGAGCGCTAGCCTCCCCCAGATTTATCAAGAAGTCCTCAAGGAAGAACTCGCCCTCACCCAGCCTCCTAATCGCCAAGCCAACCTAGCCACCCCCAATCCATAGCCATAACGACTATGAGAAGGCTATGGTAAACTGATAGAGAACCGTTCAAGACTCTAGAGAAGGTGCTGGTTATGGGTAAGAAAAAATCGAGCGAATCATCTGAATTCTCCAAAGCAGACCTCCCCAAAGTTGACATTGGCATTGCACCCGCCTCACGGGAAGAAATTGCCCAAGGTCTCTCCCGTCTCCTAGCCGACACCTATACCCTTTATCTAAAAACTCACAACTTCCATTGGAACGTCACAGGTCCAATGTTTAACACTCTGCATCTCATGTTTGAAGCGCAGTACATGGAGTTATCCCTAGCTGTAGATCTGATTGCAGAACGTATTCGAGCCTTAGGTTATCCGGCCCCAGCGACCTATAGTGAATACGCAAAACTCACCTCCATTCCCGAAACCGCAGGTGTTCCCAAAGCGACGGAAATGATTCAGCTTCTCGTTGAAGGTCAGGAAGCCGTCGTTCGTACTGCCCGATCGCTCTTCCCCAGCGCCTCAGAGGTCCATGATGAACCCACTGCTGACCTCCTAACGCAACGCATGACACTCCATGAAAAGAATGCTTGGATGCTGCGAAGTTTATTGGAATAGATTCCTTCATCAATTAAGTCTCAAAAGAGCGATCGGAGACATTCAGATTCCTTCCGATCGCTCTTTTATTTGCTCAATCTTGTCCAAATACGCTATATTCTGCAACACCGACGCCATTCACAAATTTGTCACGAACAATATATAAGTGAATGTACGGATAAAGAAATGATGTTATTCATGGCTTTTTTGATTCTGGATAGGCTATACCTTTCATGAGTCAGGAACGAATGTGTACCTTCACTTTCTAATGTAATTTTTTATAGAATTTCCAGAGGAAATCTGTCACATGACCTCTTTACCCCTTAATACCACCCCCTCCTTCAACATCAATCCTGTCCTATCGACCCCGCCATTAGCGAACAATCCACTCCCTCCTAATGCAAGTCTATGGGCCAAGTCTTCTGGAGGATCAAGAGCAAGTGACATTGACTCAGGGAATGCGATCGCAATTGATGGCGCAGGCAACACCTACGTCACAGGCAAACTCCAAGGCTCAAATATTGCCTTCGGCAGCACAACGGTTAGCACTCAGGATCTGAGTCCAGACGCCTTTGTTACAAAGCTAGATGCCTCTGGGAATTTTCTTTGGACTAAGACCTTTGCCGGATCAAATGCAGTGATTCCGGGTGCATCATTAGACGTAGGTCAAGGAATTGCTGTCGATAGTTCAGGAAACGTCTTCGTCATTGGCTCCTTTCAAGGAACGATGCAGCTAGGAGGCCCTTCATCTTTGACGAGCAAAGGAGTTCTTGATGTCTTCGTTGTTAAGCTAAATGGGCTTGACGGCAGTGTGACTTGGGGGAAGAGCTTCGGAGGCGAAGGAATTGAGCAAGGGTTTGCGATCGGTCTCGATAGTAGTAACAACGCCTATATCACCGGAACCTTTGGAGATACAAGTTTTCCTGGTTCGGGAGGGTCCTCATTGGATTCCAACGCCAGCTTTGGGTCTGTCACTCTCACCAAAACCGGGATTACCGATGCATTTGTCGCTAAACTGGATGGCACAAATGGGACCGTCACTTGGGCTAAAAAATATGGCGGAAGTGGGGGCGATGTTGGATATGGAATTGCGGCAACTAGCACAGGGGTCTACGTAGCAGGTAGTACCGAAATCGCTGGAAATCTCAATGTTTTTGCAGTCAAATTAGATGGCAACAATGGCAACACAGTTTGGGATAAGAATTTTGGCGGTGCAGCCGAGGATGTTGGTAAAGCCATTCGTGTAGATAGCAGCGGCAATGCTTACCTGACCGGGTATCTGAAAAGCTCGACGGCCAACTTTGATACAACTGCCCTTCAGAGCGATGGTGTCAATACCTTTGCTGTCAAGTTGAATAATGCGGATGGCTCAGTCGCTTGGGCGAAGAGCTTAGGTAGTTCGGGTGAAGAGTATGGGAATGGCATTGCACTTGATGGGAGTGGCAATGTTTATGTTGCAGGCTACTTCACTAGTGCCACTTGGACTTTGGGAACGACGACCTTAACTAAGAATGATACGACGAGTGCTGATGTCTTCACATTGAAGCTCAGCGGGACAACTGGAGATGTTGCTTGGGCGAAGAGCTTTGGGGGCAATAACTTTGACAGTGCCTATGGAATAGCAGTGGATAATGCCGGGAATTCTTATATCACTGGAGAATTCTACAGTTCATCCTTGACCTTAGGTAATCGGACTCTGACTTCTGCGGGCGCGTCGGATTTCTTTGTGACCAAACTCGATGCTCAAAACCCGATCGTAACGACTTCATCGCCCTTAGATCTGGTGTTTTATGATCCCACCAAAGGCCAAGTCAGCTTTGGCTTCGTGGGCAATGGGTTCAACATTGGTAGTGCAGCCTTGACAGGAGATACGCCCGCCTTAACGCGAAATTCAACCGGAGCAACTCCAGAGTTCGGTCCAGTTTGGAAGTTCATTTCCGCTAATGTTGATGTTGATAAGGATGGCGTGAAAGATATGGTCTTCGCCAATACAACGAATAATGCCGTTGCCATTCTCTTTGGAGAAGCTCGAACGGGCAGTGACCGACAGTTTGCTTATCGAAATTCTGCATTTGCTTCACTCAACGGGACACCTCTGATTCCTGGGCTTGGCTGGACGATCGACTTTGCATCTAACAAGCTAGGTGCTAACAACGAAGCGGGTATTTTCTGGCGTAGTACGGCTGGAGATACGGCAATTTGGTCCTTCACGACAACTACCGTTAATGGCGAAACGAGCGTCGCGGTTGTCAACTCTGGAGTTATCGCTTCCGTCGGAGCGAATTCTGGTTGGAGAGTGGTAGGCGATGGCGAGTTTAACCAGGATATCGCCACAAGAGAAGTCTTCTGGGTGAATGATATTAGTGGAAGCGTTGCCACTTGGTCCTTAGGTGCCAACAGAACGACTCGAACGTCTAAATTCGCTTGGGATGGAAAAGTTCCAACCTCGGATTGGGAAGTTGTCGGGATTGGGAAGATTGCTGGGACAGGTGCCAATGACAACATCGTCTGGCAGCGGAAAGGTGGTACTGTGATGGTCAACTGGACATTGCTGGATGGAGCACGGACAACGCCTCCTACCGGATCTTCTGAGGTACTCACGCTGAGTGCAGCCGATCGGATTAAGGCCGTAGTCGATGTCGATGGTGATGGCGTTCTGGATCTCGTTGGGCAGTTCGATGGAAATGGTACGATTGGAGCATATTCATTGACTGCTGGCTTTACTCTGAAAAATACGGCAGCACGTACTCAGTACAGCGCCAGCAATACCACCTACCGACCCGCTAAAGGTGGCACTAACAATGCCAATCTAGAACTCGTTAATGTCGGTCAATACGGCGTTTAGTGTTTGAGGAAGGATCGGTCGCAGTCTAGGTTTTAAAACTATAAAAGCCCGCTGATTTTAAGATATCAGCGGGCTTTTATAGGGATTGCATGATGTAGGATTCGATTATTCGCGATTTCCTAGATAGACGTAACCGTAGTAGGTGGCCATCGGAATCACGGTTGAAAGAACTAGTAGGACAATCACCCAAGTGAATCCTCCGCCTTCTTTCGTTTCTTCGCGACTGGCAAAGTTACTTTCAGCGTTGACATTGTCCTTCACGACGGGAGGACCTGGATCTTCTTGGCCCGAGAGGACGATCGCTAACCGATCGGTGGCATCGCTGAAGGCTTGGTTATAGCGGTTGCCATATTTTAAGGGTACTAGAACCGTCTCATTGGCAATGCTTTGGGCGATCGCATCTGACATGACGGTCTTGACACCGGGACCTGTGACGATCGCGGTATTGTCGGTCTGGACATCGATCGTCAGGAGCGTGACGTTGTTCTGATCTTCGGGACTGGGGAACCAGCGTTGGAACAGATCTTGGGTGAACTTCTCGATCGTAACGTCATAGTCTAGACGACGGACAGTGACAATGTAGGTCTCCTGTCCAGAGGATTCTTCAAGGGAACGAAAATCACTGTTGATTTTTCCTTCGGTGGCTCGGCTGAGGACTTCGGCTTGGTCTACGACGTGAGCATTCTCTTCAAAATCCGGCACATCGTAGATGTTCGTGGCCTGGGCTGGAAGGATGCAGAGTTGGATCAACATCACGGACAGTAGGACGATCGGTCCTAGTTTGTCACGGAGTTGCTGGAGGAAGTAATGAATCATGGGAGATATGAATGATGCCAGTAAATGATTCTGTACCTAGAGTACAGGATCCTCTGAATCTAAGCGCAGGTTTAAGGTGAGGGATTCTGTGGCGGTCTTGTGGGCAAGGTACAATCTAGAACGAAAACCTTTTCATTTTTGGACGTTTTTATGGCTTTATCCGTTGGTGCAGTGGCTCCTGACTTTACTGTAAAGGACACTCAGGGCAATACCGTCAAGCTCTCAGACTATGCGGGCCAGAAGGTGGTGATGTACTTTTATCCGAAAGACGATACGCCGGGTTGTACGAAGGAGGCTTGCAGCTTTCGGGATAACTATGCACAATACACCAGTCAAGGGATTACGGTGTTTGGGGTGAGTATGGATGACGAAGCGTCTCACCAAGCGTTTACGAGCAAGTTTAGTCTGCCTTTCCCACTATTGGCGGATACCGATGGGGCGATTACGACGGCCTATGGGGTTGCGGGGGAACGCAATGGATTTAAATATGCGCAACGGGTGACATTTGTGATTGAGTCGGGCAAGATTGCCCAGGTCTATGAGACGGTGAATACCGAGACTCATGCGACGGATATTTTGGCGGCGATGCCTGCTTAAGTGATTCCTGCAAAGTGATGGTTTAGCCCAATAGCGCACTTGACTTACTTGGAGAGGAGATTCTGGGCGATCGATCGTTGATCTCCTCTCTGCCTTTATGAAGCGAGTATGGTTTGGGTCAGTTGCCGTGCTAGTCGGTACAATCTCGATGGCATCAATGGCAATGTGCAAGTGAATACGATCGGCATCAATCCCGCCAATACATTAAATGCACTCCCCAGTGAAGTCGTCGATTCTAGTAATCAAATCGCCGATCGGTGTGGCGCATCAAAAACAAGTTCATTTATCGCCACTGGACGGGGTGGAATGCCTCAGGGTCCAAGGAAAAAGAAAGGCTCCGATCGTACCTGGAATGATTTGCGAGCAATCTCACTTCAAGCCTCTGCAACCGTGCAGCCAATTGTTCAACCGATCAGTCAACCGATCAGTCAACCGATCGTCGAAGCCAGTGCGATGGTCTTCGACCGCTCAAAGAGCATCGAATTTGATGCCTCTGGTGCGATCGCCTTAATTGCACCAAATCCAATTGCAAACCCAGCAGCAGCTACCTGTGGAATGGCAGGTTCTTGACAGCGGTACAAGTATTGAGGGCCTAAATCTTTTCCATAGCGGAAGAAGCGGAGAGTGATTCTGTACAGCCGATGAGGAACTTTAGGTAAGGATATTAGTTTTGCCGCTGGCCAAAAATAGGAGTACTTCAATGCTGAATTTACTGAGTGTGTTGCAAAGGGTTTCATCCTTAGATATTGATGCGATGTACAAGGCTCCCTTTGCATCTCCCTATGCTCGTTTCAAGGGCATCACAGCCGATCGCCTTTTTGATGCAAGGCAAGCCCTCAACCAAGCTGTCATACAGCCCGATACCGCCAATGTGAAGCAATTAGCAGAAGACCTGAAGCTTTTGGTTTTGGTTGACTACAGCCGAGAGGTTATTGGGTGCAGTGGCTACGAAGAAGAGATCACAGACAAGCGAGATAGAGAGGTTGCGGGAATCGTCGAAGCCGCATGGGAAGAACACTACGCGCCAGAAATTGGGGACTTAGAAGCGCTGATCAAACTCATGGGGCAACAGGTGAGCAATGTCGATCGCTACCCTGATGCCGAATGGCTGGAAGTGGTGAAGCCGATCGGCTCAGTCGGTGGGTCTACGATGTTCCTGGTTGGTTGGGAAATCCCAAACAGTAATGAGTATCCATTAGTCGCAGTCGATCGGGGTGGAGCGCTCTGGGCAACGCCACTCTGGGAACTGCAAGGGCATAGCCAAGACAAAATCATAATCACCGAAGCACTGTAAGGATGGACCGATGACCACAATTCAAGCGACCGGGCTTCATCCGGAGATGTTGTGGACCTTCTTTCTGAGTCGCTACTGGAAAGAGCGAAGCGTAGTTGAACGAATGTCAGCGGCTCCGGGTGCCTCGTCCCCGTTCGATTTTTATACCAAGGGTTTTAGGGCTGAATTCTTCATCATGTCCGAGATCTGCCCGTTATCGTATATCCAACGATCGCCGAATAAACCTGACCGCCCTACCTTGTTTTCAAGCTTTGTCTATTTTCAGCTTTAAATGTACAAAGGCGATTTTGCAGGGCGTATGATGAATGAAGACCTGCGCAATGTAAAAGGAAGTTCAACTCATGACATTTGCGATCGATCGACCAACCCAACAGACCTTGCTGAGTTTCGATCAGTTCTTGGCGCAGTATGGCGGTGACAAGCGATATGAACTGATTGATGGCGAGGTATTTGATTTGGAACCGACCGGACCGCATGAAGAAGTAGCCGGCTTAATCACTCAAAAAGTTTGCTTCCAAATTGAACTCGCGCAAAAGCCTTGGACTGTTTTACAACGTCCACTCTTCAGACCACCTCACATCGATGTGACAGCATTTCGTCCGGATGTGGCGGTGATCGATCGCACTGAGTTAGTGCATGAAACGCTGTGGCCTGAGCAGTCGATTTTGACGCGGGGCAGTTCCATCAAGTTTATTGCTGAGGTTGTCAGTAGCAACTGGCAAAACGACTATTCTCGGAAGATGGAAGACTATGCTGCATTGGGCATCCCTGAATATTGGATTGCTGACTATAAGGGCTTAGGGGGCATTAAGCATATCGGGCATCCGAAGCAGCCCACACTTTCAATTTGTCTATTGGTCGAAGGGGAATACGAAATTCAGCTACTCCGAGGTGAAGAGGCGATCGTATCTCCGACGTTCCCAGAGCTGAAGCTGACAGCGGCGCAAGTATTGGGAGCTTAGAAATGACGTTCACGAAAGTTAGCTTTGCCAGTTTTGAAGAGAACTGATGGCGGAGGTGCCCGACTGGCTAGATGGATGCTCTCGATGATGCGATCGTTTAGGTCTTCCCCTGACTGGGAAAACTGAGAAAAAGAAAGGGCTTAACTGATGGCAACAATTCAAGCGACCGGGCTTCATCCGGAGATGTTACGCACCTTTTTTCTGAGTCGCTACTGGAAAGAGCGAAGCGTAGTTGAACGCATGTCAGCGGCTCCGGGTGCATCGTCCCCGTTCGATCGCATTCCCAAACGAGTGAAGGCCCAGATCATGGCGCTGATTGAGGAACTGCGAGAGCAAGGGATCCAAGACAATGAAGTGCTGTTGGCGGAGTTCGATCGGGCTTGTCAAGAATAAGTCTAAAAATCGAAAAGCCCTGAACTCATCAAAGTTTAGGGCTTTCAATTAAGGATGGACGTAACTGGACTCGAACCAGTGACCCCCACGATGTCAACGTGGGGGTCATGTCTTTTATACCAAGGGTTTCAAACCTCAGATTTCGATTTTGCACCAAACTTGCACCGTATGAAATATCCAACGATCGCCAAATAAACCCGATCGCACTGCCTCATTTTTCAAGCTTCGTACATTTTTAGCTTCAAATGTACGAAAGGAGATTTTGCAGGACGTATGATGGGGGTAGGCCATCACTTCTAAGGAAGGGCGATCGAATGACGTATACGAAAGCCAGATTTGCAAGTTTTGAGGAGTACCTGACGGCGGATCCATCTGACCTGCCAGAGGGCCGCTGTGAGTATTGGGATGGGGAGTTGGTTCCGGTTATGTCTGAATCGTTGGTCAATGAAGCGATCGCCAACTATCTGTACTTGATGCTTGTCCAGATGGGCATCTATTACAAATTGCTCAGCCCTGGGAAAGTTCAGATCGTCGTCAATGGTAGACCTAGAACCCGGTTCCCAGACCTGACGGTCTTGGATGATGCTCATCTGGTACTGATGGAAAGAAGCACCCGCCTTGGCGAAACGATGCCACCGCCTCGGCTTGTGGTCGAAGTTGTTTCGCCCGGTGATGAGGATTCAGAAAACTATATCCGAGACTATCAGGACAAGCGCGACCAATACGCCGATCGCGGCATCCCTGAGTATTGGCTTGTGGACCCACAGCGGTCATGGGTCATGGTCGGTTCGCTCGTCTCCGGTGCCTACCAGTTCGTCACCTTCCGGGGTGATGATGCGATCGTCTCTCCGACGTTCCCAGAATTGAGACTGACAGCGGCGGAAATTCTAAACTCATAAATTTCAATCACTCCTAGCCTCCCTTCGTACATCTGAAGCGAAAAATGTACGAAGGGAGGCTTTGTTTTAGAGGACATTTTTCAGCGCTTCAATCTTCGATCGCAGTTCCCGAACCCGCTTCCCTCTTTCAATCTCAGCGGCATAGGTGGGCTTCAAGGCTTGTTTGACGTAGACCCGCTTCTTACCGATCGCATGATGCCACTGAAACCCCTTGCCGTTAGATGTGGGCGATTGCACTAAACACCCTCTACGAATGCCTAACTTTTCTAAGGATTTGATTTGTTGATTTAGCAGGCCGATTGCCTGTTTAATATGGCTGTCAAAGTCAGTCATGATGAGGGTTTTGATTGCGTGTATATTCTCTATTATATGTACGAATTTACTAAATTAGAATCATTGAAATTTCTCAGTTAAGATTGCTGAAAGCATATTTTTAACAACGTAAAAGAGAAGGTTTTAGAACAATATAAAAGGCTCGAAAAGGCTCGAAAAGGCTAATCGCATAAAATAGAAATAACCGCTTTTCATGAGATTCACATGATCACTGCACAGCTTCCTAATGAGTCGTCTAAGGCTTATCGCGCCTACCTCTGCTATGAAAAATTGGGCAGAACCCGATCGATCGCCCTTGCCTATGCAAAATATCGGAATCAATCCGAATCCTCTGCTAAACCATCATCGGCGTTCATTGGTTGGAAATCTGAATTTAATTGGGAGGAGCGAGTCATGGCCTATGACCTGGAAGAGGAGGCTAGAGAACGGGATAGACAACGGGCGATCGATGATGATGCTTATCAAGTTGAATTAGAAGAGTTTCGTCAGAACCAATTAAACGCAGGAAAAACAGGAACCGCGATTGCGCTTGAACTAAAGCAAAGACTACTGGATTGGGTGGAAGCTCACCCCAAGATCGAGTCATGGAGTGACGCATTAGTTGTTGCCAGGATTATTACAACTCTGGAAACCACATCCTTTGAACAATGGGCTAAGGCGATTCATATTGACATATTACTTGCTCAAATGGATGATTCTGAGATTGATGATTAATGCCTGATAAATGCTTTTTAATTAACATTAACTCTGGGTTTGTTGAGTGGTGAATTGCGGCCAGGGGCGATCGTAGCTTTGGAATATTGGATGGCGTAGGACCGTAGGACGTAGGACCGTAGGACAGGGAAAAGGTATGTAGGACACCCGTAGGACTATCCTTTATCTCAAGGTGTCCTACGCTGTCCTACGGTCCTACGCTAGAAGCTCAAAGTCAATATTCATAGGCTTCTACGCTGTCCTACGGTCGGTCCTACGGGGTGTCCTACGCTGTCCTACGGTTGCATCTCTGGATTATGGAAGAGTTTTCCATCGGTTTCTATTAGGAGACCTGTATCGATCGCGGTGGTGACGTACCGATCAAATGAGAAGCGGTCGATTTCATTGGTGATTGATTTTGGGCAATCATTCCAGAGTTCACGGGCGCTCTTTCCTTCAGAGAAACGTGATAGTTTTTGCCATGCCCAAACCCAAACCTTGCGCTCTGGATTCTCCGAAGCGCTTTCGATATCCATGAATGCCTGACCGTAGGCGGCGGTGAAGACAGCGGCGGGCGATGGCGCGTCCCATGTTGCAGTCCCAACGATCGCGGGCATCTCTCCCCACATTTTGAGAGTTGGGTTTGATTGGCTGAATCGTTCTAGGTCATTGGGTGCGATCGTTGGTATCGGTAGCCAGATTTGGGAATCGTGGGAATAGGCGATCGTCTGATATCGACTGAGCAAGGGGTGATCCGCTGTAATCTTTGGCGCGGCAAATGTCGCGTTACCGCCGTCCGCAAACTTCAGATTCCCCCGGCTAGCGAGGGTGTAGTTTCGCAGAGACTTCAGAGCGCTCGCACTAGCACCGGATTCCGATACCGTGGCGAGTGGAGTCATGACCCAGACGAAACGATCGACCGACTGACGCATAGAGGCTTCATGGATGAGAAAGTCTAGGAGCCAAACCGAGAAAGGGCGATTATCGTCGGTAAATAAATCATCAACCTCCGACATCTTGACGGATTTAAGCCGTGACATCGTGGCCGAGAGTTCATCAATGACAAACAAAATCGGTTCACTAGGTCCACTGGGTAAGCTTTGCCAGTGTCGAATCATGGCATAGAGACTTTGAGCGGCGCGGGTAGGGTTTTGGTCTAGGTCTGGGTTGAAATGTTGATCGGACGCTTCCCAATACCAATGCTCTTTGGGGTCTTGTTTGGGCGTGTAGGTGTAGAGCGTTCCGTTCGGGTAGAGCCGTTTGAATTCCTGTATGGCGAGGGCGATTAGGATGCCTTTACCAGTGCGCGGCGGCGCGGCGATGTAGGACGATCGCACCGGGTTCACCATGTCATTGACAGCGGTGTGAATCTGGCAGGTTCCACCAACTGATGACGGGGCAAGCGCGGCGGGGGTGACGGCTTCATCATGAGGCAAGGTCTGAAGCTGTTGAATTTCCTCTAGGAAGGTAGCGATCGTCCGGCGCTTGGGAGTTTTGCCCATGGCGATGCAAAGTTTGCGGGCGGCAGCGGTAATGGTTTGGCCGTCTTGGTAGGCTTGGAGGATTTCACCGATCGCCGCATCCGGTCCCACGATTTCGGCGTACTTAATCAGGTTGGGTTCGGTCAGACAGTGCGCTAGCAAGCCTTCATCTTTGATATATTCGGCCTGTTTTCCCTTTTGCAGGGCAGAATCTACGGCGGAATAGATGAAGTAACCAGCGGCGGCCACACCGACGATCGGGATACCGCTAAAACCTGCGACACCAAAGCCAACGCCTAAGCCTGTGAGGAGTGGCAGAGCCGATGAACTGACCACACCTTTCAGCGCGTCATCGGCTATGTCTTCAATCTTGTCTAATTTGTCATCTGAGAGGTTGTTGTATCGGTGCAGTAGCAAGGGGATCCGATCGCCTGAGATTTGGGTCAACATTTACGCTTCCTCCCCATTCCGATAGAACAGCCATTGGCCGACGATGACGGTCAGAACTAACATGACCTCGAAGGAAAACAGCATGATTCCGAGGTCACGGGCATTATCGACATTCAGCCAAATCGGGTTCATGGATTTCAGCCAAAACCCAAAGCTCTGCCAATCCTTCCAGACCGGATAGGTTTTGAGTCCGACGATGAGATCGAAGGTGTAGGCAGCCAACGCCAGGAGCGCGGCCCACTTGGTGAAGAAGAATGGGATTTTGCTAATCCGTTTGACGGCGCGGCGCGTGTCTTTGTTTTGAGAGTCGCGATGTTTTTCTAAGTCGTCAGTGAGGGCGATCGATGCTCTGACGGCGGCTTTTTGGGCCTTGGCATCGAGGGCGATTAGAAGCCAGAGACATTCCAAAATCTGAACAGGTGCCCAGATGAGGACGGCCCCGATCGTGGCGGCTCCGACTGATAGATTCTTAAGCAGTGGGCCGATAAGGGGGAAGTCAAAGACCCACGCTGTCTGTCCTCCGACGCTGGCAAGCATCATCGCGTAAGGCTTGATGTTGATGATGGCGATCGTAATTAGTCCGGTTAAAAGTCCTAGGAAGAGGATCCACAGGGCAGATTTTAGAATCCATGAGTCTTCTACCTCACGGGCGGCGCGGGAATTGGTGAAGGTTTTGAAACGGTTCGAGGTAGTCATGGGTTAGCTCCCTACTTGTGGACGGTTGGCAGTGGGATAGCGGCGCATCATGGCGGCGATGCGGGTGCGATCGGGTGTATTCAGCAGGTCGGTGACGACGGCATGGGGTAAGGCTTGTTTAGCTAGAATTCCGACATTTCCGTAGGCATCACAGACCGTGGTACCCGCTGGTAGGTAGTCGGTGGCGTTGGGTTTGGGCTTGACTTTGGCTTTGTTCCAACGGCTCCAAAACTCGCCACTCAGAACGCCCGCGCCTTCGGTGAGCGGTTGATAAGTTGAGCTACCGGGCTTCATGTAGAAGACACCTTCACAGCCCGCGTCATACCGATCGTTGGCTAGGGCGATCGCTTTCTTCTGTAGTTCGTGGCTTTGTTGTTTGGCTTCGAGCCGTTGTTGCATGGGGTCGGGGTTGAATGCACCCCGGCTGATACCAATGCCGATGCCTCCGACGATGGCCAGGGCGCTAACGAGACCGATCGCCGTTCCTTTCGGGTCATCGGCTAGCTGTTCGATTAAGAGATTCATCATTGAGTTTTGACCTCTAGAGCGGTTTGGATGTGGCGTGGGATTTAGAAGACGGCCCCGATCGCTAGTCCTAGCCATAGGAGCAGGGTGAAGGCGAGAAGGCGGCGCGTGGTTTGGGACATGGCTTAGACCTCGACGGCGGGCGGTAGGGCGTTGATGGTCTCCGGCGCTAGCACGTCCCCTGAGTCGAAAAAATCAGCAAGGTCGATCCCGTTGATGCGACGCTTTGCTTTGTTGCGGCATTGGTGAAGCCAGTCACGGACCATGGTTTCAGCACGATCGGCATAGTTATCACTCAGGCCGTCGAGCGTGGTTTGGAGCTGGGTCAACTCGTCTTCCATCTGCTGACAGGCCGATCGTAAGAGATGGCTATTCTCTGGGATGGATTCGGGAATGGGGGCGATCGGTTCGTCGGTTGCTTGAATAGATTTCGGTTTATTGGCCATAATAGAAATTACCTGAGTTACTTTCGTGGTTTAGGTTTGGGGCACTTTTCCTTGGTCGGGGGTGCCCCTTTTGATTAGGCGGCGATCGTCTCAGCGGTGGCGTAGGGCAGTTCCCACGGGTCCAGGGCTTGCTCTGTGGCCAAAGAGTCGATCGCCTGTTTTAGCTCGGCAGCGGTGTCAGCAGTGAGCTTGTTTAGGAACGTGTCATCACCGATCGGAATGGCGTAGAACCGCTTTGTAATTCGGTTTCGGTAGCACTCGTAGCCTTTATAGAGAGTCATGGGTTTTGGATTGAGAAGGTTCGATCGGGACTCGCTTGGGGGGAGGCGATCGGATTGCCCTTGAATCAATCGTATACGATTCACTTTCAAATGTATACGATTGAGGGATTTATATAACCTATGCGTTTAGATAAGTAAATTCCTCTTCAATCCTTCACTAAGCAAGGGTTTATACTGTTTTTTGTAATGAATTGTAGATAAGTAATTCTGATTACAAACGTATACGATTGAAAAGGTTTCTTTGTTAGACTGCATTTAATAGATTTAATGAAGAGGCAAAAATGTCCGACGTCATCGAACTCATGCCACGTAAACCCCGATCGTTCCGAATTGATGAGAGAGTCTTTGATGTGATCAGGACTCTTGCGGAGCGTTCTGGAGTTGAGCCACAACAGTTTTTAGAAAATTACTTCTTCGCCCGTGGAAAAGAATTAGGCTTAATCGCTCCCAATGAGAAGCCATTAGGAGAAACTCGCGGTGGGAAGCGTGAAAAGGCAGGACGGAAACCGAAAGCGGATGAAGGGACGATCGAGGGAGAAAACTAATGACACTAACTGAAGCTGACAAAAGTGCGATCGTGGCAGAGCTTAACGGCTTGCCCCCAGATTCGTACAAAGACCATTGCAATACAGACGATCGGCTACGTCATTGGGAAGAGTGCAGAACTGGATTTATGAGAATGGCGATCGTAATGAATGCCTATTTCACAGGTCAACCTGAACTAATGAATGAGATTCCAAGTGAATTACGTGCCCCATTCATCAAGTGCCGAAATAGATATCTTGCTCTTTATACGCTGATTTTTGATGGGTGGGAACATATAAAGCAGGCGGCGATCGAGAATGATTTACGACTCCCTGAAAGTCCGTTATTAATGCTTATTGAGATCTTTCAAGATTGGAGCTTAAACACTCTTGCCATCTTATTTCCTGAATGGATAACAGGCAACTCATACGATGAGTTCTCACCAAAAAAAGAATACTCCCAAAAAACAGAACATAATGATGTAATTCGTATTATTAGAGGAATTGAGCCGTTAAGAAAAGATGAATTGAGACGAATTGAGCGGTACAAAAAAGAGGGTTCAAAATCCCAAAAAATGAACAAATTTGAAGCCCGAGAATATTTTTGCATTCACGTTTGTATCAAAGCTTCAAAGAAAGACAAAATTACTAAAGAAAATCTCAAAGAATTTTATCGGATTGATGCTATTTGGGATGCTGATTTGTTCGGGAATCTTCATTCCAGAAAGAAGCCTAGAGGATTTGCAATCTGCAAGGGCAATAAATTAGAACTTAGGACAGGCAAACCATTCTCAGAAATGCGTAACAATCCTTGATGTTCGGCTACCAGTTCCGATCGTTCAATAATCATTTGACGATTGAAGTCCTTTCAGGATAAGACATACAGAGTTTTACAGGGGTTTTCTCGCACAGTTGCACTCGTCTGGATAGTGGCGATAGGGTTATCACAGTTCTCAGGCACTAATTTCACCCGTTTTCACCCATGTTTGATTTTTGCGAAATCGTAATTCGCCTAAAACATAGATATAGTCACACCCACAAAAACCCTGTTACACCATGCCCCAAAAATTCGCTACCAGCGCTCAAACTGCATCGCTTTTTTCAATCTCCCGATCGACTCTCAAAAAGTGGCGATTAGGGTTAAAGAATACCCCGGCTTGTCTTCAAGAGGGTATCCATTGGATTAGACTCGACGGCGGTGACGTTCGCTTTAACGTTTCACTAATGGAAGATTTTTACAGCAACAAATCCAACCCCGGCGCGCATCAGATTGCGATCGAAAACTACCTCCGATCGCTTCCATCATCCCAATAAAATAGCCCTCGCTATTTCCAGTAGCAGAGGGCGATCGGCATGAAGCCATTTCAAGTAATTTGGTACCAACATTATGCATCAAAAATACCGTCGATTGCAAGCCCCGCAAAGCGTAGAGGCATTTACTTTATTGCCTTGGAGCAAGTCCCGATCGCTTGAAGTCGATCTAAGCCTGAGTTTGAGCGATCGAATTTCTAAATTAAATAGAGGTGGCAACCATGGCTGATTTCAACATTCTGGACCACCTCGATGCACTCACATCAGACGGTGGAAGCGAGGGTAAAAACGAGCGTTCCTATCATTGCCCGCTCTGCAACGCCCATAACTTCAAAGTCACGATCGCAGGCCCCAAAGAAGGTCAATACTTCACCCGTGGATGCAATTGTATGGATACTGACACAGGAAAGCAATCCATCATTGATGCAATTTCGCCACGATGGGAAAAGCCCGCCCGTGCCAAGTCATCCCAGACCTTCACCTACGAAACACTGAACGACACAACCCCGATTCCTTTGGTACAAGTCCGACGAGCTGACGACGGAAACGGAAAGCGGAAATTTAGCCAGTGGCATAAAGCCGATGGTAAATGGGTGTCAGATTTTCCTGAAGAACTCAGGAAGGATATTCACCTCTACAAAATCTTCGACAAAATCAATCAAGAAGCGATCGCCAATGGTGAACTAATTTTGATGGTCGAAGGGGAAGGAATTGTAGAAGACCTCCACAAATTAGGCATTGCTGCAACCTGTTCGATCGGCGGCGGTGGGAAGTGGAAAGACTACGGCTATCCCAATTACCTGAAGGATTTGGAAGGCGCGGTGGTGGTGATTTGTCCCGATCGTGATGTGCCAGGAATCAAACATGCTGAAACGATTGCAGAAGACTTCCCCGGCGCGCCTTGGCTCTATGCCAATCCCACTTCCTACATGTGGGACCGGATCCCAGAAAACAAGGGCTTTGACCTTGGAGATTGGATCGAAGACGGTGCGACCCAAGAGAAGATTCTAGGCGCGATCGAACCCCGGCGCATTCCCAAAACTGAGGAAACCAAATCCAAATCAGCGAAAAAGGAACGGCTTAAATTTGATGATGGTGACGATGAAAAACCCGCTAGACGGGCGATTGCTGACCAATTAATTGACATTGGTAGAGAGGAGAATATCAGCTACTTCGTAACACCGGAAGAGATTGTCTATGCCGATGTGATGGAAGCTGAAACCCGCTTTACCCTTGCGATTCGGGAGAAAGCATTCAAACAATATTTACGATCGAAACTCTTCGACAAAACTGGAAAATCCCCCGGTTCTGAAGCGGTCCTACAGGCGATCGATACCCTAGAGGCGTTGGCAGTTCGCAAACCAGAAAAGCGGGAAGTCTTCGTCAGACTCGCAAATCATGAGGATCGAATCTACATTGACTTAGCCGATGAATCCTGGAAAGCGATCGAAGTATCGCGGGATGGGTGGCGAGTGGTGAGTGATGCCCCGGTGCGCTTTATGCGTGGCGCGTCCGCTCCCTTACCCATGCCGATCGAAGGTGGCGACGTCGAAGACTTTAAAAATCTCTGCCAGTTCGACGAAGACACCTGGGTTTTGATTTTGGCGTTCCTGCTCCAGGCGTTGAAACCAGAAAAAGGTTATCCCATCCTGTTATTGCACGGCGGTCCTGAAGCGGGAAAATCCACCCTGACCCGTGCAATTAAGCAACTCATCGATCCGGCTGCAAGCAAACCCCGAAAGAACGTCGGTGATATTCGAGACTTTGCCATTCATGCAACCCGTCGCCACGTCATTACGATCGATAATCTCTCAGGTCTGAGTGCTGACCAATCCGATATCCTCTGTACCTCGTCCACAGGCGGCGGTCATTCCCAACGGTCGTTACATACGGACAGCGGTGAAACGACGTTCAATTTCTGCAATCTGTTGATTCTGAACGGCATTGATTCGATCGCAACCCGTGGGGACTTGCTTAGCCGATCGTTCCCCGTCACCATCCACCCCCCAAAGGTCAGACTCTCCGAAGCTGAATTTGAGGAATGTTTAGAGTCCATGAGACCCGGCGTAGTCGGTGCATTGCTGACAATTCTCTCTAAGATTTTGGCAATCCTACCGACCGTGAAAGGAACCTACACCGGAGGACGGGAGAGATTCATGGGATTTGTCGAGCTGGGTTTGGCACTAGAGCAGGTCATGGACTGGGAGCCGGGAACCTTTCTCAGAGTGTTGGGTGAAACTCGTGATGAAGCCCACGAGACCGCGATCGAATCTTCCCCTGTGGGTCAAGCGATTCAGAGCTTTATGAATATCCATGAAACATGGTCGGGAACGATGGCGGCGCTCTTAGTTCAACTGAAGTTACAGGTGGAAGAATCTGTAGCACGATCGAAATTCTTCCCACAGGATTCAACTCGACTCGCGAAAGCACTGCTCAGACTCTCGCCCGATCTCAAAGCGACAGGGATAGAAATCGAAAACCGAAAATCCAACGGTGTGAAAGTTGTAGCGCTGGTAAAACGAGCAAAAATAGCGACCCTAGCGACCCTGAGAGCGTCAATTGAACCCTCAAACCTAGACAGGGAAAGAGTTTTAAGCAGGGTCTCTAACTCAAAATCTAGCGACCCTGACCCGATCGCTAGCGACCCTAGCGACCCTGTTCAGAAATCTAGCGACCCTGCTAGCGACCCTAGCGACCCTGTTCTAAACCCTAGCGACCCTGTTAGCGACCCTGCCTTAAAGCCAGGTGATAAGAGAGTTTCAGCGATCGAAGATGTCAACAGGGTCGCTAGGGTCGCTAAAAAAGGAGCAATTTCCCTAGATGCAAAAACAGATCTAGGCGAGTGGGAAATCACAGAAGAAATTGGCGAGTACGAATACCTTGCTGACGACGAATAAGGAATCAACCGCGCTTTGAGAGACGATGCTCTCCGAGCGGTCACAGACCATCGCACCTGCAAACCATCAACACCCTGATAGACCATGGCTAAACCAAAACGCCGATCGAAGAAAGGTTCTGTTCAGATATTGAATCGCGACGGCTTGCTAACACTGCGTTTCAGCTATAAAGGAACGCGACATCAACGGGCAATCGGACTGCCAGACACCCCCATTAATCGGGAACTGGCAAGACGCAAAGCCTGTGAGATTGAATTCGATATCGCTTCCGAGAAGTTTGATCCAACGTTTGAGAAGTATTTTCCAAGGGAAACAACCCCGATCGCCCGTCCCACAACTCTGGAACTCTGGGAAAAATTCATTGACTATCGAATAAGCTGTAATACCAGTGAAGAATCGATCTCCAGTCGATATCGCCCGATCGCCGCAAACCTTCGACGATTCGGGAAGGATATCGAAACCGAATCCTCAGCGCTGGAATTTGTCAGCCTACTGAGATCAAGACAAAAACCACGCACTGCCAACAAAAATCTAAGTCTGCTTCGTGGGTTTGGAAAATGGTGTCTCAGTGAATGTCACTGGGAAGCCAATCATTTCACTCCGATCGCAGCCTTAAAAGTTGGCGATCGAATCCCTGAGGAGATTTTTGAAGTAGAAGATATTCACCGTCTCATAGAAGCTGCATCACGGGATAAGATTTTGCTTCGATATCGTGACTTCATCATCTTCCTGCTCAGCAGTGGGTGTCGTCCGTCCGAAGCGATCGGTCTGCGTTGGGAGCATGTCAATTTTAGACGTGATGAAATACATATCTGTGAATCACTCAGCCGATCGGCCCAAGGGGGACGAAAGCGAAACGGGACAAAATCACACACTCGATTTATTCCAATGTCACAAGCCATTCGGAGCATGTTGGAAGGGAGAGCCAATGGAGCAGACTTAGAAGGTTTGATTTTTACCTCACCCACTGGCAAGCCGATCGACGATCACAACTTCAGTCAGCGCACCTGGAAGCGACTCTGCGAAAAAGCAGGCATACCTTACCGAGTCCCCTATAACAGCCGTCACTCAGTTTCAAACCATATGCTTGACGAAGGTGCAACCTTCCACCAAGTCGCTTACTCCCTCGGTAACAGTGCCCGCATGATTTCAGACATCTACGGACGCAAGAGACAAGGCGCAAAATTGCCAGAATTCTAATGCACCAAACTTGCACCTTATGACGCACCCAATCACACCCGATCGCACCCAAGTACAACCGCACTAAAAAACCCTCAACTCGTTAGGGTCAAGGGCTTTGAAGTAGTAAACTGCTTTGTATCAAGGATGGACGTAACTGGACTCGAACCAGTGACCCCCACGATGTCAACGTGGTACTCTAACCAACTGAGCTATACGTCCTCGACGTCATAGACAGTAACACACCGCCTTGAAAAGATGCAACCCATAAATTCAAAATCCTTCTGAGCAACCTGATCGATCGCCACCACCATCGGTATCCTTTCGTAAATATCTTTGAAGAATCACGAACTCACTCCTAAACCCGGACCATAATATCTGGGAGCAACCTTAAATCTACATTTTCAGGAGATTCACCGTGATTCCTCTTTCTCAAGCTTCCCCTCAAGCGACTTCCCAGAGAGAAGACTTCAGCGAGTATGTTGCCCACTTGCAACTTCACATGGCTCTCCAGACCCGAAAACTCGTCCCCAACATGACGCAAGGTAACGATCAACGATCGCAGCTTCTCCAAGCCACCCAAGCCGAAATCGAAAAACAAGTCTCTCGTCAGATTTTTTAGGTAGAATAGCTTTGAGATTAGGATATTTAAATCCGCAACGTTGTACTCAATTTTTAATTTGGTGATAGATAGGTTGTTATGGCAGACATTTCTCAGATTCGCGATCGGATCGTCATTCTTGAATCCAAGCGCTCCGCC
>JAAFJU010000153.1 GCA_013298165.1 Synechococcales cyanobacterium bin31.maxbin.ball.101 | reverse complement strand
ACCCGTAACTCCCACTGCTGCGGTCCCACCCGATGTCGTCGTGGCCACGGAAGCCCCTGCCGAAGTCCTACCCCAGTCTCCCGTAGCACAACCCGAAACGATCGCCCTACAGCCTGAGTTCGCCCCCACAAAACCTGCCGCCCCAGCCGTCACTCCAGCCGCCACGCCGATCGCCACCAGCCGGATCGAAACCCTCGCGCCCGCCCCAGCAGAACCCGTCGCGCCGCCCGTGGCAGAGAAGTATAGCCCGATCGATCGCTACCGATCGCAAGTCCTCGCCGCCCGTGACGCCCGTGAGGCCGCGTCTCGGGCCGCAGTCCCAACTCCGGAAGCCGCCCCGATCGCCGCTACCCCAGTCGCCGCCACACCGATCGCCGCCGCTCCGATCTCCCCTACCGTAAGGGCCGCAGCTTCCGCGCCCTCCTCACCCGCCATCTTTAAGCGCACCCCGACGACCAAGACCCTCTCCGAGACCACCCCGACCCCGACCACCAGCGTCAAAATCCTCGGCGTCGAAACCGAACTCCAAGCCGTCGCCCGCCAAGTCCTCCTGACCCAGACAGGCAAACCCACCACCGCCGCGATCGTCCGCGACGACATGGCCGCCTTACTCGAAACCGGACTCTTCACCACCGTCAGCGCCGACGCCGAACTCAACCCCAAAGGCGTCGATGTCACCTTCAGCCTCGCCCCGGTCATCGCCCGAGCGATCGAACTCGTCAACGCCCCCAGCCTCACCCAAGCCACCGCTACTGACATTCTCAAACCCCAACTCGGCAAAGCGGTCCAACCGTCCCTCCTCAACAAAGGTGTGCGGGATCTCCAGCAGTGGTACAGCGATCGGGGCTTTAATCTCGCACGAGTAGTGGGATTAACGTCTCAGCAAAACGGCACCCTCAAAATCACCGTTGCAGAAGGCGAAGTCAGCGATGTCAAAATCCGCTTCGTGGATGAAACAGGCCGATCGACTGACGACAAAGGCAACCCCGTCAAAGGCCGCACCCAAGAAAGTTTCATCCGCCAATCCATCCAACTCAAAAAAGGCACCGCCTTTAAAGAAAGCGATGCCCAAGCCGATCTCAACCGCCTCTTCAAAACAGGACTCTTCCAAGGCGGTAACGTCACCCTAGAAGGCGATCTCCGCAACGCCACCGTCGTCTACAACCTCGTCGAGCAACAGCTTCGCCGCACGGACATCGGCGGCGGCTACAGCAGCGACATCGGATTTAATGCCAATGTGTCCTACCGTGACTTTAACTTCGGCGGCTTGGGACAACAGTTGGGGGGAAGTGTGGTCCTGGGTACGAAGGATTTCCAATTCGATGGGCGCTTTGCCAATCCCTACCGTGATACACAACCCAATACCTGGGGCTACAGCGTGCAGGGCTTCAGAAATCGCGGTCTGTCTCGCGTCTTCGATGGCGATATCAAACTCGCATCCGGCAATGAAGTCCGCGAAGGTCGCTTCGGCGGTGGCGTGAACTTTAGCAAACCGATCGCCCCAGACTGGAGCGCCAACGTCGGTCTCGGCTACAACCGAGTCAGCGCCCGCGATGCCAATGGCGATCTCGTGCAATTTGACTCCGCAGGTAGACCTTTATCCCTCAGCGGCACGGGACTAGACGATCTGTACAGCGTCAGCGCAGGCGTCAGCTATGACAAACGAGACAATGTTTTAGATCCCAAATCCGGTTCACTCTTGAGCCTGACTTCTGAACAATATGTGCCGATCGGGGTCGGAAATGTCTTTGCCAATCGTCTGAATGCAAACTACAGCCAATATGTCCCGATCAATCTATTTGGCAGCAAGAATGTCAAAACCCAAGATGTTCTCGCCTTTAATATCCAAGGTGGAACGACGATCGGAGATCTCCCTCCTAGCCAAGCGTTCTTACTCGGCGGCGTCAATTCCGTCCGTGGATTTGAACAGGGTAAAGTGGGCATTGGGAAAAGCTATGCTCTAGCCTCCGCCGAATACCGCTTCCCCATTTTAAATGAAACCGTCGGTGGAACCTTGTTTGCAGACTATGCCACTGACTTGGGTTCTAGCGGTGCGGTGGTCGGTGCGCCCGGTGCGGCACGAGGTCGATCGGGCAGTGGTTTTGGCTATGGTGCAGGGGTGCGGGTCAATTCACCCTTGGGAATGCTGCGGGCTGACTGGGGCTTTAACGATCGGGGCGAAAACCGAATTCAATTCGGCGTCGGTCAGAAGTTCTAATCAGACGATCGATGATCATTTTCTACAAGTTCCCAGCCATGACGGAAACTCTGACTTGGCTGGGAGCTTGTAGATTTTCTATTTCTCCTATTTGCGATCGATGTAAATTTTTAACTTGATTGGGGATGAGGGCGATCGATGTGCAAATTTTAGAATAGACCTTACAATGATTAAGCTCAGTTATGTTGAAGCTTATGAATACTCAAGTCGTGAGCCTGTCCTGCGAAGTCGAACTGTTGTCGGGTGAGACGTTAACGTTACCGGACGAGATTACCCATCAGATTGGGGTGGGGCGTTGGCTGATCTCGATCGCACCTGCACCGTTGGCGACAGGAATTTCAGCACCAGCGGAGGCTGTTCGTCAGCATGATGCTTTTTTGAATGGTTATGCGCCTGAAGATGAAGGGCTTTATGATGACTATCTTGCCGGGTGAGTTTTGAATTGCGTGAGTTGGGGGATTGGGCGACTGGTGGTCTTCGAGTGGCTTCGACGGTCAGGCTTTCGCGGTTGGATTGTTTGGAACGATCGTTGCTTTTAGGACGGGTTGGGCGAATTGGATCTTCTGATGCGACTTTGGTGAAGACGGTTTGGGATTCACGGGTTAAACCACAATTTTAAGGAGAAGGGCGATTCCCGTTCCGGGAGGTTTTGCCAACGACTTGGGGATTTTCTAACTGAGTTGGGGAAAGTGCGATCGACTTCAGGATTTTTTAACTGAGTTGGGGGGAGTACGATCGACTTGGGGATTTTTTAACTGAGTTTGGGAAAGTTCGATCGACTTGGGGATTTTTTAACTGAGTTGGGGAAGGTGCGATCGACTTTGGGATTTTTAACTAGCTTCACCGATCGAGGAGTAGGATTCTGGTGTGATATCGTCTGAGCCAGGATGGCTCATGACGAGCAACCGGAGACCAAATGGCTCTAGCCAGGTCATTAAGTCCACGATCGATAATGGATTTGAATTGGACAATAAAACAGTGAGTCGATCTTTTTGTGCGTTGAGTACAGAGCTTTCCAGACGATCGCCAAGCGCTTCTGTGATGTTTAGGAGTGCGGATTTCAATAAGTCGGGTTCGGGATCAACTTCTTCTAAAATGGCATTCAAATAGGCAGCGGCGTAGGCAGGATTTTTCAGCCGTTCGATGACAGAGGGATGATAACTGATGCTTTTAACGGTCATTGGAGAACTCTTGGGATTGCTTCCATGTTCCAATTTTACGACAAAGTTAGAAGTCCGATCGCACGTCTCCAGAATTTAGGTCTTTCCCGATCGCAGTCAGTTGTCCCTGGCCCTCGATCGCTCTCCCAGTGAAGCAAGGCCGATCGATCGGCCCTTGCTCAACCTTTAATTTCCCGCCTCAAAACCAACTTAACCGAACCATACAACTCACAAACTAGCCCTTCCAACTCATGCTCAATATCCTGCCAACGTCCTAGTTTACTCGTCCATTTCCCATTGGATAATTGCCGAGCCGCATGAGTCGGTTCACCATCCGGCGTCGCATACAACGCAATTTTCTCAAAGCCTGCTTCTAATTCAGAATCCTCACAAGGCAGAAATCCCAATGTCCCATACGCCTGAATAAATGCCGCGATCGTCAACTCAAAAGGCACACCATCGACCCAATAATAGGGACTATCCGGTTCCAGCGGATTCCACCAACGTTGGTCTATGACCGACCGAAGGTCATCGTCTTCCCCTGCCGCCCAAGCAAAACAATTGTAAGCCGCTGCCGTAGGACTCGTAACTCGATAACCCGTTGCCACTAAATTAGGAAACGAAATCTCTCGATAAGGCTCCAACCTACCATCGATATCCATTTTCCCGCCCCCACGTTAACCAAGCTGCTGCCATCTGATCTAATCGCCCCCGTTCATTTTCCTGAACCGGATTCGCACCTGTAATCGATTCCAACGCCCAAAACCAATGATCTGGTTCCCGCTCTAACTCCTTTAAAATCAAGGGAACGACAGGCTGTCCCATGCCAATAATGCGTTGATAAGCGGGATGAATCACCATCTTCTGCACCAGCGATAACATTCCGGTCTCCCTCCGCCACTGTTCCACCAAAAGCAGAAACCGTTCCTCTAACCCGGAAGTCTCTATTCGAGGAAAGGTATAAGTTGAATTTCCCCGATCGATCACCATTTCCATCCCACGACCTCCAGCCCTATTAACCACTAGAACTCCATCATAGAACAATCTTCAACGATCGCACTTGCCACAATCGATCGCCCCTTCGCTTGCCTCACGTTACCCAGCCGATCGTCCTGAACGAAGGTGAGTGCTTTGATAAGGATCAGCTTTCTTCAACCAGCCGATCGAGTTGGGGATTTTCTAACTAAGATAGGGAAAGTGCGATCGAGTTGGGGATTTTCTAACTAAGATAGGGAAAGTGCGATCGAGTTGGGGATTTTCTAACTGAGTTTGGGAGAGGGCGATCGACTTCGGGATTTTGTAGGTTAGTTTGGGAAAGGGCGATCGACTTCAGGATTTTTTAACTGAGTTGGGGGGAGTACGATCGAGTTTGGGATTTTGTAATCGAGGTGGGGAAAGGGCGATCGACTTCAGGATTTTTTAATTGAGTTGGGGATTGTGCGATCGAGTTGGGGATTTTTTAACTGAGTTGGGGATTGTGCGATCGAGTTGGGGATTTTTTAACTGAGTTGGGGGAAGGTTCGATCGAGTTGGGGATTTTTTAACTGAGTTGGGAATGAAGGCGATCGGGCTGGAGATCTTTTAACTGAGTTGGGGAAATCAAGATTAAAGTTGGGAATTTTAAGCCAACTATTTAAATAAACTTTACAAACAACATGAGTTTTGTAAAAAGATTACTATCTAATTAGTTTAGATATTTTGATATATTAAATGAAATACTATAATAACGTTACGTACGATACCTTATATGTTAGAAAAATTAAATTTATTTTAAGGCTAAACCTGTTTAGACTATTTCTTACGCATAACTTTAGAGTATCTCTCTATTAATTAGGGTGTGTCTGGAGTTTACTTCAGTAAACTTCTAGGAGTAGAATTATACTTCACTAGGTTTAAAAGTGCTATGTAAACATCCGTATAGATTTTGTTCGTAACATAGTTTATTGAAAATATTGAGGGTTTAAACTTATGAGTGAGAATCAATCGAAAAACGTCGAAGTTGAGATGAACTTCAATTCATCTGTTGCTAGTGCCGTGGGTCGAAACGATGGTGTGATTATTATAAATTCATCTGAAGATACACAAGCGCTATCTGAGTTTGTTGTCGAAGTCGAAAAGCTGCTAAGAAAACTAGAAACAGAAAATCCTCAAGCAACTGATTTAGATAATTTTTCATATGTTGATAATGGAATTCCTATAACATTAAAAGAACGGACAATCAGTGCTATCAAAGCTGGAGGTGAATCTGCTATCGATGAATTCATACTTGAAAACAAGTATCTTAAGGTCGCAAAATCTGTCACCAAAGCTTGGATTAATCCTTCCTAGAAGACGATTAGGATTATTTTAGGACAGTGATTCTTACAGAGGACAGAGAAGAATTAATTTGAGTCAGCAGGTTCTTATGATAATTTTTTGAACTAGCCTATTACTCTTTATTACACACTGTAAGACTACTTAAGGAGATAATTTTAAAAAATTTATTCTCAAATTTTGAAGATGTTCGCTGATATCTGTAAAAGGAAAAGCAAATATTCGATATTTAGTAAGTGATCACAGTCACAGCTATTATTGTGGGAGCGCAATTAGAATGGTTTACAAACCAAAGTAACTACAGAGTACAACTATAAGCAGGGGTATTGATACTCTTGTCATGCGTTGTACCTCATTCTAATTCAAGTGATTTAGTCTGAGTTTTAGCTTTGTTGTATGACCTACAGATGACATATTAATAACCTACCTCACACACATAGAATATGACACACATCAAATTGAGAACGAGAATTTCTGCCCACGTAACGTCGGCATTGATAACTGTAACTTCTGGGTTTATTTTTCTTACAATTTCTCCAGCAAGCGCGAATAATTCCCAAGTCTGTAACAATCCTCCAGGTGGTCAAAAAGGTGATACCAACCTTGATTCAAGGTCTACTAATGTGCAAGGATATGTCCTAAAGATTCAGTTAAGATATAGAAGTAGTACAAAACAAAAATGGGCACGGGGATGTATGCCATTAGGAACTAGCCTTTATCTAAAAGATAGAAAGGGTAATATGTATGGGCAATATACAGCAGGAGTTCATGGGTGGAACTATGCTGATAAAATTAAAATCAATACCCCCGTTCAAGCATGTGCGAAACATCCGGATAATCCCAATCAATTCTGTACAGGTTTTTTCTAACTTGTAATTTGTGAATATTGAAGAGTCTATCTTTCCTAAATTGCTAATAGATTTACTGATTTAGGAAAGATAATAACTTTTATTCAGTTAATTAGTAGTGTGCAGTTACATTTTACATTAGTTGTCTATTTGAATGAAATACAGGCTTTATACAACATATTAAGTCAGACTTTCTGTTTTAATTTTACATAGATTAATATTTTAATATCTAATTCACATACTGACATTAACTAATTTTTATTATCATTTTTTAGGTTAATCCCTGAATATTGATGTATGAAATAATTAACGATATTTTCTAGGATGGGTAAATTCTTGTGAATAAAAGAATGTATGTCTTAGGGGGGCTTCTTTCACTTGGAATATTTATTGAAGTTGTATTGGCAGTAAAGGATGCTAGTTCAGGTCCTCGATGCCTGGGTTCTTCTTGTGTAGGTTTAGATGCAAGAGATCTAAGATGTGACTCAAAGGTTGAAACGTTGACAAGCAAAACCACTAGAGGAATCACCGTTGAACTACGATACTCTCCTTCTTGTAATGCAAGTTGGGCTAAGTCTATCGTTCCAGTTGGTAGCACCTTGTACGTGCAAGATATAAAAGGTCAAGAATTTGGACACTATATCGTCCCTCCTGACGGTATTATGACGGCACATTACGGGAATATGGGCGTTGGAAAAGAATTGAAAGCCTGTGTCAGACTTCCGAACACTCAAGATGTCTGTACAATTATTGCCGGATCAGAAAAATAATCTTTAGTTAAACTTCTAAATAATCTATGAGTTATGACAGCAAGAAAGCATTTCAGAATAAAGATCTATCCAACTATGATTTTAGTGAGCATCATGATATCCGAGGTCTAGATTTTTCGGGTTTTAATCTCACGAATGCAAACTTCAGTGGTGTGGTTGCTGGAAGCAAACGTCATATAAAAATTCTTTTACTTATAATATTTATAGTTTCCACAATTATTTTCACCATTTTGCTAGAATTTGCAGGGCAGAGAACGGGAGATAGATTTATTTACCATCCTACTGGAGGAACTTCTCCAGATGAATATAGTATTAATTTATGGATTGCAATATTTACAGTTTCTATGTATCTAACCTCTGCTGTCATAATTCACAGAGGTGTACAAATTGCGTTTCAAGTTACATTTGGACTGGGAGTTAGTGGTATTTTCCTAACACTAGGTCATGTAGTTATTCGAGCTTCGACTAGATTCCTATACTTTAGTTCTGGAGAGGCAATAGCGATTGATGCGAATCGAGTAATCGCCCCAACAGTGACGAGCGCAATTACAGGAGTTGCACTTTTGATTCTTTCTTTAGGTATAGCAATTGCTATGACTTCAGCTAAAATTGTCGGCGGGAGTAAGTTCCACAATATCATTACATCAATTACATTTGTCTCTGCTTTATTTGTTGGATTTTTTATTTATCAGAGTGGTAATCATCCTGTAACTTCTTTAGTAAGTTGTCTTATTGGTCTACTCGGAGTCTATCTTGGGTGGAAAATATCTTTTCGAGCATTGAAGAATGACAATGCTTTCTACATCGTAAAAAGTATTGCAGTCGTATTTTCTTCTATTAAAGGAACAAGTTTTAAAAATGCTAATCTGTCATATGCTGATTTCAGTAATGCACAACTTAGTAGTACGGATTTTCGCCAAACTAATTTAGAACATGACAATCTAAATCAGACACGTTGGCAAGGATCTACATTCCTTGATTACTCACGATTCGGAAATACTATCCTTGATAATCGTACTGTTAGAGAACTACTGCGTACTGGAGAGGGTTATAGGAAAGATTATGAAAGATGTAATCTGAAAGGTGCCTACTTAGTAGATGTAAATCTAGAACAAGCTAATCTCACTGAGGCTGATATTAGTAATGCAAATTTGAAAGGTGCAAATTTGAAAGGTGCAAATTTGAAAAAAGCTCAAGCTCTTGGAACTAATTTTTATGAAGCGGACCTTACAGGTGCTTGTTTAGAAGCATGGAACATTAATAGTGTTACTCAATTAAAAGGAAGTTTCTGTAAATATATTTATCTTTTAAATAACGGACAAGACAAATGTCCAAGTAGTGGAGTATTTAAAAATGATGAATTTGGGAAATTGTTTCAAAAAGTTATCAGCACTGTAGATTTTATCTTCAGAAATGGTGTGGATTGGCAAGCATTTTTAACATCATTTGAACAAGTAAGAATCGAGAACCAAGAAGTTGAGCTAGAAATTCAAAGTATTGAAAACAAAGGTGACGATGTTATCGTAATAAAAGTTAATGTTCCACCTGATGTATCCAAAGAAGATATTCATAGCAGCTTTATTAATCATTATGAAGTAGAGTTGGCGAGATTAAGTGCATATTATGAAGCTGCATTAATGACTAAAAATGAAGAAATTTCCAGACAAGCTAATAATATGAAAGAGATTATTCAAGTTCTGGCATCTCAACCAAGAACTCAAATGAACTTCCATGGACCTGTTGTAACTGCTATAGGAACACTGACAGGCAATCAGATTATTTACCCGCCAGAATAGCAGTCCGAAGTAATACGTGAGAATTAAGTGCTTGTGTGAAGAATGCTCCAGATAAAATTAGTCTTATAAGTGAATGTCAGATTTCTATAGTCTCGTCCCAATAAAAAATAACTTTTCTGAGGTACAGATGCTTGAATAATCTCTCATGTAATCAACAAGTGTTAGATCTACCATAAGAGACTGCAAGATTTTACAGAACTTTCAATAAGTGAAGATCTCAGAAATTTTAAGTTGATTACAGAGTTTAATCTCACAAAAATAGCTAAAATTTGCCCTAAGAGGAATTATAGCTATTTTTGTGAGAAATCTAGGTCCAACTCGTTGCCTATCTTCAAGAAAAATAATCGTTCATATTGTCTGATTCAATTGCCCCTCTCTATCCCCTAAAAAAGTGGTTCTCCCAGAATTGCCGTGGTCCCTCTCTACATCTAGTGTGAGACGACAACGGTTGAGTGGTTGTGTCATGATCAAGGACGATGAATTCGGCAATCGTCATGAACAACCAGCTTCACATTCCA
>JAAFJU010000353.1 GCA_013298165.1 Synechococcales cyanobacterium bin31.maxbin.ball.101 | reverse complement strand
GTCTCATACCCAAGCGTGAATGAGAAGGCATCTTGTATCTGGGTTCGAACACCCACTCCTAATCGAACACTGTTTGGGTCAACTCTTCCGATCGCACTGCGCATTGGAATTCCGGGCTGGGTCGCCAATTCTGTGGTGATGATTCTGCTGCCATCCGTCAAAGCATGTTCATAGCTAACATCTAAATAAGGCGTGATCATGGACTTGCCCACTCGAATGCCATAGGAAAGCTGACCGCCCAACGCTAAAATTACAGAATTGGAATTCTGTTCTTTGACGTTGAGGTTTAGGATATTGCCATTGGCTTCACGATAATCATGAATCGTTATTTTTTGATAGCCAAGTCCGATCGTGGGTGTGAGTCTCAGCCCTGAAGCATCATTTTCTGAACCAATTAGGGTATAACCAAGTTTGAGTTGAGCCGAGAGCTGATTCCCCGTGGGACTGGCTGTTGCCGTATCAAACCCAGTTACATTAAGAGGACGAGTGATATTAAATGAATTCCATCCATAGCTGATCATTCCATTAATAAATAACCGATTGAATTGCTTCTGAGCATAGAGCGATAAGGAGTTGCCATCGACTGCAATAGTGCCATTTTTTTCGGCAAGCGTACTATTAGTTTTGGCATGATGAAACGCCATCCCCACGATAAAGTCAGGACCCACTCTTTGGGTGACACCGATCGTCACTCCAGTTGAGCTAAAGCGACTACTTTTCGATCGACTATCAATGCCAGACTGCTCCCCAAACAAGAAATCTCCGCTAGCAAAAACCAGTGGCTTAGGGTTATTTTTAGATCCTTTATTATGGCGTTGCAGCTCTAATTGTGCCTCGATCGTCTTATTTTGCTGACTGACAACTGCCTCAACCAACCCAACTTGAGGGGCGATCGACTGGGGTGCATTGAGGATACTGAGGGTGTAATCGGATAAAATCCGGTGAGTTGATTCTGTTGGATGAATGACATCTAGTAAGATATATTGGTTAGGATTTGTACAGGTAATCAAACAAGAGTGAGCATTACTTTTAAATCCAAATCGAGTTGGGTCTTTGAACATCTCACTAAATAGTGCATAGAAGTCCAGTGGTACAACATAAAGATCTGGTCGCTGGGCCGCAAGGTCACGGAGTCTCTGATGAAGTCTTTGATTGTGCTCTTGAGAAAGCTGAGATAGTGCGGAAGCAGAGGTAGTTGGAAGATGGATAGGAGCCTTCCCAAGATCCATCAAATTTGCAACGAGTAGCCTTTTTGCGCCTGCTGATGTCAAGGTTTGAATAGATGTTTGAATATTATTCACAGTCCATTGTGGATTGCTTCCGCCTAGACGATAATCATTCGTCCCAGTCCAGACTACATGGATATTTGAAGATTTTAGGTCTGATGATGTGTTGAGGTATTGTTGAATTTGTTGCTGGATATCTTTACTTTGAGTTGCACTGACCGCAAAGTTGCTTAAGTCATCCTTAGTTTTTAACGCAGCAACTAAATCCTCTGTCCACAGGAGACCATTGGAAGGACGTCCATGAAAATAAGGGGCTGGGCTGGTATTTTTAGAAGAGGTTCTACTATCAGAAAGACTATCGCCAAATACAACTAGTTTACTGAAATTTGTTAGGGGAGTCGAAGAAAGAGTTTGGAGGTTTGTAATACGGATGGGAGCTGTTGAACGATCGATCGGAGATTCTTGCTCGATCGTCTTTTTCTCAACACGTTGAGTATTGGAATATTGAGGCTCTGCCGAAAGTGTTGAGGGTGCCGTTGGTGCTGCGGTTACTGCGCGGGCTTTGGGGACAGTGTTAGAGGGTCTTGGTGATGGGATGATGATGGGTTCTGTATCAAAGGTTTCGATCGTGGGTTTGGCAACGACGATCGGCTGGGTGTCGGTCGATTGAATGTCCTGTTGGACCTTGGGAGTAGTTTCTTTTTTAGGACTATCAGGGTTCTCTTGTGCCTGGGAATTAGGCGCAGCAGCAATTGCCCCGATCGTCACCATTAGACCGAGCATCATCTCTTTCATATTCAAAAATCCTCAGAAATTGCCGAAAATCATCAATAGCGAACTTTTACGGACCCATAAATTTACGAAACGACTTTGATTAAAATC
>JAAFJU010000221.1 GCA_013298165.1 Synechococcales cyanobacterium bin31.maxbin.ball.101 | reverse complement strand
GGCATAGTTTCGGTCGGTGGTGAACGGGATGTTAACCATTCTAGAGTGTCTGGCCCGATCGTTACAAATTGAGACAAGAAATTCAGATTTCCTATCTTGAACCCGATGAACCCGAAAATCGTTCTAGCAACTCTTCTCGTGACAGTTGCAGGAGTAACGGCATCGCAGATTCTGTGGGCAATTCTATGAGGCTCGGAATCAGGGCTTCTAGGGACGGGTCTATGGGGCCGAACCGGGTTGTCAGGATGCTAGCGATCATTTTTCGTTGATTTTGTTGTCTGCCGCGTTGCTCAATTTTTTGTTCCCACTCCAAGTAGGCTTGCGATAGTGCCATCAGAATTCGCCTCTCTTCTTGATCGACTTGATCTAGCACTTCCATACTAATCCGCCAGGAAACCAATAGGTCAAGAGTTGAACTTCGTTTTGGATCTGATTTTGGTAACAGGAGAACTTCTTCGATCGCATCCTCTTGGACTCTTCCCTTGCCCATTAAACGCAGCCAGAGAGTATCTGGGGTTGTTGGTAATTCGTCGATGACGACGATGGTGGTTCTCAGTCGCACAGCTAGACGGTAATAGCCTTCGCCTTGCTCTGGATCCGGAACACCACTAAATTCACGAATCAGAATATCTGGGACTTCGGCTAGGTATCGGACGATCGGCAGTTCGGTGCAATAATGCTGCGATAATACAGAGCCTAAATAAAATGCCGATCTGCGTTCTGGAGTGTTCTTATGTCGAAACCGTTGCCTAAAGTTGTTTTGAGGTCTGATAAGGCGGAGGCGGTGAAACGGTTTCATCCTTGGATCTTTTCGGGGGCGATCGCTCGGGCGGATGAGGGCTTGGATGATGGCGATCTGGTCCAGGTTGAAGATAATCGCGGCAATTTTCTGGCGATCGGTCATTTCAATCACAACAATATTGCGGTCAAAGTTCTTTCATTTGAGAAGTTTAAAGATCTGTCGGGCTTTTTCCTGCGGCGGATTCAGGCGGCCTATGATATGCGGGCGGCGATCGGCTTGGCGGAAAGTGACCAAACCAATTGCTATCGCTTGATTAATGCTGAAGGCGATGGAATGCCGGGGTTGGTGATTGATTGGTATAACGGGACAGCGGTGATCTTGGCCTATTCGATCGCCATGTACCGATCGCGCGAGTTGCTAGTCGATTGCTTAAAATCGGTGTATGGGGACAGACTCCATGCGGTGTATGACAAGAGTGCGTCGGTGTTGCCGAAAGTCTTTACGGCCAATTCGACGATGCAAAATGAATACATCATGGGCGATCGGCGCATGGTGAATGTGTTGGAATATGGCCATGAATTTATTGTGGATTGGGAAACGGGGCAGAAGAGTGGATTTTTTGTAGACCAGCGGGAACATCGTCATTTGCTGTCGAAGTATGCAAAAGGGAAGTCGGTGTTAAATACCTTCTGCTATTCCGGTGGATTTTCTGTCTATGCTGCAAAGGCTGGCGCGGCGCGGGTTCATTCGATCGACTCATCGGTGAAAGCCATGGACTGGACGACGCAAAATGTGGCTTTAAATAATCCTTTGGGTGTGGAGCATAAAAGCATTACGGGCGATGTGTTTGATTATTTGATTGGCTGTAAAGAAGAGTATGACGTGATCGTTCTTGATCCCCCTGCGTTTGCTAAAAATCAATCGGCTCGACATGCGGCGGTGATGGCCTATAAACGGTTAAATTACGAAGCCATTTCGCAAATTAAACCTGGTGGCATTGTGATGACGTTCTCCTGTTCCCAGGTGGTGACGCCAGATCTGTTTAAGGGTGCCGTGGTGGCGGGAAGTATTGAGGCGGGCCGATCGGTGCAGGTGTTGGATCATTTGACGCAGCCGGGGGATCATCCCATGAGTTTGTATCATCCCGAAGGATTGTATTTGAAAGGTTTGGTATTGCGAGTGATGTAGGTCAAACGGGTTAACCATTTGACCTACCCTTTGCTCTATCGTTTGCTCTGCTCCTCAGAACGGTTGTTCTGACAATCTCTTTGGAGTTCTTGGAGCTGTGAATCCTGACGATCGGATTGAGTTTTTTCAATGCGATCGTTGACGATACAAAGAATTGGACTCTGGTTAGGATTCGGTTTAACTAGGTTGCCTTTGGGTAGGGACGATCGTTGCAGATCTTGTTCCTGGATGTTGGATGCTTTTGGATTGTTTGGATTGGGGTTTGGATTAGGGTTTGGATTAGGATTAGGGTTGGGATTAGGTTTGGGATTAGGATTAGGGTTTGGATTAGGATTGGGGTTTGGATTAGGGTTTGGATTAGGATTAGGATTGGGGTTTACGATCGGTTGATTGGTCAATGTAAATTGGGCTGTGGACTCGATTCCATTGACTCTGCCTGTCACAACAAAGGTTCCATCTAGACCATTGGCTGTGACGGGCAAGACTGCAATTCCTTCTGCATTAGTATTGGCTGTGAAGGTGTTGGCTGTTGCACTCGCTCCACTGCTTGGAACCGCGAATCTGACGGGAGTATTTGCGATCGGATTGCCAAATTGGTCGGTGACTTTGGCTTCTAATTGCCTAAAGGCGGTATTGACGATCGTTCTTTGTCCGCTGCCATTCAGGGTTTCAATCTTGAACACCGCGTCGGCAAGATTGATGAGATTAAAATTGGCCGATCCTTCTAGACCGACGGCGGTTGATGAGAGACTGTGATTTCCTGCAATTTGATTGGCAGTCCCTGTGATGCTTCCTTTTCCGGTTGCATCAATGGCGATCGTTTGGGGCGTGGTGTTGATGAATTGGGCATTGGTCGATCCTGGGGTGGAAACGACGGTTAATGCGATCGTTCCTCCGGTTGGCCCGGTGATGGGTTCTAGCGGATCAATGGCTTCCACTTGCACATTGAGCGGCTGGAAAGCGGTGTTGACGACGGTGTCTAATTTATTCCCAGTGCCCGCTTTGAGTCTAAATCCACTGGATTCGAAGGCTCCAATATCCACCAGACCCGATCGGGCTTTGCCGCGTTGGTCGTTGGTTAAGGTCGTGCGTCCCGTATTGAGGGCGGCGCTGCCTAGGTGGAGGGCGTGGGTTTCGGTGAGTCCGCCGTAGTCGCCGAGGGGAGCGAGATTGGGGTTGAGGGGATTGGCGCTGGTGCCGGATTGGGTGGTGGCGGCGATCGGGCTATTGAAGCCTTGATTCACTCCAATCAGGTTATGGCCTTCGTCGGTAAATGAGTTTGCATTTCCCGTGGCATCGGGTGCGATCGGGGCCTCGTTTTGCGCCACGATGGTGTTGCGGAGATTGGTTCTGCCTTGAACGGTTAAGGAAGCTTGACTCGTGGCAATTAGATTGACGATCGTGGGATTGGTAATGAGTTGATTGACGACATCGGGTTTGGAAGACAGGAGTGTGACTAGTCTTGTCACGTTAGCTGTACTGGGATCAACTCGGACGAGGAGTAAGGACGATGCAATATCGGGATTGTTGGCCAGTATGGCCACTAGGGCAGGATCGGCGAGTAATTGTGCGATCGTTGCAGGTGAAGAAATCAAGGTGACTAATTCAGCGGGATTGACTGAGTTGACGATGCCGCCGCCACTTCTCGTTGCGATGTTATTTGCAATGGTATTGCTGTCGAGAGTTAATCTCCCATCATTGCGAATGCCTCCACCCACTTTTGCCTGGTTGCCACTTAGGGTGCTATTGCGTATGGTGAGTGTGGCCTCGGTGGTGTTGAGAATGGCTCCCCCGCCGCTAACTGGACTACTCGCACCTTCAGAGACATTATTACTTAGGGTGCTATTGAGAATGGTCATGGTGCCGTGGTTGGCGATCGCACCGCCATCATCTGCGGCAATGTTGTCTTTAAACGTGCTGTTATTGATGTTCGCAACGCGATTGGTTGCATTGTAAAGTGCGCCCCCGTCATTGCCGGAACGATTGTTTCTCAGTGTGACCCGATCGAGGTTTAGTGTTCCATTGTTATAGATAGCACCGCCAATGGTCTCGCTAGATCCGTTTTGAAGAATTAAGTTGCTAAGCGTCGCTGTTGTATTGTCAACATTAAAGAGCCGAATTTTGTTGAATGATTCAACATTGTTGCCACTGTCGATCGTGGTTCGGTTCGCACCTTGCGTCGTTCCTTGAATGGTAATAGGCCGACTTAAGACCACTTCATTTTGACCCAATTGCGGGTCGAGACTGTAGAACGTCGGGCTGAGCGTGACGAGGGCATTGGCCACTGCGACATCGACGGCATTGTATAAGCTGCCGTTGGCTCCGACATTGACCGTTGCTGCGGTGCCCGAGAGTTTTCCAGCACCGACGAGAATGGGGGCATTGAGGGCGATCGTTGGAGCCTCTAGCGTTAAGGTATTACCACTGGAAGAATTAATAGCGGTACTAACGATAATGCTGTTGTCTGCTTGATACCTTACATTGTTTGCAGCGAGGCTGGTTTGAACCGTATCGCTTTGGATGAAAGAATCAGCGGTGGTCGTCGTGCCCGGTGCAATGATGTCAAGATTGGTGGGATCGAGGAGCCAGGTGCCTGTTTTGCCCGTTGTACTTTGAGTGTTGACGCGGGTGCTGGGGGCGATGATGAGGCTTTTGCCTGAGGTGTCGATAAAACCACCGTTTCCAGTGCCGCCTGTGGCGCTGAGGTTTGCCGCAACAAAGGTTTTCTCACCGTTGATTTGGATTCTTCCACCATTATCGGAACCGTTCGCACTGAGAGTCCCGGCGATCGTCGTTGCGCCAGGTGTAGTCGCAATTGGAGTTTGAGTCGCGCTTAGATAAACCACCCCATTTTCAACTCTGATGCCTTGGACTTCAGGAATACCGCCGCCTGTGAGGAGTTGAGGCAGCGATCGGGGGGCGATTCCCGTTCCGAGAGGCGTTGCCAACGGACTGGTTGGAAGGGCTGATGGGGTTTGTAGGGGTAGATCCAAACTCAGTAGGGCATTGCTATCCGTGATTCGCACTAGTTTTTCGCCTGGAACGGCTTGAACGGTGATAGTGCCGCCATTGCTGCTTAACGTCCCGGTGTTGACGACGGTGCCACCGAGGAGTGTGAGGTGGTTGGCGGAGAGGTTGCCTGCGTTGACGATCGTGCCGCCGGGTCCCGCTGCAAAGCCGTAGCCTGTGGGGTTGCCGACTAAAGAACTGTAGGAATTGCTGCCGTTGGTCTCCGACCGACCGGAGGTCATTGCGTTAAACCACTGCTGATCCCCAAACCGGATCCCATTGGCGGTCGTGGCGGTGAAGGCCGCAGGCAAATTAAGCTGGGCATTGGCCCCGAAGATCATGCCTGCGGGGTTGATCAAGAAAAGATTGGCATTGCTTCCGGTCACTTGAAGCTGACCGTTGATTACAGAAGCATTGCCCCCGGTGACGCGACCTAAGATATTTTGAATATTGGCGGTGGATTGAAAATTAGCCACCTGACCTGCATTAACCCCAAACTGCCCAAAACTCTGAAACAGATTATTCCCCGCCGTCGTGCCCCCTTCAATGTGGACGATGTTTCCCTGAGTTCTAATCTGGGTATTGGTCCCGTCATTGGCTGAGGTGATGCCTGAGGGGATCGTTTGGGCGTTGACCGTGCGAGTCCCAAAGCAGCCAAATAAGATGAGGAACGCGAACAGCGATCGGAGCTTGAGGGTCTGCCGAGACTGAATTTGCCGAGACTGAATTTGCCGAGACTGAATTGGTTTAGGCATAGGGGTTTCAATATTTTGCGAGAAGGGAACTCCAAAATGAGGATCCACAGACAAAATCTGTAAATCTACTCCTATAGGTATACAAATAAAGCATTTAAAACCCGAAATACCCTTCTTAATACGGATGACATTTCACAATTACGCCACTTTTGTTACAGGTAAATGAAGTCATGTTGACAAAATAATAATTTAACCCACTTAAATGGGGACCATGGGTCG
>JAAFJU010000294.1 GCA_013298165.1 Synechococcales cyanobacterium bin31.maxbin.ball.101 | reverse complement strand
ACCGCAAACCCAATGATCACCGAGGCCATCATCGTGGTGGTGTAGAGGGAATTGGCAGACAGAAGATTCTCTTTTTCGACCAGAAGCGGCATCACCGACTGCTCAGCAGGCGCAAAAAACTGCGTCAAGGTAGACACCAAGAAGGTAATCACCAACATCAGCGCAAAACCCACGGGCGTCTCACCCCAAGGCTTCCAGTCCTTGACAAACCACAACAACACCGGAAGCGCGAATACTAATAAGCCTCGCAGAAGATTTGTCGCCACCAGCACGCCCTTCTTAGACCACCGATCGACATACACCCCCGCCACGGACCCAAACAAAATCGCTGGAATGGTCGAAGCAATCATCGTGGAAGACACCCAGCCGCTAATGGGCTGATCATCCTGTTGAAAGCGACTGGCAATCAGCGCAATCATCAACACCAAATACACCTTGTCCGCCAACTGAGAAAAAACTTGTCCCGACCACAAGGTCAAAAAGGCCCGATTTTTTAAAACGGGAAGAAAGCCTTGGGACTCAGCATTGGTATCCTGTGAAGTACTCTCATCCAAGTTCAAAGCTTCACCACTGCGATCGGTATCAGGATGCTCTGTATCAGGACGCTCTGTGACAGTCTGGAGCAGCGTTGGATCAAAGGGAATCACATTCGATTCAGGTTTGGGTTCAACGCCGTTGTTAGGGGCGCTGCCGCTGGATGGACTACTTGAGGTGGATTTACCACGAGGCGGCTGATTTCCAGTGTTGGGGGATTGACGTGAGCTTTTGGGGGACACAGGGTTGTGCATACTGCCGGGTTTCATAGCCTAATGGAGCATCGGGATGATCATTCAAAGGAGGTAAGGGGTGAAAAGCGTTGCAGTTCTCATTCAACCGGGTTGTAATGAGCGAAAAATGATGCAGCAGTTCTTCCTATCCTTAGCTTAGCACCTGCATTCCTAGTCGGACTCGAAGTCAGACCCGAAAGTCTCATTCAAAAGAGTTGATCGATCAGCGCCGCCGATCGAATGGGCCGATCGAAATGGTAGTGAGCGCAGGATCTCAGCAACCGCTCGATCGATCGCCATGCCATATCAGTGGTCATTCCTGAGGGCAACCAATCCACCTCCAGGGGCGGCAAGGCTTCATCTGCCAATTGCTGCATCAAGCTCACCTGAACCGCCCCCAATTGGATCGGAGGCCGAACAAATTTTGTGGGATAGATTCGCACAGGACGCTCGGCTACGCGGATAAAGCGATGGGACTGAGGGATGGGGCGATCGGTTGACGTTAATTCTTCATGGGTTTCAGATGGGGTTTCAGATGGGGTTTCAGACAGGCTCTCGGGCGATGACGGTGGGTTGCCATTTTGCTGCGATCGCCATTCTGCCAACGCTTTGACCGTGACCGCTCCCCCTGCTTCGACGCTAAAAGCGGCTCGCCAGATCGGATTACCGACTTCGGGTTCTAAAATCTCACCGCTCAGACAGCAACGGTACATCTGCGGTGCGACCCCTGCGATCGCTAGAAGCTGATACACCCCATGGGTCAATCGCGGCAAAATCATCTCCGGCTCTGCCCCCTGTAACCGATGTAGATGCTCCATCAGAAGATAAAACAATCCCTCTTGGGACTGATCGCTTTGGGCCTGCTGAAGCGCCAATTCTGCTAAATATTGACCTGCGGTGAGCTTGCGAATGTCGAGGGCCAGCTTAGGAAAGGATTCTAGGGAGTCGGCTTGGGTGATTTTATCCATGGACTTGCCCCGCGCAATTAGCAGGTCATTCACCACAAACAACGAACTACGCCCCGACAAACTGGACTTTTGCTTCCGGGCACTAGGAGCAATCACCCGAATTAGACCCGCTTCCTTGGTCAAGATCGTCATCAGCCGATCGGACTCTCCAGACGGCTTGCTGCGGAGATTAATCCCCGTCACCCGGTAGGTGCGAGCATTGCGATCGTCTTTAAAAGAATTCGCATCTTTAAAGGCATTCATGGAGCTATCGGCTCCCCTGGGCTTTCAACAGCTCCACACCCTTAGAGGTGCCTAGACGGGTCGCCCCCGCTAGGACCAGTTCCATAGCTTTTTCTACCGTGCGAATGCCCCCAGAGGCTTTAATGCCGACCCGATCGCGGGAAATCGCCTTGAGGATCCGCACATCTTCCACCGTCGCCCCACCGACCCAGCCCGTACTGGTTTTAAGATAGGCGGCTCCGGCATCCATGGCGAGTTCCGCCGCTAGACGTTTTTCAGATTCACTGAGCAGCGCCATTTCCAAAATGACTTTAATGGTGCGGCCTGTCTCTTCGCAGATCTGGGCGAGTTCTCGATGAACATCATCCGATCGGCCCTCCTTGAGCCAGCCAATATTAATGACAACATCTAACTCATCAGCCCCGGATTCTGAGGCTTCTAGCGCTTCATAGAGCTTCGTCGCACTGGTGGATGCCCCGGTGGGAAACCCAATCACAGTGCAGACCTTTGGCTTTTTATTGTGAAGCAGCTCCACGGCTCGTTTCACATGGGTCGGTGCAACACAGACCGCTGCGAACCCACGCAAATCGGCTTCATTACAGAACTGTTCAACTTGGAGACCGATCGCACTTGGACTCAGCAAGGCATGATCAATCAAGGGAGCCAGATCAATATCGGCATAGTCAGATGGATTCACCGTCATCAAAAGTCGCCTCTTTCGTCGCTTCTATCACTCTAGTCGCTAGATCGACAATAGAAACATGAATTAGCGAGTTCCCGATCCTCTGGTAAACAGCGGCAGGTGATTGGGTTGCGGCACAAAGGTATCTTTTTGCTCTGCCGAAGCTTCGGGGCGATCTAAACTCAGAGGCAAATTCTCGGGAAAAGAGCCGATCGCACCGGGCACAAGACCGATCGTCAGGACGTGGACAGCGCAGAAACTAAGCGGTAATAAAAGACTGATTTTGGAAATAGCCCTGATGGTAGTGTTCACGGTGGTTGTACTGGGGGGTGTAGAGCATCGAACTGACGGGTGACGTGGAACAATATCTGTAGCGGAAACCCGTTAGAGACCGCAGAATATCACAAACCTAAACTCAACCACTGTTGGAAACAGTAGGGAACTGTGGGACGTGAAACTGCATTGCTTTATACAGGCTTTACAGAAAGGTTCCATACGTTACTCTTCATCTCCGCTTTATGAAATCCGGAAAATTATTGAGAAAGGGTAAAGGAATATTCGAAAAAGCCCGTAGTTCTACGGCTCTCTTTTTGGACTTGGCCTGAAGGGTGGATGTTAAGCTCTGTTTCAACTTTGCCTGAAACCCGCCCAGGGACCGAAACCTCCATGCTACGATTCCAAACGTAGGTTTTAAACGTTTTTGGAGATAAGGCTTTGGCACTACGGGTAGCTGTTGTTGGAGGAGGTCCTGCCGGAGCTTGTGCGGCAGAGGTCTTGGCAAAGGCGGGGATTGAGACTTACTTGATCGAACGCAAAATGGATAACGTCAAACCCTGTGGTGGTGCAATTCCTCTCTGCATGGTGAAAGAGTTTGACTTGCCTGAGAGCATCATCGATCGCAAGGTTCGCCGGATGAAGATGATTTCACCCTCGAACGTTGAGGTGAATATCGGTCACACCTTGGACAAAGACGAGTACATCGGCATGG
>JAAFJU010000021.1 GCA_013298165.1 Synechococcales cyanobacterium bin31.maxbin.ball.101 | reverse complement strand
GATTGAGAGGTTCTTGGAGGATGTGTACATGAAAAAGCGAATTCATTCATCATTGGGATACTTAACACCGGATGAGTATGAAAAGAAATGGGAAGAGCAACGTAATCAGAAATGTGATATAAAGGAAAAATCTCCTTAAATCCATTTCTTTCCTGTCCGAAGTTAGGGGTTCACTTCACAGCTTTTAGATCATCCGCTTCTAAATCTGGCATCTCTTCGAGGATTTGTTCGGCACTTAGACCAGCCGAAAATAGATCCAAGACATCAGACACCCGAATTCTCATGCCTCGAATGCAGGGACGACCGCCGCACTGGTTGGGGTTGATGGTGATGCGATCGAATAAATTTTCCATGGTAATTTCGCTCATATTATTAGAGAATCTAATTGAGATTATTTCAATTTTTCAGATGATCCACCAAAAAACTATTCACATCTCTAATCATCGTGTCTACATCTTCTTGTTTAAAGTTATCAGGCTTTCCATGAGCTGCACTATTACGAATATCAGCCCATACCATTACACGCTTTTTAATAAGCAAATTATATGCACCAGCTTTTGCTAAATCCTCATTCATCCTATTGAGATTCCCGTGCTTAATATTATTCTCATCGCACATGTGTCGCAACGATGTTTCTAACACGGTACCTGCAATAACGGCAGCCGCTACATAGTATCCTCCATCAAATAATGCTTTTGCTTGTTCAAGTTCTGAATCAAAAACTTCTGCTTGAGCAAGTTTTACAATTGACAAAAAATATCCACCTTCAAAATCTTCCTTTGCTGCAATAAATATAGTTCTTAGATGTAGAAAAGTTTCAATATAGTTTGAACCTAAAAAAGAAGATTCACTTTTCTCAAATTGTTTAAAGTATTGAGATTCCTCACCACAAATTTGAGACAAAAAGTTTTTTACTTTTACCTTCCAACTCAACAGAAGATTCCAATCAACATATCCTATCGTGTCCCCATACATTGGAGACGTCTCCATTATCTTAGATGCTTCAATTTGAGAAGCTTGATGTTCTAGTTCGATAAAACGCTGCTTAAAAAGCTGATTCACAGGACAACCTCTCAAATCTAATCTTACAAGTCATTACAGCCAAAATACCCAAAGCCGATCGCACCTAAAACGAGCAGCCTTCTAATCAACTTCATTCATCTATAAAAAACTCATCCAAGTCCTGATATCCACTCATCACCCGAATAATCTCAACCAATTCATCCGTTACGCGATACACAATCACATAACGATCGATCAGAATTGTTCGATGATGCGGTCCCCAGTCCGGACGCGCAATCCCAATAAATGGAAAAGCAGCAAGATTCTTCAGCTTCTTATTCAAGGTATTGAGGAATTTATCAGCCGTCCCATATCCTCCAACCTCAGCTAACCGAGATAAAATCGCATCAATATCCTGACTCGCAGCAGTCGTAATTTCATAAATTCTACTCACCGACTATGCCTCAAGTTCCGATTGAGAGCGCCATTGCTCTAGTTTCTGGCGAAAACCAGCCATCGCTAGCTCACCATCAATCGTTTCACCGCGATCGGCCTGCTCTGTACCTACTCTGACCGCTTCTCGAAGTTCATTTCGCTTCGCCTGCAAGTATTTTTCACGATCGGCAAACGATTGTAATGCTGTGATGTACAAGTCTGCTTCAGACTCATACTGACCGCTTTGAAGCTGTTCATCAACAAAGACTTGTAGCTCGGGTGAAAGCAATAAATTCATGATTGAACCTTATGGAACAATAGATTTTCCTATTTTATCATTCTTCCCCCAGATCCGTACGGGCCTGCATCCCAGGCCCCACACCACGAAAAGCCTCAAAAAACAAACTACGATCGAGCATCTCAAAACAACGTCAGAATCCCCAAGGACAGATCTTGAGAAAATGCCTGAATATCGATCACCTTCGATCGAAGAATGCTTTCGATCGTACTGGTAGAACAATTACCGCGACGAATCCAAATAACCTTAGGCGGAAACCCTCTCACAAGACTGAGATCGCTATAGTCAGAATCGCGAGTCACGATCGTATAGTCATTGTGCAACGCATAATCCCAAATCACCCGATCGTCATCCTGATCCATCTCTAGCAAAAAGACATGTTGAGAATCTGGATACAAATCAGTCAAGAGTCGAACCAGACGTGGCGAAAGGTTATGATCAAACAGAAGCTTCATGCCGCAATAGTTAATGTTTTTTGTTCGCGATCGGCAGCATAACTAAGACAAGCCCGAATATCAGTCACCGTCAAATACGGAAAATCTTCCAAAATCTCATCCTGCGTCATTCCAGAAGCCAAATAAGACAGCACATCATAAACCGTAATTCGCATTCCTCGAATACAGGGCTTGCCACTGCGCTTACCGGGTTCAAGCGTAATGATGTCTTGATAGTTCATAGAAAAACGAAGAACAAAGAATGCTCTCATTCTATCGCAATCTCAAGCACCCCAGATCCGTACGGGCCTGCATCCCAGGCCCCACCCCACGAAAAGCCCATCTAAATCCCAAACTACGATCGCACCTGCACAGGCATCACCAAATAGGTCATCTTCAGACTTCCCAACGGAGACACGATCGCCGGACTCGTCGGCGTATTTAACTGAATCTGAATCTCAGTGGTATTAATCACCTTCAACCCCTCAATCAAATACTTCACATTAAACGCAACCTCCATCCCTTCCCCCGTAATCTGCGCAGGAATTGTCTCCTGACCACTTCCCACATCCTGCGCATCCACCGACAGATCCGCCGTCTGCGACTCCGGCGACAACGTCATTTTAACAATGTTATTACGCTGATCCGCAATCACCGAAATCCGCTCCAACCCACTCAACAACGCCTTACGATCGATCGTCACCTGATGGGCAAACTGACGCGGAATCAACTGCCGATAGTTGGGATACTGCGCCTCCAGCAACCGACTCGTCAACCGCTGATCCGCCCACTCAAACACAATCTGTCCCGGATCAAACTTCACCGCCACCGTACTGCTGCTCCCCCGATCGAGCATCTTAATCACTTCCTGCAACGCCTTCGCCGGAACTGTCACCGACAACTTCGGCATTTCCACCGCACCCGCATCATCCGGATGCGCTGCCGTCGTCACCACCGCCAAGCGATGCCCATCCGTCGCCGCAAACTCCAAGCCCTCATCCTGCGCACTCAAATGCACTCCAGTAAGCACCTGCTTCGTCTCATCCCCACTCGCCGCGAACAACGCACTCCGCAACCCCTCAATCATCGCCTCTGCCGACAAATTCGCGGTCTCACCGTCTTCGATCGTCGGCAACTCCGGAAACTCCGCCGCCCCAATGCCCCGCATCTGGTAAGCCCCCGACGCATACTTCAGCGTCACCGTAATGGAGCCATTCTCATCAGGACCATCCTCATCACCATCATCCAGAGCCAGCTCACCCTCAGGCAACCGCGACACGATATCCCCTAAAAGCTTCGCCGGAATCGTCAACGTTCCGCCCTCACTCACCTGCGCCGCAAAACTCGTCTGAATCCCCAGCGACAGGTCAAACGCCGACAAACTCACGCGCTGAGTCTGTTCATTCGCCGTAAACAGCACATTCGCCAAAATCGGATGGCTCGGACGAGACGACACCGCACGACTCACAAGCGACAAATGACTGCTGAGATTAGTCTGGGTACAAACGAGTTTCATGGCACGGTTACGGGGGAATGCAAGGTTGAACAATCAAAACGTGGATAAAATCCAGGCTTAAACTGTAAGGGATCCTGAGCGATCTTGGTTGTGGAAAACTCGATCTTTTAGGGCGATCGAAGGGGTAGGCAAAAGAAGCTGTGGAAAAACCACCAAAACGTAAGCCAGAGAGCATTCCGTATATTTACGTACAGTAAAAAACAGCGATCGTCCTCTCTTTTCGGTCCAGTTATCCACATGTCGCTGAAGGCTTTTCCACAGCTTTCGTCACAAAGTCAGAAATTAGATCTCCGTTTCCAGAGCTATCATAGGAAAATCTCATCAATCACTAGCTTGATCCCAAGATTAGATAATCATTCTAGCGATTCCGACTTTTGCTTGTAGCTTGAATCCGATCGTTCAGTTGACGTAACGTTTGGGAGAGATCGCGATCGGATTCCTTCAGCTTTTCGATTTTTTCGCAGCTATACATGACCGTGGTGTGATCCTTGCCGCCAAATTCTTCGCCGATTTTAGGCAAACTTAGGCCCGTGTGATGACGCATCAAGTACATGCCAATCTGCCGCGCCATGCTGATTTCCCGACGACGTGAATTGCCTTTGAGATCCGTTGCAGGAACACTAAAGTGATCAACAATCACATCAAAAATAACACCAGGAGACACTTCAACTTTCTCCATGGGTGGATTCAAAACCGAAACAATGTTTTCCACTGTTAACGGCAATCCTGCGATCGACGTATAGGTCAACGCTCTCGTCAACGCCCCTTCTAATTCACGAATATTGGACGTATAGGTTGATGCGATATATTCAATCACCGTTCGAGGTAAGCGAATATTTTCGTACTCCGCCTTACGATGCAGAATAGCCATGCGGGTTTCCAGGTCTGGAGGTTGGATATCGGCAATCAATCCCATGGAAAAGCGAGAACAGAGCCGCTCCTGTAAACGAGGGATTTGATTCGGGGGACGATCGCTTGCCAACACCACTTGTTTCCCAGTCTCGTGCAAAGTATTAAACGTATGGAAAAATTCTTCCTGTGTATATTCCTTGCCTTCAATAAACTGAATATCATCAACCAGCAGCACATCCACTTCGCGATATTGCTCCCGAAATGACTGCATATTATCCTTACGAATTGCCGTCACCAAATCATTCGTAAACCGCTCAGTCGAAACGTAGTAGATTCTCGCTTCGGGATTGATCTCCAATCGGTAATGCCCGATCGCCTGCATTAAATGCGTTTTACCCAATCCCACCCCACCACATAGGAATAACGGATTGAACTCCTGACCGGGGGACTCCGCCACAGCCAAGGATGCTGCATGGGCCATCTGGTTATTGGGTCCAACGACCAGACGGGAAAAGATGTAACGTGAATTCAACTCCGATCGGCGGAACTCCTGAGACGAGGGAGGCTGCCAGAGTTGAACTGTCGGCTTTACAGGAAGTGGCGTACTGGATTTGGACGACGGAAGAGATGCATCATCAAATTCAGTGGTTGGGTCTTGGTTTGCGGCATTGACGAGCTGAACGACGATCGGTCGGCCTGCCACATCTTGAACCGATTGAAGAATGGTGGGTAGATAGTAACGAGTCAGCCATTTTTGCGCAAACGGGTGTGGCGTCCGAATCATCAGACAATCCGCTTCAAAACTTTCGACCACCGTTTTGGCGATCCAGGTTTCAAAGGTGGGCGGACTCATTTTGAGCTTGAGCTTTTCAAGCGTCTGTGCCCATAGCTCTATTCCGGTGTTGTCAGAGGGCATGATCCAGAAGTCCGGGAGATTAGGTATAGATCAATTTACAGCAGTTTGCTGGATCAAAGTGGGCGTACACTAGATATCTGAGGAATTCGTGTATACTCTCATCCCTCGGTTTACGAAGCTGTGACTAATTCTCCCGAAATCTTCGGCGTTGACCCTTCTGAAATTTTTCCCTTCGAGCTAGATAGCTTCCAACTGGACGCGATCGTAGCCCTAGACCTCGGGAAATCAGTCGTCGTCTGCGCTCCAACAGGGTCCGGTAAAACCTTGGTGGGAGAATACGCCATCCATCGTGCCCTAGAGCGAAACCGTCGAGTCTTCTACACCACGCCCCTCAAAGCCTTATCCAACCAGAAGTTTCGTGATTTTCGTAACCAGTTTGGTCAAGATGCGGTTGGATTACTGACTGGGGATGTTTCGATTAACCGGGATGCTCCGATCGTCGTCATGACTACCGAAATTTTCCGCAACATGCTCTACGGCACTGCGATCGGCGAAACTGGGACTTCCATGATGGGTGTTGAATCGGTGATCTTGGATGAGTGTCACTACATGAACGATCGTCAGCGCGGGACGGTTTGGGAGGAGTCGATTATTTACTGTCCACCGGAGATTCAACTGGTCGGACTCTCTGCAACGGTAGCCAACAGCGACCAACTTACAGATTGGATTAACCAGATCCATGGTCCAACAGAGCTAATCTATTCAGACTTCCGCCCGGTTCCTCTGGAATTTTCCTTTGCCAATCCGCTGGGGTTGTTTCCCTTGTTGGATGAGACAGGTAAGAAGATTAATCCTGCACTCAAGGCGGCAAAAGGTGGAAAACATCGACCACGTGGGGCTAATCCTCGGGGTGAAAAACGGCCTGAGGCTCCGGCTATTAGTTTCGTGGTTTCCAAACTGGCTCAAAAGCAGATGCTTCCGGCCATCTATTTCATCTTCAGTCGTCGGGGCTGCGATCGGGCCATGGAGGACATGAGCACTCTGAGTCTTGTCACTCCCGAAGAAGCTGCGATCCTGCGGGAGCAAGTTGATGCCTTTGTGGAGCGAAACCCCGAAATCGCTCGGACCAATCAGTTGGATGCGATCGTCCGTGGTGTCGCATCTCACCATGCAGGCTTGCTTCCAGCTTGGAAAGGGTTTGTGGAAGAACTGTTCCAGCAAGGTCTGGTCAAAGTGGTATTTGCAACGGAAACCTTGGCGGCGGGGATCAATATGCCTGCTAGAACCACTGTGATTTCTAGCTTGTCAAAACGGACGGATAGCGGCCACCGATTACTCAACGGATCCGAGTTCTTGCAAATGGCGGGACGGGCTGGGCGGCGTGGGATGGACAAAGTTGGCTACGTGCTGACAGTACAGTCACCTTACGAAGGATCACGGGAATCGGTCAAACTCGCAACGGGTGGTGCGGATCCACTGGTCAGCCAGTTTACGCCAAGTTACGGAATGGTGTTGAATCTCCTGCAGGTTCATACCTTAGAGAAGGTAAAAGAGCTAATCGAACGAAGTTTTGCTCAGTACTTGGCATCCTTTGCGCTTAAACCGCAGCGGGAAGAAGTCGATCGCATCGTCACTGAACTCGAAACCCTAAGACAACGAGTTGGCGCGGTGGATTGGAAACTGCTGGCCCAGTACGAAAAACTCCAAGACCGTCAGCGTGAAGAAAAACGCCTGCTCAAAACGTTGCAACTGCAGGCCGGGGAAGCCCAAGCTCAGGAGTTGGTGTTGATGTTGCCCTACGCCTTGGCAGGTACCGCCCTCATGCTCAAGGGCAATAGCATCAAAGTTCCGCTCCCTATTTCAGCCGTGTTAGTCACCAAACTTTCGGGTCCTGGACAGCTTCCCTATTTGCTCTGTCTCAGTCGCGATAACCGTTGGTACATTGCTAGTGTGGCGGATGTCGTGCAGTTGCGGCCTGACGTTCCGCGACTGGAAGCGGTCGATCGGCTCCCCATTCCCGACGATCTGGTCCCGCGTCCAGGCCAATCCCGCAAAGGCGATGAAAACTCCGCCCTAATCGCCAGCAAAGTTCCCAACCTGGACTACGACGAGGCGATCGCCCCGGAAGTCTATGCCCAACTGCAACGAATGCAAGGCGTTCAGGCTCAAATCGACAACCACCCCGTCCATCAATGGGGCGATCGGGCCAAAATCCTCAAAGCCCAGCGCCGGATCGAATTGCTCGAAGACGAACTCAAAGACCGCAACTCCAAAATGGGCCACCAAAGCCAGCGTCACTGGAACGACTTCCTAGGTCTTGTGGAACTCCTGCAAGAGTTTGACGCATTGGATGGGTTGCAGCCGACGGAACTGGGGCAGGCGATCGCCGCGATTCGTGGAGACAATGAACTATGGCTGGGATTAGCGGTCATGTCTGGGGAACTGGATGAGCTGGATCCTCATAACCTAGCTGCCGTCTGTGCTGCGTTGGTAACAGAAGTGTCGAGACCCGATAGCTGGAGCCGCTACGCCCTCTCTGAACCCGTGATCGAAACCATTGAGGCCCTCCGTCCCCTACGTCGCCGTCTGTTCCAACGTCAGCGTCGTCAAGATGTGATGATCCCCATTTGGTTGGAAGAAGATCTCGTCAGTATTGTGGAGCAATGGGCCTTGGAGACGGAATGGACAGAGCTTTGTCGAAATACCAGTTTGGATGAAGGTGATATTGTCAGAATGCTGCGTCGTACCCTGGATTTGCTCTCGCAGATCCCTTACGTACCCCATGCCTCCCGTATTCTCAAAGATAATGCCGTGCGTGCGGTGCAACTCATCGATCGCTTCCCCATTAACGAAACTTTGGAGTAGCAACTCAAAGAATTCTCTCTCCCAAAACCAGCAATTTCCGAAAATAACTTTAAAAAGTACAAGAATAATTATATAAACTTCATAGGACTTCCGTATAACACCTGATCGATCGCAATAGTAGACAGCCCATACTGACGGTTATTGGGACATGGTGAGGGTTTCCGCCTGTGTTCCCAATAATTTTTAAGATATGTTCGTCAAAGATAGGCGCTGGTTACTGTGGATAACTTTGATCTAGACTCTGCAAAAGTATTAGTGGTAGATGATCATCCTTCGAGTCGAATGGCAGCTTCAGCCCTTTTAGCGGTGGAAGGCTATGCTGTTTTGGAAGCAGAGAATGGTCCCAGTGCGATCGATTTGGTCCTAGCTGAAGATCCAGACTTGATCCTATTGGATGTCATGATGCCGGGAATGGACGGGTACGAAGTCTGTCGTCGGCTGAAGGCGGATGAGCATACTCGGTTGATCCCAGTGGTTTTTGTCACGGCGTTGGACGATCGGCAGGCTCGTCTGCGAGGCATTGAAGCAGGCGGCGACGACTTTTTAATCAAACCCTTTGACCAGCTTGAACTGTCGGCCAGGGTCAAATCCTTGGTTCGTCAAAAACGCTTAAACCAGGATTTAGATCACGCTGAAAAGGTTTTGTTCTCCATCGCCCGCACCGTCGAAAGCCGTGACCCGAACACTGGAGACCACTGTGAACGCCTGGTCAAACGCGGTAAAGCCTTTGGTGAGTTTTTGGGCTTGAGCCGATCGGAGGTACGGGACTTGATGTGGGGTGGGTATCTCCATGACATCGGCAAGGTCGGGATTCCGGATGCCATTTTGCTCAAACCAGGAAAATTTACGCCTGAAGAATTTGAAGTTATGAAGGAGCATGTGACGATCGGTGAACGCATCTGTCAGCCCCTACGAACCATGCGCGGTGTGACGCCGATTATTCGCCATCACCATGAACGCTGGGATGGATCGGGCTATCCCGATCGCTTAGAGGGTGACAATATTCCCTACTTAGCCCAAGTGTTTCAACTGATCGACATCTACGACGCCCTGGCCAGCGAACGGCCCTATAAGCGCTGTTTCACCGTGCAGGAATCGCTGAATATCATGCAGGAAGAGACCGATCGCAACTGGCGAAATCCTGAATTGATGAAAGCCTTCACGGAATTTATTCAAGTCACCGAAATTAAGAAGCCGAACCGCGATCTTTGGTTAGAGCGCTATGTGAAACGACCCGAACGACTCACGGCTTCTTAATGCAAGGCGCGGTATACTGCCCCTGATGGCATTTTGGTGTAACAAAATATTATGGTCGCGATCGCAATTTTGGCCGCTGGAAAAGGGACCCGAATGAAGTCCACTCTGCCGAAGGTGCTCCATACCCTCGGTCAGAAAACCCTGGTTGAGCGGGTGTTAGATACGGCTCAAGCGTTAGCCCCAGAGCGGGAAATTGTTATTATCGGCTACCAGGCCGAGGCGGTGCGATCGTCCCTAAGTCACCGATCGGTGGAATTTGTGGAGCAGACGGTGCAACTGGGGACAGGTCATGCGGCGCAGCAGTTGTTGCCTGTCCTGAAAGGGTTTGTCGGCGATGTGATTATTTTGAACGGGGATGCGCCGCTGTTGCGTCCGAGTACGCTGGAGTTATTGCTCAAAACTCATCAAGACAATGGCAATTCGGCGACGATTTTGACGGCACAACTGGCGCAACCCAAGGGCTATGGCCGGGTGTTTTGTGATGAGAAGGGCTATTTGACCGAAATCATTGAAGACCGGGACTGCACGCCCGCTCAACGGGAAAACCGTCGGGTGAATGCGGGGATTTATTGCTTCCGGTGGCAGGATTTGGAGCAGGCGTTGCCGAAGTTGACGACGGATAATGACCAGAAAGAATATTACTTGACGGATGCGGTGAATTTCCTCAAGCCTGTGATGGTGATGGATGTGGCCGATGAAGCCGAAATTACGGGGATCAACGATCGGAAACAGCTTTCCGATGCCTATGCGCTGCTTCAAGATCGGATTAAGACGGAGTGGCTGCTCAAGGGCGTGACGATCGTGGATCCTGTGAGTGTGACGATCGAAGACACGGTGACGCTGGAACCGAACGTGATTGTGGAACCGCAAACCCATCTGCGCGGGACGACGACGATCGGTGCTGGGAGCCGGATTGGTCCTGGAAGTCTGATTGAAAATAGCGTCATTGGTGAGAATACAACGATTCAGTTCTCTGTGGTGACGGATAGCACGGTGGAATCGGGTAGCACGGTCGGGCCTTATGCGCATCTGCGGGCGGCGGCTGTGGTCGGTGAAGGGTGCCGGATTGGGAACTTTGTGGAGCTGAAGAATGCTCAGATCGGACCCGGAACGAATGCGGCACATTTGACGTACTTAGGTGATGCGACCTTGGGTAAGCAGGTCAACATTGGCGCTGGAACCATCACGGTCAACTATGACGGACGGAACAAACACCGCACTGTGATTGGCGATCGGACGAAGATTGGGGCGAACAATTCCTTGGTTGCGCCGCTCACCATTGGCAGTGATGCGACGACGGCGGCGGGTTCCACAATTGTGGAAGATCTCCCGAACGATTGTTTGGCGATCGCTCGGGCGCGGCAGGTAGTGAAGGAAGGTTGGAAACCTCAAGATTAATCAGGAGATTTTGCTTCCGATCGGCGGTTTCGGCACCGATCGGAGCAATATTTAACTTCATCCCAGCACTTTTCCCATTTTTTACGCCAGGTGAAGGGAAACCCGCAGACGAGACAGGTTTTGGTGGGGAAGTCGGACTTTTTGCGTTGACGGGGCATTTGGGGAATTTAGAAGTTTGAATGGAGAATGGAGAACAGACCTAATCTGGAAGATCTCCAAATAATTTGCGATACCGCTCGAATTTCTGTTGCATGTCACGAATGTGGGCTTCTAAAGCATTATTTTTGGCTTGCTCAGCGCGCAATCGGGATTGAAGCTGTTGTGCTAGATCGTACAGCTCATCGGGGATTAAGAGCTTTTCACCATTGTCTAGTCGGTAGAATGAAATCAGCGATCCATCGACTTCAAGACGTAACCCAAACTCGTTACTCTGCCCAGATACGATCGGCGTATACTGACCATTCACAAGTCGATATCCTCGTAATTTTTCCTGAATCCATTCTCCTTTCGGGTCAAACTGCCAATATTCTGAAATCCCAATTTCTTCGTAGAGATCTTTCTTGAATCCGTCATCCTCTTTTTTAGTACTGGGAGACGTGATTTCAAATACGACCCTTGGAACTGCGCCCTCCTCCCAAATTTTATAGTTATCTCGGCTTCCCGGTTCTACTCCGAAGATCACCATGACGTCCGGCGCACAGCGTTTATTGGGGGATCCTTCTTCGTAGTACAGATATTGATTCCCTAAAATGCAAGCCTGTTCGTCCTGTAGATATTGTCGCAAGACCGCGATCGTGATCATGATGACGTAAAAATGATCGAACGTTTCCGCCACGGGTTGTCCATCTCCACTAGGATAATAAATGGGTGATGCGATCGTTGTCGTCATGTTGGACGCTCCCAATTGCAAGAATATCTACAGGTTGCTTCACAGTATAACTAAATCATCATTGCTAAGTCCTCGCTATGAGAAATATAGGCGTTCGTGGGATTTAGCGCTGTCTTTGATGTAGTAGGCAGCGGACCAGGAGTCGTCGGGGGCGAGATGGATGGAACCGCCTTGGTCGCCGGGTTGACTGATTAAATAGCGGGTGTTGAAGTGATTAAATAATCGCATGAATTCCCCTAGATACACGTCTGCAACGTGGGTATCCCCCTGAATGATGATCATGTTTTCATCGTTGTTTTTGGTGGAGGCGTCGCTGAAGTTGGCTGATCCTGTGATGACGAGTGGTGTTTCGCTGAGGGGATCGATGAGTAGGTATTTAGTGTGGATGAATCGTACGTGGGTGTTGAGACCTGTGACTTTTTCAGCTTGCCAATTGCCGATCGCATCTTTGACGGTGCCGCCGACTGCAATGCGATTGTTCGGATTCCGTTTTAGGATTTCAACATCACCCCCGTCCTTTTCTAATAGGACATATCGCAGCGTTTCGTTTTCTGTTTTAAAGACTTCTTCGATCGCATCATTTACTCCAAAGGCCGCTGTAAAAAATAAGGCTTCTTTGGTGGTGGCCATCTGTTCCACATACCATTCCAATACGTCCAAACTCGACCTCGGACTGAAAATCGGTTGCATTCCTTTTTTAGGTTTGCTAACAGGTGTCGGGGTCTGAGCCGTTGTCCAGGGGCGCAGTTGTTTGGCTTCGGTGTCGGTGCTGAGCTGTTCCCAATAGGCTAGATAGGCGGCGGCGATCGTTTTATCCCGCACAATATGCCCCACATTCGAATGGCCGAAGAGTCCGCCGTCGGTGATGTTGGTTGATCCGGTCCAGACTTGAGTGGGTTTTCCGTTTTCCAGGAGGACGATGAATTTGTTGTGGGCGATGTAGCTGCGGTTGGCTTCGCGGGGGATGCTGAGGGCGGTGATGCCTGCGCGTTCGATCGCTTCGCGGTTTTTTAAATTGGGATAGTTCCCCGAGTTTTCCCGTCCGTCAAAGACGATTTTGACATCGGCTCCGGTTTTGCTGGCTTTTGCGAAGGTTTCGACGATCGGGTCGTAGTGGAACTCGTACAGGGCGGCGCGGAGGCTAAATTTGGAGTTTTTGGCTTGACCGATGAATTCTTCTAAGGCTTCGACGAGTCCACGAGAGAGCCAATCTAGAGCGGGTTTGCCGACTTTTTCAGGATTTTGGTTTTTAAATTTCCGGGCGTAGGCTTGAGATCCAGCGACGCCTCGATTGAAGAAGATGGCGTGAGTGCCGAAGTCTTCGCATTCGGTTTTGACGGTGACTTCGACGGGGGTGCCTTGGGTGAGGTTTTTGGGTTTGCCGTAGAGGGGGACGACGCGGTAGGTGTAGTCGTAGGCGGGTTTTGCGGTGAAGTCGCTCCACTGGAAGGCTTGAATGGGTTGCTCCAGCGTGGACAAGAGGGTTCCCGGTGGCAGGTTGGCGTCGGTTTCTTGGAAGGTTTTGAAGCCTCTGAGCCAGTAGCGTTCGTTCTCGGTGTGGTCGATGCGCTCGACGGCAAATCCGAGACAGCCTTTGAGGGCAGTTTTGGTCAGGTTGAAACCGAGGATGACGACATAGGATCCGGCGATCGCATGGACGGTAAGTCCGTTCTGCTTGGCTTTGACACGCATAGAGATAATCCGTATAGAAAGAGTCCGTGGGCAATGGATTGAAAATGGTCGGGCATTAAATGACGATTTCAATGTATAAAATAACACTAAAAAATAAATTAGGCCACTTTATTTTGCATGGAATTGCTATCAAGAAAACAGAAGATATTCGGTTGAATAACTGCTTTAAGTCCTAGCTTACTGTAATGAGGAAAATAGCCTAATTGACGTTTTTTAGATTGGCATTTTGAAATGTCTCAAAAGCTTTCAGAGACGATCTTCTTGAATAACCCTGATAGATCCGTTAGGATAATTTTAGGTGTTCAGAAATCCAGGGTTCATCTAGCTGTTTAATCTAGCAAAAAGAACTTTAGTCTTAACGATAATGAGAATAATATTTAACTTATTCTTAACAAGTTTTTTAAGCTGAAGTATTGATCTTTTGTCGTGGATACTCTGAATGGTCGGGGCATCGATTAAGTGCTGCATAAACCTTTCTAGAAAAACTAACCTGTATTGCGCTGAATGCTTGGAAACAAGTCCCAACATGAGAACATAAATCCCTATGGGTGACATTCAAGCTACGTTTACCTCTACCGATCGCGCCTTTCACATTGAAGGCTATGAAAAGATCGATTTCAGCTTGCTTTATGTAGATGGTGCTTTTAAGCTTGAGAATCCTGAAATTGCGGATAGTTACCGTCAGTTTGGGCGTTGTTTGATGGTGGTGGATCAGGCTGTTCATAGTCTGTATAGCCATCAGATGAGTGCGTATTTTGAACATCACAAGATTGACCTTACCGTCTTCCCTGTGCAGATCAAGGAACCTGATAAAACGTTACGATCGTTTGAGAAAATCATTGATGCCTTTGCTGACTTTGGGCTAGTTCGTAAAGAGCCTGTACTCGTTGTAGGTGGCGGATTAACGACAGATGTGGCGGGATTTGCCTGCTCATCCTACCGTCGCAAAACGAATTATATCCGGGTTCCAACGTCCTTGATTGGATTAATCGATGCCAGTGTTGCGATTAAGGTTGCAGTTAACCACGGCAAATTGAAAAACCGCCTAGGGGCCTATCATGCTTCTAAGAAAGTCATCCTAGATTTCTCATTTTTAAAAACACTGCCGATCGGTCAAGTCCGAAATGGGATGGCTGAACTCATCAAGATTGCAGTGGTGGGAAATAAAGAGATTTTCGAGTTGCTGGAAAGCCATGGAGAAGCGCTGTTAAATAGTCATTTTGGCTACGTGAATGGCTCTCCTGAACTACTTGAGATTTCCCATCGCTTGACCCACAATGCGATCGATTCGATGCTAAAGCTCGAAGTTCCGAATTTGCATGAATTAGATCTCGATCGGGTCATTGCTTACGGTCATACCTGGAGTCCGACGCTTGAATTGAAACCTGAAATTCCGATGTTCCATGGCCATAGTGTGGCGATTGATATGGCATTCTCTGCGACGATCGCCCAGCAGAGAGGCTATATTTCTATCTTGGATCGCGATCGGATTTTGGGATTGATGAGTCGGTTAGGGTTAGCCATTGATAGTCCCTACTTGACCTCTGAACTACTATGGAAAGCGACTGAATCCATTAGCCGAACCCGAGACGGACTGCAACGTGCCGCAGCGCCTTGTCCCATTGGAAGCTGCAAGTTTATGAATGATTTAACGCGGGATGAACTCGATCGCGCACTAGCCGTTCACCGTGAACTTTGTCAGCTTTACCCGCGTCAGGGTAATGGCGAAGATATGTATGTGTCGTTGGACCGATCGCCTGTGGCTGTAGGAGTGTAGGAATGAGACCTGTCACACCCGTGGGAATCTTAGCGGCTAAACTCGAAAGTCTGGTGCAGAAAGCTGGAACGGACCAAACCCTTGATCCATTTTTCAAGCGTGAATTGCAGCAGGCGTATGAGTTGGCGAATGGGCTGGACCCCTATCTCGATCGTTGTACTACTCCAGAGTCTGAGGCGTTGAGCTTGCTTGTCAAACAAACTCAATCGGAAGATTGGAGTCAGCGCTTTTCGGATGGGGAAACGGTGCGCCATTTAGAGCAGGAAATGCTGTCTGGCCATGTGGAAGGTCAGATGTTGAAGTTTCTAGTTCGTCTCACTCAAGCGCGTCATGTGATTGAGATTGGGATGTTTACGGGATATTCTGCGCTTGCGATGGCGGAGGCCCTTCCAGATGACGGAAAAGTTGTTGCTTGCGAGGTTGATGCTTACGTTTCTGAGTTTGCTCAGACCTGTTTTAATCAGTCTTCTGTCGGGCACAAAATCTCCGTCAAGGTTGCGCCAGCATTAGACAGTCTGAAGCAATTAGCGGCTTCGGGAGAGGTGTTTGATCTGGTCTTTATTGATGCGGACAAAGGTGGATATTTGGATTATCTGGAGATCCTGTTAACCACGTCCTTGCTGGCCCCCAATGGATTGGTCTGTGTCGACAATACGTTGATGCAGGGACAGCCGTATTTGACGGGAGCAACGGCTAATGGTGTTGCGATCGCCCATTTCAATGAGGTGGTGGCTGATGATCCTAGGGTTCAGCAAGTGCTGCTGCCGCTGCGTGATGGCTTGACCTTAATTCAACGGGTTTAGTCGATATATCCTGGCGAACCGCCCCCCAGCCCCCAATGCTGGGGGAGCCATGACTCATTACCTAGAAAATTCAGGGTTGACGCTTATCAAATCAGTCATGAAAACGAGATTTAAAACAGCCGCGACACTTGCATTGCTATTGCTTGTGTTGCCATTCAATCTGACCTTAACCACGATCGCCCTCCTTCGATCGATCGCCGTTTGGCCGTTCAAAACTAAGCCTGTCGCGGATCTGCCAAAAACGATTTTGATTAGTGGCGGTAAGATGACCAAGGCGTTGCAGCTTGCCCGATCGTTTAAGCAAGCTGGACATCGGGTGATCTTGGTTGAAACGCACAAATATTGGTTGACCGGGCATCGTTATTCTTGGGCGATCGATCGGTTTTATACGATTCCTAAGCCTGATAGTTTAGAGTATTCGCAAGCGTTGTTGGCGATCGTTCAGAACGAGAACGTTGATGTTTATGTTCCCGTTTGTAGTCCCGTCTCTAGTTATTATGATGCAAAAATTCGGGATGAGTTATCGCCTTACTGTTCTGTGATGCATGTTGATGTGGAGACATTGGAACGGTTGGATGATAAGTATCGGTTTGCGATGGCTGCCGAGTCCTTTGGGTTACGGGTTCCCAAATCTTATTTGATCACGAAGGCGCAGCAAGTGATTGATTTTGATTTTACCGAAGCCGATCGTCCGTACATTATTAAAAGCATTCCCTATGATTCAGTTCGGCGGCTGGACTTAACGAAACTGCCCTGTGAAACTCCGGCTCAGACGGCTGAATTCGTCAATAGCTTACCTATTTCAGACCAAACGCCTTGGATTATGCAGGAGTATATTCCCGGTCAAGAATACTGTACGCACAGCACCGTCCGTAATGGTCATCTTCAATTGCATTGCTGCTGTGAGTCTTCGGCCTTTCAAGTGAATTATGAGCAGGTTGACCGATCGGATATCAAAGATTGGATTACGACATTTGCTAAAAATTTGAATCTAACGGGTCAGGTTTCGTTTGATTTTATGGAGGCGGATGACGATCGGCAAATCTATGCGATCGAGTGCAACCCCAGAACGCACTCTGCTATCACTATGTTTTACAATCATCCGGATGTGGCAAAGGCATATTTGAATGGAGAGCCTCTGCTATCAACGGTTGAGCCTTTAAAATCAAGCCGTCCAACCTATTGGACCTATCACGAACTATGGCGGCTGGTGACTCACTTGGGTTCTGCGAGTCAAACTTGGAAGCGGTTAAAGATCATTGCTCAAGGCACCGATGCGATTTTTGATTGGGATGATCCGTTGCCGTTTTTGATGGTTCATCATTGGCAGATTCCATTGTTATTAATCGGAAACTTGCGTCATCCAAAACCCTGGATTCGGATTGATTTTAATATTGGCAAACTTGTCGAAATCGGAGGAGATTAATTAATGGCAATACCAATCTCAATACTAAGAGTTCTCCATTTAGTCGGATCAGCGTTTGACGAGTTTTATGCAGATTTGTCCCGTCTTTATGCTCAAGGGTGTTTAGAAAATACAGCTAATCCAGAGCGCTATGAGTTTCACATTGCTTATGTTACGCCCGATCGCACTTGGCGTTTCCCGACTTCTTTGGACAAAGCGTCGATCGCTGAAGCTCCGGCTCTGTCGATCGCTGAGGCGATTCAAGTATTGGTCAATTTAAAGATTGATGTGATGGTGCCGCAGATGTTCTGTGTGCCGGGGATGACCCAATATCGGGCGTTGTTTGATTTATTGGAAATTCCCTACGTGGGCAATACCGCTGAGCTAATGGCGCTTGTGGCGGATAAGGCTAAGACTAAGGCTGTTGTGGCGGCGGCGGGTGTGGTTGTTCCTTTAGGAGAGGTGCTGCGATCGGGCGATCGGCCTTCTATTGCGTTTCCCCTGGTGATCAAACCGATGAATGCAGATAATTCGATCGGGGTGGCATTGGTTCGGTCTGAGGATGAGTTTGATGCAGCGTTTAAGGTTGCGCTATCTCATACTAGTGAGGTATTGGTTGAGACCTTTATTGAACTGGGTCGTGAAGTGCGCTGTGGCATTATTGTTAAAGGTGGGGAACTGGTTTGTTTGCCATTGGAAGAGTATGCCTTAGATGCGAAAACTCGGCCTATTCGGAGTTACGCAGACAAGCTAAAGAAAAATGAAGAAGGTGATTTAGATTTCGCGGCGAAAGATGCGATGCATTCTTGGATTATTGATGAGAGCGATCCAATTACGATCGGGGTTTGGGAGATGGCGAAAAAAGCGCATTTGGCATTGGGTTGTCGTCATTATAGTTTGTTTGATTTTCGCATTGATCCATCGGGGAAGCCTTGGTTTTTGGAAGCAGGCTTATATTGTTCGTTCGCTGAGACGAGTGTGATTTCTGCAATGGTCAAAGAGACTGGAACAACGTTGAGTGATTTCTTTCAGAGCATGTTGTCGGAGGCAACTGTCAAAGACAAGCCGATCGAGTAACATTAGGTGATGTACAATTTCATTTTTGTAACTACCATGAATGCTCAATCGTATCTTTCTGTGATTCTTATCCTGGGTTGTTTGACTGGATGTGCCAATTCGAAAACCCAAGAGAAACCTCTGCCGATTACTACCTCCACAGAGAGCAGTCCGACCGATGCTGTGGATGGAAAGATGCGATCGAAGCAAGAGAAGCGTTTAGTTTTGGAAAATTCTTCGACGCCCCAGGCTATGACTGTGGCCCTAGCGTTGAAAAAGGCGAATGCTAAGGTCTACACAGCCTACTGGTGTCCCCATTGTCATGATCAGGGCGAACTGTTCGGTAAAGAGGCGTTTGCGATCGTTGCGCCTGTGGAATGTGCCCAGGATGGTAAGAACAATCAGGCGGCACTTTGCAAGGCGAAGGCCCAGGAATTTGGAGATGATTTTGGATTTCCGGCTTGGGAAATTAATGGCAAGCTCCATACGGGTGTACAGTCACTCGAACAATTAGCGAAGATTGCCAAACGATAGGTTTATACTAAATCTAGTAATCATTGCAATAAATCCTGGTGAATCGCAGCAATTCCAAATTCACCCCCCTCTCTGCTGCGTTCTCGGTCCACGCCGGAATAAATTCGGCGCTCTTAAGGGCGAAGTCCTTTGAAACGGACTCAAAAATCCCCTTCAGCCTCCGCTCAGTCTACTTTAAGTAGACTTCGCCCTAGGAGCGCCAACTTTTAGTTCGGCGCGGATCACGACTGGGACATCGATTTTTGAATTTGGAATTGCTGGGCGAATCGTCTTCCAGCCCAATTTTAGGGGAGCATAATCATCATAATTTAGCTGCATAATCAAAGTTGCCATCACCGACATGTTCTTTCAAGGTTTGGATGATTTTCATTTGATTGTCGTGGGGACCGCAGAAGTAGAACGGTTTGCCATCTTTCCCAAATTGAATGGCTTGTAAATTGTCGAGCCTCACCCCCAAACTCTGTTTCGCCTTTTCAAAATCCGCATGGGGCTGAAGACCTAATGTCGCCGCATAATCCACAGCCCCAAAGACGATCGCCTGCGCCTGCTCAATGGAAATCTCCTTAAACGGTTCCCCAAAGGTCTCCTCAACCTTCTCCAGCATCAACTCATACTTGCGTTCATCGCACTTTTTAAACAGGACATTTTTGACACCCAAACACCAATAATCGACTAAAAATGCGCTAACTTCATAGCGAAAACTTTCTTTGCGAACCACTAACAACTCACTCAAGCCCCCGCCCGTGGAACTGTCAGAACCCTGCCGATCGTCCCCCTTCAGCAATCGCTCCACCGCACTGTTATTAATAAAACATCCCAACAGCGGCATCAATGTTTTAGCCGTTGGATTTTGCTCAGCATAGTCCCGCAAGAACGCCGTCACCTCCGCAGGTCGCAACCCCATTTGACGAGCGATTTCTTTCGGCGAAAGCTTCTTATCGCGCCATTGGATGATTTCTTGCGTTTGTTCAGGTGTCATCGTTGCTGTACCCAGAGATTCAAAATGCCGATCGTTATTGCAATATTGTAGCTAAAAGTGCCACTAATACTGTAATTGAACGATCGGCATGAGACTTCAGAAATTCATGTTCCCCCAGAATTGGGGGCTAGGGGGCGGTTCGTCAGGAACTTTATTTTGATGCAGGTTCCTCAAATCTAACAATTAACCCTTCGGTGGCATCACCACTCGTGTCGCCAATCCAACCTTCTGCAACAGTTGAATCGCCCACCAAGTCATATCAATCTCCCACCAAGTCCGACCCGCCGGGGCCACATTGGGTTGAGCATGATGATTATTGTGCCAGCCCTCGCCGTAGGTCAAAAGCGCTGTCCACCAGAGGTTTCGAGAATTGTCTCCCGTATCATGGAATGACTTGTAGCCCGACATGTGGGATGCCGAATTAATCAACCAAGTCGAATGCCACAGCACCACCGCTCGTAAAAACACACCGTAAACCACAAATGACCAACCACCGATCGCATACAAAATCAATGCAACAGGAATTTGCAATGCCAAGAAATAGCGATCCAACCAACGGTAAAACCCATCCTTGACCAAATCCGGTGCCCAACGACGATAGAGAATTGGATCAAACGACGCCTTGCTAGGATACATAATCCACAACATATGACTCCACCAAAAACCCCGTTTTGCAGAGTAGGGATCCAAATCCCAGTCTTCCGTATGGTGGTGGTGTTTGCGATGTCCTGCCACCCAAAAACCAGGACCACCTTGCATCGCTAACGCACCCACCGTCGCAATGATATATTCCAACCATTTTGGAACGCTAAAACTACGGTGCGTCAGCAAGCGATGATAGCCTAAACAAATTCCAATGCCCCCAAACAACCAATGCAACAGCACCATCACACCCAACGCCGACCAAGAAAAGAACCAAGGCGCTAACAATGCGGCAGCGTGAATCGAACCGAAAAAGAAAACATTGGTCCACGACAGACGGGGACTTTCGACGGAAGCCTGCGATCGGAGTTGGGAGGTCATAAAAAAGTCCTGATTTGCAAAAGAGCCGGATGGCCATGACGCTCAAAGTCATCTATAGTAACAACAGATGCAAGCGCTACTTACATTTCCAACTGTAACAGCCTTTTTCAAAAAATGCAAGTGTCACTTACATCTAAATTCTAACCTCTAAATTCTCACTTCTAAATTCTCACTTCTAAATTCTCCATGCCCACTCCCCGTAACCCCACCCGCCAGCGCCTCATCGAAGCCGCCCTCGAACTCTTCGCCCAGCAAGGCATCGCAGAGACCACCACCAAACAAATCGCGGAACAGGCCGGGGTCAATGAAGTGACGCTGTTTCGGCAATGTGGCAATAAGCAGGGGTTGCTCTTGGCGGTGCTGGAGGAATCAGAGGTCTTCGATCGTCTTGCGGACAGCCTCACCCAAAGCTTCGATCGCACCCGCACCCCCGAACAACTGATTCGCCAGTATGCAGAGACGTACCTCTCCTTAGTCGAAAGCCTCCCGGAACTGCTGCGATCGATCGTCGGAGAATCCGGCAAGTACCCCACCGAAAACAAAGAAGCCCTCGGACGGGGCATCCAGCAAGTGACCCAGACGTTAGCAAAAACCTTAAGCGACCAAGGACTGACATTACCAAGCGATTCCGTACTGCGCTTAATCAATAGCACGCTCTTGGGCTATACCCTGCTGCAAGTCACCACAGAGTTTCATGGCCTATGGCAAAGTCAGGCCGAGTTTTTGGATAATCTGGTGCAGTTAGTCTTGAGTCAACCGATCGCACCTCCCATTACGGTTTTGGAGACGATCGGCGATCTGCCCGCCTCCATGGTCCAGACCATTCTGCAACGCGCCCAGAAAAAAGGCGCTCGGGAATGGGCGTTGGTTTATCTTCTGTTTGGGGCTGGGGTGAGTGCTGTGGAGATGACGAGATTAGAACGGGTGCATTACTTGAGCGATCGGGAGGCCCAGTTTTTACAGATTACCCATGGAGCCGTTCGCCAAGTTCCGATTAATCAATGGATCATGGGAAAACGCTATGGAAACTATCAGAAAAATCCGCTCACGCAATATCTAAAAAACCGCAAAGATAGTGAATCTGCATTGATATTAAATCGTGATGGATCCCGTCTTACGATCGAAGAAACTCATGAAATATGGCAAGAGTTAACAACCGAACTGTTAACACTAGAAGGCAAATCCCCAAATCTTGAACAAGCGCAGCAGACTTGGTGTGTGGAGATGTTACTGCGAGGAATTAGCCTAGAAGATATGCAAATCCTGACAGGACTCACCCTAGAGCAACTCACCCCCTACGGCAAACGCGCCAAACAGAAAACAGTGTTGGAGCAAGGTCTTCTTCTCGACAAGCAGAAGTAGGGGACTCTAAAACTAAATCCAGCAATAAATTCAACAAATCCGGGCGAACCGCCCCCTAACCCCAATTCTGGGGGGACATGAAATCCTATCTAAATCTGGCTCCCCCAGAATTGGGGGCTGGGGGGCGGTTTGTCAGAATCTTCAAAATCCAAATCCACCTTAAAAATATTTAGCAATCCCCAACTCATAACGCACCCAACTCAATGGTTTATCCCAATTATCCTCCACAGCATAAGCCACCACAGGTCGAGACGTTCTCCCCATCCGAAATCCTCGAACGATCGCTTTTAACAACGGAATCGTCCACAATGGATTGGTCAAACTCAACGGTACAAATGACAGCACAAACACATTGAGTAAATCTCGATACTGTACCAATGTAAATGCTGCTACTGCAAATTCTCCAATTGGACTCGCATCGTAACCTGCAATGATATGAAAAATATCATGGCCGACAGACGTGCGCTGTTCCAGCCAATCGTCTTCGGGAAAACTAAACGCATAGGGATCCAACTTCAGCGAGATCATATGTCTGGCGTAGGCCCCACCCAAGGTGTCCGCAGGCAGTTTCACCAGTTCGTTCAAATCGATCGCGATCGTCCGCCCCTCCAAATGCGCCGCTTGAGCCGCTAATCGCGCATTCACCCAGCGCTGCCACCGACTGTGCCGTTGTGCCTGCAAAATATGCCGAATGCCGACCCCCGGATTTCGCAAAAACGTCCGATAAGCCAACCGAACTTCGCGCCAGTTAATCCCCGCCAACCAAGAGTCAGAGTTCCGATTACAGCGCGATCGGCTTGTCAATTCAGAGCCTGATTCAGACCTTGGTTCAGTCATCCGTCCAGTTGTTAGGCCATTCATAAGCCACCTCTTGAGTGTTACTCACTTTTATTGATATGCAACTTGGTGCATAGATTTAAGGTATATGCAAAAAAGTGTATAGTCAAGAGGTCTTTAGAAAGTTTTTGGATTTGGAGCGATGGCGTTATCCCATGCGATTTTGGCGGTGTTGGCAGGTCGGACTTGTAGTGGCTACGACTTGGCCAAGCAGTTTGATGGCTCAGTGGGCTTTTTTTGGCACGCGACGCACCAGCAGATTTATCGAGAACTGACAAAGCTCGAAGAAAACGGCTGGATTGATGGGGAAATGGTTCAGCAAAATGGGCGGCCCGATAAGAAGTCCTTTGTGATTACTGCAGCGGGGACCGCGCAGCTTCAAGCGTGGATTGCCAAACCGACCGCTGCATCGCCTATGAAAGATGAATTATTAACGAAGCTATTTGTCGGCCATCTGGTGCCGATCGAAACGCTCCTACAACAGCTTGAAGAGCAACGATCGCTCCATACTGAGAACCTAGCGACCTATCGCACGATCGAAAAACTATTTAAAAATCCTGACGAATTGCCCCTAAACCTCCGCTGCCAATACCTCACCCTTCGCAACGGCATTCACTACGAAACAGGCTGGCTGGCTTGGTGCGAGGAGGCGATCGGTCAACTGAAGACTTGAGATCTGGCAAATTTGATTCCCGGCGGTTTTAACCGCCAAGGCACGGAACAGATCGGATGAAACCCTGATTCCTTAACGCCGAATCCCACTGAAGAATTTCCGATCGACAAACCAAGCAAACCCCGGTACAAACAGACATTGCGTCAACAGCACCGTCCCCGCCACCGCAAAGAGCGGGATTTGGTAACTCCCAGCGGGGACAAAGCCCTTCGCAATCAAAATCGCCAACGCAATAGAACTACTAAACACACCCACAAAAATCGAATTCCAAATCAGATCAACCTTCACTTGATCCATCGCTCGCAATAGCTGTGATGTCCCTCTAGAAACTGCCAGCGGAATCGCAGATAAACAAATAATCATCACGATCGGAATCGCATCATTCCACTTATCGCCCTTGGCCAAAATCGGGATATAAACATGGGCAAAGGTGGTCTGGAGCAACACCAACGGCAAAATCACAAAGGCAATGGTTTTAAACGTCTTGCCCCACTTCGATCGCAACTCGCGAAGACTCGATCGTGCTTCACAAAACTCCGGATACCAAGCTCCACCGATCGACCATAAAATACTTTGACTAATCCCAAGCCCCGCATTAAACGCAAAGAAATAAAGCCCCAACGCCTCCGTGCCCAACATTCCCGCCACAATTAAATAGTCCACATTCATCCGGAACCGATTCAGCAATTCAACGCCCAAGACCCGACTGCCAAAGCGAGTAATCTCACGCCAACGGGAAATTGTAAATCGCTTCGGTCTCCAAGGCTCATGACGATGCATCAACAGCACCCACAGCGGATAGCTCAACACCATCGACCACACCACGCTCCAAATCCCAAATCCACAGAGCACAAAGCCCACGATCATCACATTAGACGCGATCGCCTGAGATGCCATCGCCCAAGACTGCACCTCCAAGCGGTTTTTACGAGCAAGCATGGATTCCTGAACGCTGTAAATTGGGATCACTAGGTAGCAGAGTCCCAAGGCCGCGATCGGCAGGGCAAGGTTGGGATTTTTGTAAAATAGGGCGATCGGATAGGCTAGTCCACATTGCAGCAAAAAGATGGATCCCATTAACGCCCAATTGATCCAATAGACATTGGTGGCAATCTCATCCACATTCTCGTCATCTGCTTGAAGGATGGTACTGCCAATGCCTTCTCCCATGGAAAACGTTAACCCAAATTCAAACACCGTATAAATCGCAGACAGCATCCCATAGTCCGCCTTACTGAACAGGCGAATCAATGTCACCGTCGTCGCTAGGCGAAAAATACGATTGATTAACTCAGCCGCACCGAGCCAGCCGATATTTTGAAGATATCGACTGCTCGTCAATGCCTTGAGTTTTTGCATTGGGATAAAAGACAACATAGCGAGATACTCTTAACGATCGGATGAATCTGAGGAACGTGAAGAGTATAGAGCCTATGTTTTCAAAAAATGTAGACTAAAGCAAGATGATGAAAGAGAACTGGAATTTAAAAACAATTGGGGGCTATCCAATTAAAGACTATCTATCGAACAGGGATCAACCGTCTTAGTGCATAGAATTTGCCTAGCAACTGATCGTAATCCGAAGGCGTTAGTCGCTTCTGGATTTGGATGGCTAGGAACAATTTCAGCCCATCTAAGGTGAGAACTATCCTTGGATCAAAACGGAAGGCTAATTTATAATACCCCCAAGCTAGCGAAAAATCCGGACGATCGCTCTGAATCGCCTTCCAAGCCAGACATTGATAAGCCGAACCATAGCTGCGACCCTTGAGAAACTGTAAGGAGTCTGGCGCTAGGGCAAAATGGCGATCGATCACTGTTTTAAACGAGGCTTCCATCACTTTACAATTGCGCGACATGCTGCCGGGAAGCTGACGATAATAGGCCAAGGGTTCCCGAATCACCCCGATCGAATCATGCACCGCCAATCGCAGCCACATATCCCAATCCTCTAAACTCCGCAGCGTCGTATCAAATCCCCCAATCTTTGCAAAACATTCCCGACGCACCAGCACCGACAACACCGCCACATCATTGCGTTGCAACAGCCGTGATAGCGCCATCCCTTCGGCCTGGGTTTTCCAGATGCGGCCTGTCGATCGGCCCTCCGCATCCATAAACGTCACCCAACTATGAACCATCCCAATGTTAGGATTTGCATTCAAAAACGCCACCTGTTTTTCGAGCTTAGTAGACTCCCACCGATCGTCCGCATCCAATAGAGCAATATACTGGCCTTGAGCAAGCGCAATCCCGGTATTACGAGCTGCAGAAAGACCTTGATTTTCCTGCTCGATATAGCGAATTCGGGGATCGGTGAGCTTTTTAGCCCATTGGTCCGTACTGTCCGTACTCCCGTCATTCACTAAAAGAATTTCAAAATCCTCAAACGTTTGGTTGAGAATACTTTCGATCGCAGCAGGAAGGTAGCCGATCGTATTATACGTCGGCACAATCACAGAAACAGTTGGCATAGATATCTCTACTTCACTTAGTTGGGGGCAAAACCTAAAGGGACATAGAAATTAGATAGAGTGGTTTTGAGTCGAATGAATCTAGCAGGATGGAACTTCCATTCGGGGGGTAGAGCTTGCTTCTAGATGATCGATGAATGGCTCGGTCTGAGCAGATGGCAGGTCGGTCGGCACTTCCGGCTCCACGCGAATCAATCGAGCGGGATTACCCACCACGACTCCCCCCGCAGGCACATCTCGAATCACTACAGAACCCGCCCCAATCACCGCCCGATCGCCAATCTTCACATCCCCCAAAATCACCACATGACATCCAATATCGACATAGTTTCCAATGGTTGGAGCTGAGGTATAGGAGCCGTCTGCCAATTTCTTGTTACCGATCGTGGTGGTATGTCGCAGAATGCAGTGATGACCGATCGTCGTTTGAGCATTGATCACGATTCCATGACCATGCTGCAATTGCAACGCTTCTCCGATCGTGGTGTCCCAAGGGATTTCAATCCCTAAGACCCATTCCACGAGAATTTGATAGATGGGCCGACTCGGTTTGATCAGACGACCAGCCAAGGTGGGGTTTTTGGAAAAGTTGGCTGATCGGAACAATACCATCGCTACTCTAGATTTCAGACTGGTTTCACAATTGACGGCCCAGTCTTGAAACAGAAATGATTTTAAAGAAGTCATAGCACAATGGGTCCTAGAGTAGTCTTTGGGCGAACAGAATGTTAATGGATGGGGAACAACAGGTGTACGGGGGATTGATCACTAACTTAATCATACTTTACGTAATAAAAGCATTCATTCCCACCACCCTACGGATGACCTAGAGGGCTGAAGAATTGCGATCCAAATCCGCTCCTATTTCCCCCCTGTGATATAGGACAGAAAGGCATTTCTCTTTAAAATCCATCTGTTCAGCACTAAGGGTGCCACAATCCCCATGGTACTCAGAATGAGAAAATATCCGATCGATGGAATCTGTCCGATGAATTTAGTAATCATCAATGAGCTAAACCGCGTAAAATATCCATGAAACAGATAGATCACCATGCTCATGATACCCAAATAAGCCACACTAGAATGTAAAAACGGTAATGCAATTCGATCGCTTGTTCGTCTTGAGACACCACAGAGCAGATATAACAAAACAAACCCTGGGACTCCAGAAAACAGCCTCACAACAAAAAGCTGGGACACTTGGGGCAGAAGGGCTTTGGCTGTAAAAATGATGGCTATGCAGAGTAGCCCTATCACCCCCCAGACCGATCGAGGCGTTTGGCGTAGCCATCGATCAGCCTTAGGTAGTGGACCGGATAGGATGATTCCCAAGGCAAAGAAAAAGTTCCAATACCAATAGATCAAAAACGACCCAAACGATGGCAAAAATGAAAGCCCCATCAAGACTCCAGAAATCCCGAAATAGAGCCATTTAGACATACGGATTGTCCGCGTCAAAAAGTGCAGTACCACAGCAAATATCAACGCATGAAGAAACCAAAATATCTGATAGGGTTCATAAATAGCGGATGCGATACTAGCAAGGTCAATGGGTTGAGTTTTAATCAATGATTGAAACACGAAAAATGGGGGTGCCCAACAGACTAAGGGAAGGAGTAAGCGCGGTAATTTTTTCGTGAAAAATACCCGATAATTGTCCACCCCTCGACTAAAAAAATCCGTTGCCAATCCAGATGCAATGAAGAAAGTCGGCATGTGAATGGTATTGATCCCATCTCCTAAAATGCCTAACCAAGACAGATCAGAATTATAATATTGACGCATTCCCGAGTCGCGATCGAAGCCAATCACATGCCCCATGACCACTAGGGCAATGGCCGCTCCTCGTATCCAATACAAAGTATCAGAGAGTCTAGCCTTAAAGCTTGTGGTGTCATAGTCAGACGGGATTAAGCTGGGTGGCTCAGAATTAGCTGGAGGATTATCTGGGGGAGCAATTTGAGAATTCATAGGGGGTAACTACAAAAGCCTTGATGATAATCCTAGTTATTCTTATCAAAAATGCTGCTCATTAAATCCACTATAGGGCGAATCCTCAGACTGTCATTAGAAAGAGCTTTAATACGGATTCCGCCCCAGAATACGCGCTGTAGGAGTAGAGGGACTATCTGTAGGGATGGATTCTGACCAGTTCCATCCGGCGATCGCCATGAAGGTATACAAGTAAAAGAAGAGCATTGTATGGGTCCAAATATTTTCGGTCAACATCGCCACGGGCAATGCCATAAAAATAGCTAGTAAGGCCAAACAAAAATCCCGCTGAGGCCCATGATTCCAAGCGTTACGCCAGAGTTGCATGAGGCGAACAATTTGCATCAGTAGGAAGCTGATAAAACTGACAAAACCCACGACACCGCCTTCCACCAACGCTCTGATATAGTCATTATGGGGCAGCAAATCATTGGTACTGATTTTAATACTCACCCCCATCCCATACCCAAACCAAGGGAATAGATTGAATTCTCCCAGCAATTGATACCACTGGGCGATGCGCCAATTAAAACTATTATTATCGCCCTTAGATAAGAGAATGGCCCTTGTCACATCCATGTCAGGATTCAGCAGCGGCGTCTTTGCAATGGACCCAAGGCGCTCCTGCCCAAATTCCGTACTCCCAAACAGCGAAATCACTAAAACAAAAAAGATGATCCCCGCAATCATTTTGCCCACGCTCAACCGAGGCGCAATCAATACTGGAATCAATACCGCCAACATCATCAAGCTATAGAGTGCCTTTGCACTGACATAGAAAAACGCCAACAGCGCCAATAAAGCACCCCAAAACAGCTTATTTTTTTCCTGGGCCAGTCGCCATTGCGTCAAGGACATAAACATAAAAATGTAAGTCACAAAGGCATTCGGATGCCCGAGGGTTCCGCGAATCCGTGCTCCTTCCGAGGATGGACCCGCCGACTCTTTCAGAGCGCTACCTGCATTGAGATTGAGATCTCCAGGTAATGCGTTCGGGACAATGATTTGTAGAACTGCGACGGTTAACGGGACCAGTAAGGACCAAAACAAGCCATAGATTAGCGTTTTGGGTTTGATCTTACCTTTCATCTGCATGGCGAGTAGATAGGCAATCACCCAGGATAAAATTCTGATCCATTCCCGTAAACTATCCCCGAGAAAGCCAGCCCCCAAGCCTAATCCGCCAAAGGCCATCAACACCAACCACAGTCCCTGAAACAGCCACCACCCCAAAAACCACCAAAAGAACCAATCAGTTTCAATCTTTTTGCGTTGAAAGGCTTGAACGGTTAAATACAAAATCGTCAGGGCATTCAATCCGATCCCAAATAAAGTCGGCAATTGCAATGTCGCGAAGCAATCGATCGCCGCCCGCAGGATCAGCAACCCAATCACGACATATTCAAACTTCAAAAAGAAGGTCGTTATAAATAGCATCGCCCCCATCAACACCCCTAAAATCAAGGGCTGCGTTCCAGAGACCATTCCCACCGCGATCCCGCCCACGATTCCCATGATGGCAATGAGCCAGGGAGTCCATGGGGATGGGGGTTGGGAGGAATGCTCTGTGTACATGAAGGCTTGGGGGATTTTAGATTTTGGATTTTAGATTTTGGATTTTGGATTAGTTAGCGAATCAGGGGGTTAGCGAATTAGATTGATGAAGGGGGCGAGGGGGGAGATGAGTTTGCCTAGGAAGTCGAGGACTTTGCTGCTTCCGGTTTGGCCGACGACGATGAGGTCGCCATCGCGCAGGGCCACGGAGTCTTTGCCGAAGTCGAATTTTTGGGATTCTACGCGGCCTTCTGGGCTGGTGCGGTAGAGGACAATGTCGCGGCTCTTGGCGTCTCTGGTGGGTCCTCCGGCGGCGGCGATCGCCTGACTTACGCCAGAACTCGCTGCAATTTCGACTTGGCCAGCACGCTGAACTTCCCCAGCCACTTGAACGCGAATGCGGGTTGGTGCAAAGGTGGATTTCAGTAGGGCTTGTTGTTCAGGGCTGCTGATTAGGGCGGTGGGGATGAGGATTTCGTCGCCGTAGTTGAGTTGGGGATCGGATGCCAGGTCGCCACTTTGAAGCACTTGCCAGAGGTCTACTTTGACCTCCGATCGCGAGGCGATTAATGCGGCTCCAGGGCGGGGCGCTTTGACGGTGGTGCGACGAATGGTGACGTTGCGCAGGTCTGCGTTGGGGGTGATCCCGCCTGCGATATTGACGGCATCGCTTAGGGTAATGGGAGAGATCGTCGGAAGGCCGAAGCTGCTGGTTTGATTCTTGGTGGGTTCTAGGGTGCGGGGTCCCGGCTGTAGGACTTCGCCAATCACGTTGACGCGCAATGGGCTTAGGGCGAGGACGACAATGCTGATTTGGGGTCGGCGGACGTAGGGTTTTAAGGCATTGGTGATGGCGAGGCTGGCGGGGCCTGGGGTGAGTCCGGCGATCGGAATGGGTCCGACCATGGGCAGTTGGATGGTGCCGTCAGATAGGATGATTTGTTCTCCGGTCATGTCGGGAAAGCCGACGACGGTGAGACGGATACGATCGCCCGATTTTAACGGAATGACATCACTGAGTTCTCGGGTGGTGGGTTCTTTGATAAAGATTGACGTTGGGGCGGTTGGTTGGTTTTGAGGTGGGGTTACGGGTAATGGAATACTGGGTGTGACGGTGAAGGTATTTGGGGAGGATGCGGTGGGTGGGGCAGGCGTTGAAGCTGGTGTTTGGATTTCGGGGGGAATGGGGGCGCTGGTGGCGGGGCTGAGGAGGAGGCTCTGTAAGAGTCCGTAGCTTAGGGCTACTGTTTTGAGTTTCATGATATTTCCGGGGGTTATGGGTTATGGGTGGTGGGTGTTTTAGATCTGGGGTTTCTTGTTGTCCGTGGGCTTCGACTCCGCTCAGCCCACTAGATCCTATGTTGAGGACTGAGGCTTTGACTCCGCTCAGCCCACTAGATTCTGAGTCGAGGACTGAGCGGAGTCGAAGTCCGGTTTGTTGGCTAGTTCCCTCAACGCAGGGTGTAGGGGAGTGAGCCTGGGCGAGCGTCGATCGGACGGGGTGGTGGAAGGGGCATTGACGTGGCTTGACGAACCGATGGATCGACGTTTTGGTTGACGACGAGGCCGAGTGGTTCGATTTGGTTATCTTGGAGGTCTTGCAGGAGTTGTTTTAACAGATCACGGCGAGTATGCTCTGGGCGGGTTGAGAGGATGAGTCCGCTGGTGTAGGGACTGAGGGTGACGGCATCGACGCTGCGACTGAGGATGGCGGTGTCCACGAGGACGAGATCAAACTCTTGGCCGACTGTTTCTAACAGCGCTGCCATTTCGGGCGATTCCATGACCGTGGCGGGGCGCTTGGGCAGTTCGCCGTAGGGCATCAGGAAGAGGTTGTCGATCGCTGTGGATTTGATTGCTTCCTGAACTGGGGTTTTGCGGACGATCGCATTGGACAGTCCCGGCGTGGCTGAGACGCCTAGCAACGTATGCTGCATGGCCTGCTGCGAGTCTGTGTCGATGACGAGGGTGCGATAGGACAGGGTTGCGGCAACGGCACCGAGATAGGCGACGAGGTTGGACTTGCCTTCGCCGTCCATGACGCTGCTGACGAGGATGATTTTGGGTTGCTTCGATTGGGGGGATTGCGAGGATTGGGGGGTGAGGCTGCGATCGATCGTCTTCAGCAGCATCCGGTAGGGTTCGACGAGATGGGGCATGTCGAGGAATTGGTCAATGCGGCTGTAGGTCGGTTTGAAGGGGAGTTTTGGCAGTTTGCCGAGGAGTCGCACATTGGTGAGGGCGGCGAGTTCTTTGGGATCTCGCAGAGTGTTGTCCATGAGTTCCATCAACAACGAGAGACCCACCGCCAGAATCAAACCAGCGGCGATCGCAACCGCTAAAATCACGGGCTGTTGCGGTGAAGAGGACTTCTGGGGGGCGACGGCGCGATCGAGAATGCGAATGTTGCTGATCAGTTGCGCTTCGGCGACGCGGGCTTCTTCCAGTTTGGTCTGAATCCCTTTCAAAGAAGCCGAAGTCTCTTCCCGTTGGCGGGTGACGGCGGTGAGTCCCTGCTGCTTTTCAGGAATCGAAGCGATACGGGCTTGGAGATCGGCTTTGGCCGCTTGTAAGGTCGTCAGCTTTTGCTCTAGGGCGGTGCGATCGACTTCGCCATTGATGTACTGGGACAGAATGCCACGGCTGACATCATCGGTGGCGGCTTGGCTATTGGGCGGCTGGACTTGGCCTTCGGGAAGCACTTCCGCCGTGCGATCGGCGTAGCGCTTATTCAGTTCATCGCGCTGTTCAATCACAGCTAGCAAATCAGGATGCTGATCGCCGAGGCGCGATCGGGTTTCGATCACTTTATTCTCGACTTCGGCAAGGCGTAGACGGAGCGCTTTGAGCTGTTCGTCTTGGCCGATTCGAGTCGCAGCGTAGGCCGCTTGGGGATTGTCAACGCCTGTGACCTGTTGTAGCAAAGCGCCTTTCGTGCCCGCTTCTCGCAATTGAGCAATCACCAGACGCTCTTGGGTTTCTACATCGGCGAGGCTGGTGACGAGGCTTTGGGTTTGGTTTTCTAGGGCGACGACTCCGGTGCCTTGACGGTAGCGGCTTTCGATCGCTTCGGCTTCTAAGACTTTAGACTGCTGGGCTGGAACTTTTTTCTCTAGAAACTCCCGCACCGTCGAAGCTTCCCGACGAATCGAGGCCGCATCTTCCTGAACCGTGGCCTCAGCAACGGCGTTCAGGACTTGGGCGACGAGTTCGGGATTGTTGTTTTGGTAGGTGACTTCTAGAAGATTGGTTGCAGGCAAAATTTTGATTTTAAGCGCTTTGCTCAGGTCGCCGATCGTCAGCTTACGACTGGGATCCTCGGGTTGACCGGGTGGCAAAATGCTGGCGAGCGCTCGCTTGATTACGCGCTCTGATTTGACCAATTCCGCTTGGGTGGCGATCGCCGTGGACCCACCCGGCACGTTATCCGGCACCTTGGTTAAGTTGCGACCCAGTTCAGAAATACTCTTGGTGCGATCGTCCAGCAAGAGACGGGCCGAGGTCTCGTAGACCTGCGGGGCCTTTTGGCCATAGAACAAAGCGGCACCGACGACGGCACAGAGGGTGGCGCAGGCGGGCAGGGCATGTCGTTTGAGAAGTGCTGGAGAAAACTGAGCCATTTCTAGTAAACCACTGGACGAGGAAACCAAGGAAATTGATAGGTCTTATAGAGTAAGAGTTCCCTACTTTTGGATAGATTCTATATTTGGTGATCTATCCAATTTATGCCAATTTACGCCGATTCACGGGACGCGCAGCGTCAAGTCTTCACAAGGAAATAAGCCCCAAGACTGAGGCTTATTTCATGCAATCATGCACTTTAATTCATCAAGACTGACGGAATGAATTACTGCACGAATGACCGAGCCGCTGGAACCATTGTTCGAGAAATGCCACCCAATAAACTGTGATAAAGGGCAAGATTATCGCGAGTGATTTGGTCCCAGGTGTAGTGGCATTTCACATGGGCTTGACCCCGATCGCCCATGACTCGCATTTCACGAGGATGGTCGATGGCCCAAGTCAATGCAGCCGCGCAAGATTCCAAATCTCCAGCTTGGAACAATAGACCGCGATCGTCGCCGATCAACTGTTGGTGCGGTGCGATATTGCTGGCCACGACGGGCAAGCCTTCCTGCATCCCTTCCAACATGGCCAAGGGGAGACCTTCTAAATTAGACGGCAACGTAAAGAGACCCGCACCGCGAACAATTTCCGCCAGTCTTCCGCCCCGCAGTTCTCCAGCAAAGATCACATCAGGAGAACCCTGAGCGAGATCTTTGAGGTGGGAGGTGAAGCTATTGGTGTCGCTGGTGCCGCCTACTAATACTAATTTCCAGCCTGTGCGCTGCAATTTCCGGAAGGCTTGTATCAGTAGATCTGGGCATTTTTCAGGAACAAGGCGACCGAGGTAGACCATATATTTACCAGCTTCGAGTCCGAGGGACTTGCCAAAGCTGAAGCTAGGGTCCGATGCGGCGTAGGTTCCGGGTGCGTTAGGGATATACAGGGCATCGCGATCGTAGGTCTTTTTAAAATACTGGCGCAGGTCATCGGAGACCACCACCAAGCCATCCGCATGTTTCGCTGCCGTCTGTTCTCCAAGGCGAATCAATCGGCTAGGCAATTTGCCCCATTTATCCCGCTGCCAATCCAGACCCTGACAGGTGACGACGACTTTGCTGCGGGTGGCAACCTTCGGCAACCAGCTAAACAACGATGGACCTAAGGCATGGAAGTGAACGATGTCGTAGTGGGTTTTGCTGGCCATGATGGCTCCGATCGCCGAACTCACAAAGGCGTCCATGCCGCGCATTCCCAAAGAAGGCATGGAAATCGTCCGAACCCCTTCAAAGTCATGGGCTTCAAAGGCATCCAAATCGGTATAGGACGATCGGCCAAACAAATCAACCTGATGACCTTGGGCCACCATCCGAGGATAAACCCCTGCACAATAATGCTCAATGCCACCCTGTTTAGGCGGAAGACCCTTAGCGCCGATTACTGCAATTTTCATGGTGAAACCATCCTAGAGAAAAAAGATTACTTGGAGTTAAAAACAGTCAGAACAAAACAAATCAGCAAACAAGTCAGCCCTAAGCAGGAATTGCTTTCCAGCGATTAAGCATGGATTCATAAACTTGGGTTACGACGTGACGAGCACTGTAGGGCTGTGCAACTTGAAGGCAAGCTGACTGGGAATATTGATGTGGATTTGACAAAACTTGTTGGAGGGCCGTGGCGATCGATTTAGGGTTGCGATCGGCGCTAATGACGCCACTGTCGCGAGTGAGGAAATTGGGCGTTTCGCCGCAGCGGGTACTAACAATCGGGGTACCACAGGCCAATGCTTCCAATACCACAAGCGGCAATCCCTCAAACTCACTCGTCAAAACCAATGCATGGGCAATTTGGTAGATGGGAACTAGGTTAGCGGGGTTGACTGCGCCGAGCATCGTCACTTGGGAAGACAGATTTAGGCGTAGAATTTCAGCCTTGAGGACTGGGGCCAGTTCGCCATCTCCCGCAATGATGAGATGGACGAATGGGTCATTCATTGCAGCCAGGGTTTGGATTAGGCGCAATGGATCTTTCTGGGGATGTAAGCGTCCTGCAAAGAGTAGAAATTTGGTTTCATCGGGTAATGAATGCTGACGGGCAAAGGTCACTCTTGCGATCGTCCGATCGTCTTCACTCAGAGGCTTGCAAACTTCCGTATCGACCGTATTGCGAATAAAAGAAACCCGATCGGCCAATTCTGGATATTGCTTTTGATAGAGACTCGCAGATTCAGAATTGCAGGACAGAATTTCATTAAATTGCTTGACCAGCCAGCCTTCAAGGGCGAAATATGCCTGGGGACAACGTCGCCAAAGAATGGCATTGTTTCCGTCTTTGGCGGCCATCTGTTGATGAATGTCGTTATGGACGAAGAAGGTTTTGTCGCCTTGCCAGCTTTTAGCAGCGAAGGTGGGTTCGAGACGATGAAAATGCATAAAGTCGGATTCAATGCGACGGCCCATCAAGGCGGCGGTGTATTTGACAGTGGTAGGAATGCGACCCCGCACATTATCTTGAGGCAAATCTAAAATCGGTAGAAACCGTAGCTTTTTCCCAGCGAAGGTCTCTTCATGCCATTGGCCGATCGTCATGTCGCGCCGATCGCCTGTGCCGACCAGTTGCAATTGAAACTCATCGGGGGCGTATTTGATAAAGGATCGAATGACCGTTTGAATTCCGCCGATCGTGCTATTCCAGGGATTGAACTGATAAAAAATCGTCAGGCTAGGGTTGGACATGATTAAGAAGCTGTCTGAGTGTAAAGAGGTAAATCAAACTGGGCATTCAAAGTCGGTTTCTCCGGGCGTTGAATGTGTTGCTTGTTACTACAGTGATATCACCCAGGACTCCCTGTATCGAAGTCTGCCCTCCTGAAATTCACTGTATTCTTACTGGCTTTTCACTTGTCATAAAGCCCTAATAAAATCCTGTAGCCCTTACCCAGAGAGAATCTGAGTGATATACATCGTTAGGAATACTAGATTGATTGCGGCTACTCATTAAGGCTGGATTCGGGCTGCTTTTAGGTTTTTATGCCTTTTTTATGCCTCTTCTAATCCGTGACTTTTACCGATGACCCACTGTCTGCGAAAGAATTGTGCTAGGGCCGTTTCTTGCAGCACGAGATAGATGGGACGGCCGTGGGGACAAGTATGAGGATTGAGAGTTTGTTGCCATTGTTGAAGCAGATGGCGCTGCTCGGAGCTTGTCAGTGGGGTGCCGTTACGGATAGCAGTGCGACAGGCGATCGCCACTTGAGCGGCATTTAGATCTCCCAGTAAACTCAGCTCTAGAATGGCCGCCGCCCGATCGTCCCGGTGCAGCAACATCTCAGGAATCGTCCGCACGGCCCAAAGCTGTTCCCCAAAGTCATCGACTGTCAGACCGACGGTTTCCAACTGTTCCACCTGTCGATCGGACAATGCCGTCAGGATGATGGCGGGTTCGATGGGGACTAGACTCCAGCGATCGCAAATTTGTTCGTACAGGACCCGTTCATGGGCAATATGTTGTTCGATTAGATACATGCCTGCGGGATGCTCGGCCAAGATGTAAGTATTGCGAACCTGGGCGATCGCTTTTAAGTCACCGGGGAGCGATCGGGTTGGTTTTGATTCAGTGGTCGTAATGGCGCGATCGAGTCCGTAGCCTGCGCTTTGTTCTGCGGCTCGTAAAAATTGGGTGGTTCTTTGACCCGAGAGCAGATCGTTCGTCAAGGTTAATGCTTGCTGAATGCTGCGAATGATTAAAGTTTGCCAAGAGTCCAATTCTTGTAGATACAACGAGGATTTATCCGGATCCCGATTCCAATCCACTTGCTGAGGCGGGGCATGGAGATGAACTAAGACGATCGGATAGCGATCGCGGGGCAATGTTTTTCGTAATGCGGTCATGATGGTTTGAAACAATTCGGGGATTTGCACGATGCGGCCATTGACGGCAATGCGGATCCAATCGGGCGATCGGCGGGAAATCCGATCGGGCAGACCCAGGACTAATTCAATCTCCTCTGTTTTGACCTGACTAAAATCGCTTAAAACCCCGTTGGGCAGAACTTGTAGTAATCGCTGAACTAAGTTTTTAGTATTTCCCAGGGTGAGCCATTCTCGATCGTCTTGAAAGACTTGGATTGTAATTTCGGGATGAACGATCGCAATGTTGTGCAGGCAAGTTTGAATTAATTTAAGCTGTTGTTTTGGAGTTCCGGTGCGTCGGCTTTCCCAGTTTTGAAACAGTTGGTTGACGTGAATGATGGTGCCGGGGGCGATCGCCGCTTCTTCCAGGGTTTCTAATTCGCCATTCGTTGTATAGTTCGCTCGCCAACCCGAGGATTCACGTTTAGGTTCTCGTTTGGCTTCGATCGGGTCCAATCGATCGTCCAATCGATCGTCATCCATGCAACTTAGAATTTCTAATTGTGAAAATTGAGCAATACTATGAATCGCTTCTCCTCGAAATCCTAAGGTTGTAATATTTGATAAATCAGATTGTTGTGAAATTTTATTGGTCGTGTGGGGAAGCGCGATCGTTCTTAAGTTTTCATGACTAATCCCTTGGCCATTATCCATCACATGGATTTTCCATTGGTCTAACCACAGGTCAATCACAATACGAGTGGCATTGGCATCGATCGCATTTTCCACCAGTTCCCGGACGACCGCCGCTGCTGAATCAATGACTTCGCCCGCTGCCATGCGATGAATGACATCTAAAGAAAGAGGACGAATTGTTTTAGATTCACTCATGGGACTAAGCCACTGGTTTTTCAGATGAGTTTTGCAGGTGTCATGCTCTCAATTCATCTTACGACGAACCGCTGCAAAACAAAATCACGTACAAAATTGCGCATAAAATTACGCACAAAAATGCGCAGAGAGAACCTCCCTGCGCAATGGCGACCTAATTCATCTTGATTGGGTATGAGGTCTAGACAGCCTGACGTTTTTTCTTGCGAGCTAACAGGCTCAAACCTGCCACTGACAAGCCTAACAGTGCAGTCGGTTCAGGGACGGCTTGAACTTGGACATCATCAATAAAAGCGCCCAATGTGGTGTTGCGAATCCCTTTGTCGTTAAATTGAATCCGAGTCGTGGTGCTATTTGCAACGAATTGGGTCGAGAAGAGTTTCCAGTCGGTTTGTTTTCCGCCTTTACCTGCTTGAATGGTTTGCTTGAAGACGTTACCTGCTAAGGCTTCGAAGACATTGTCTGCGGCTTGAACGTTAATTCGCGGAGAGTAGGCAAAGGAGAAGCTGTAGGTTTTGCCGATCGTGGTGGCGAGGTCTTGGAAGATTCCTAAGGTTTCAATGCCTTTGTTGTAGTTGTGGCTGTCGAGTTCCACCAAATTTTTACCGTCATAGGCTTTACCTGCGGCCCCACGCTGGACTTCAATTTTACCGCCAGCAGTTGCTTTCCATCCTGTAATCGAGTCATAGGTACCCCAGCCGCCGTCTTTGAGATTGGTCCCCGCTTCAAAGCTGCCGTTCATGATTAAGTTATCGGCGGCAGATGCAGTGCTGACTTGACCCCCAACAACGGTACAGGCAACCAGAGCAGCGAAGGAAACTTTAGATGCGTTACGGATAAATGTCATGATGTTTGGAAGATTGTAGAGCTAGATTGTCTTGTTCCCACTGAGGCGTGATTCGATGCAGATTGGGTCTGTACGATTCACGTTTCAGTGGCGATGTCCCTACCATAGGCTTGAGGTTTATCTAGTTCACAGAGGTCAGGCTGGAGATTTACGGAATGCTTATCTAATGTGTTCGATCGATATTTGATCCGCTAATTCTTCATTTACGATCGTAATTCGGTCATAAATTTGGGAGATCCTGTCGAGATTACCCAGTAATTTGCAGCATCAATTATTTAGATGCTGATTGCCACTATAGAAGTCGTAATTGTACTGAGGGTTCCTCGATCGAATCTGCGATCGCCTCTCTATTCTCTGTTTCTGGCACAGGTACCTCAATTCCGAAGGTCGGCCTGCCACTCGACCCAAACATAACGCCTTGTTCGTCTCCCATTAAGGCCCGCGCTGCTTCTAGGATTGGGAGTTCCAAATCTCGCAAGTCTTCCCGATTGGTCAAATAGGCTTGGAGGGCTTCGATCGGTGTAATGGTTGCGCCCACGCCTAGCTCTGGTAAGCGCGATCGGGCGACTTTGGTGACGAGATCCGCTTGAATCGTGTAACTATGAGCCGCACTGAGTGCCTCACGGACCCCCAGATCTTGAATCAGCTCCACCTGCTCCGGACGCAAATGGTAAATCAATCGCACCACGGCATCTTGAATCTCCGATCGGTGAATGGCCATCAGCAAATCATCCTGCGGCATGGTCGAGTCGCAGAGATTGGTTTCAATGGTGCAGAACGATCGGGCCGGAACTGCACAGAACTCATAGCTTGTTTTAAATTGGTTTTCACCCGGTTCTGGTGTGAATTCTACAATCACAAACCCTTTTGGTTCTTTTTCTTCACTAAAATCAACCCGTTCAATGCTGCCGGGATAAATGGTCAACGGGTTTTCACATAGAATTTGATGCTTATGAACATGGCCTAGAGCCACATAATTAAAACAGTCCCGCGTCAAAATATTCAACGGCACCGTGAATCCTTTACCAACGGCTAGAAACTTCTCTGCGCCGAAGGTTGCGGCATCTGCCATCAGATGCCCGAGTAAAATATGGGGAATAGTGGGATCAAGCTGCCGAATTTCGCCTTCTAGGGCCAAACGCAATCGATCGAGTAGCACTTCACTCACTTCCAGCATCGATAAGCCATCGGTTTCGGTCTTGCTCATGAGGGTCGATCGATTGAGCCAAGGCAGCGTGATCACCTGCAATGGACCCGATGTCGTCTCAATCCGATAGGTTGCCAAGGTGTCACCCACAATGACATTCGGAACGCCGAGCGATCGGTAAATCGACAAACTCGCGCCGCCCGCACCCTGGGAATGCTGATCGTGATTGCCCACCAGCAATACCGTCGGAATCCCCGCCGCACTCAATCGACAAAACTGTTTTGCAAATGCCTGCTGAAGATAGGGCGCAGGCACCGCATCCGGAAAGGCATCCCCGCCAAACAAGACCAAATCCACGGGTTCGTTGATGGCCCGATCGATGCAAAAGGACAAGGTTTGAACAAAATCTTCAAAGCGAGTATTCAAGCCTGTTTCAGGATTTAGACGGCCATGGACGTAGCCACTGCCCATATGAATGTCTGAAAGGTGAAGGACTTTAATCATGGCTAATCACCATGGCTCATTACAGCCGTCATACAGTAGTCCAATAGTACTGCAATTCTCGCCGCAATGCCCGCAATGCATGGAATGGCAGTTTTTATGTCGGTCATCAGAAAAGACGATCGAGTCCATAGCGCTAAATTTTAAGATCCTGCCTAAAAAGGTGGACTGCTTCATGTCCTAGACCTGAATGACGAGAAGATTGAAATAATTTGACAGTTAAGTCACAAATAAGATTTATTCATCTCGATAAAAATTACTTATCAACAGATTAAGAGATGGTTTTATACAGTATATTCTCTAAGACTCGAAAATTAAGAACTTCGTGTCAGTTACGTCATCTATTGATTAAGCCATCTATATGCACATCAACTTGCTGTGCATTGAATTTTATAGAACATTACGTATGAACATTGTTAAATTGAATCATTCGCCACTCTGGTATGCAGGATTTTTCCTGCTGATCCTGTTTGGTGATGCTCGTCCGGCGATCGCGCAAGTTACGCCAACCGTGATTCCGAATACGGCTACGGCTGAGTTTAATAGTCCTGGACAACCTAAAAAAACGACCCTCTCTAATACTGTTAATATCCCAGTCCAAGGCGGAACAGCGGCATTAGAAATTATTAAAATTGGCGATCGGGCCAGTATTGAACCCGGTGATGCCATTAGCTATCGTCTTCAAATTCGCAACACAGGTACCGCCCCCATTGCGGATTTGAAAATTAAAGATACGTTGCCCTTGGGATTTAAGTTTTTGCCGAAGTCGCCTGTGGGTGCTGTAGTCAATGCAACAGGGCAACCGCAATCTCAGCCGTCCCCCATTCTGGCAACGATCTCGGGATCGGTCGTTACCTTTAGTTATCCAGACTTGCAACCCCAACAATCTCTGGTGATTGCCTATGCGGCTGTCACGAGTCCCGATGCCGTGCGGGGTAGTGGTCGCAATAGTGCGATCGCCTTTGGAAATTCGCCCAGCGGTCCCGTCAATAGTAACATTGCCAGCCATCGCGTTTTGGTCCAGGCGGGGATCGTTTCAGATTGTGGCACGTTGATTGGGCGGGTGTTTGAAGATCGGAACTTCGATGGAGAACAGCAGCCCGGAGAGCCGGGAATTCCAAACGCTGTGATCATTTTAGAAGACGGCAATCGGGTGATGACCGATGCGGATGGACTCTATTCATTGCCCTATGTCTTGGCGGGATATCACACGGGGACGCTGGACTTGACCAGTTTGCCGGGATATACGATCGCCCCAAATCTCTATCGCATTGATAAAAACAGCACATCCCGATCGGTCCGACTAGAACCGAGTGGCATGGCTCGTATGAATTTTGCAGTTACGCCGACCTATCGTGAGGCAGTGCGCTAAACCTATGATTAAACCTATTTTGATGGCAACGCTGCCGATCGCGCAGATTGTTCTCGCGCAGATCGTTTTGATGGCACCTGCTGTTGCCAATTCGGCACCACAGATTGCATCACAGACTACCCCACAGATTGCCCCACAGATTGCCCCACAGATTAACGCTCAAATTACACAGGTTGAGTTATTGCCTGCCCGATCGTCGCAAGTTGTGGCAGATGGCCGATCGACCGTGAAATTTGAGGGACGATTATTAGATAAAGCGGGGCAATTGGTTCCGGCCAGGGCGATCGTCACGCTCACCAGTAGCGCTGGGAAATTTATTGGTGCTGATCAAGATACGGATATGCCAGGATTTCAGGTCTTAGCGATTCGGGGTAAATTTACCGCTGAACTGCAATCAGATTTGGAAGCCAAAAAAGTGCGGGTCAGAGCAGCGATCGCTAAGCATTTAGCCGATGCCGACGATGCGACCAAACCCCTCACCCCAAAACCCCTTGCCCCAGATACTTCTGCCAATCCCTCACCTAGCGATCAAAACAATCCCCAGGGTGTGATTGCCGCTTCCACTCAGTTCCAAGACATCAGCACCTACACCCAAGTTGAATTTGTGCCGAACCTCCGATCGCCCATTGTGGCCGGAGTCGTCAATATTCGCATTGGCGCATCGGGCACCGACTATTTTGGCAGTTATCGCGAGTTTCTCAATCCCGATCGGCTGGCAGAAGGCACCAGGCTTGACGTTGACACGGCTGTCTTTGCCACGGGAAAAGTGGGCAATTGGCTTCTGACAGGTGCGATTAACAATCAGCGGCCATTGAACCAAACCTGTGACGGCAATTCTCGACTCTTTCGCGATACCCAGTCCTGCGATCAGGTCTATCCTGTTTTCGGTGATAGTTCTAAAGTTGACTACTTGGCACCCTCGATCGACAGCGTTTATTTCAAAGCCGAGCGCCAGTCGCCTGTGAGCAATGCAGGTACAGACTACGCCATGTGGGGAGACTTTAATTCTCAGGAATTTGCTCAGCCGTCGCAGCTTTACAGTGCAACCTCACGGCAATTGCATGGTTTAAAAGCGAATTATAATTTTGGCAATCTGCAAGCCACCATTATGTATGGCAACAATTTGCAGAGTTTTCGGCGGGATGCGATCGCCCCGGATGGCACCAGCGGTTATTACTTCCTATCCCAGCGCTTGGTCGTTCCGGGGAGTGAAAATGTCTTTATCGAAACGGAAGAACTCGGTCGTCCCGGCACCGTAATTGAGCGGAAAAGTCTCAGCCGCACCGCAGACTATGAGATTGATTACGATCGAGGTGCGTTTATTTTTAGACGGCCCATGCTGCGTACGGAGTTTGATTTGTTTGGCCGATCGCTGGTGCGCAAGATTGTTGTCACCTATCAATCCGACTCCCAAGGCAATGACGCAAACCTCTATGCGGGACGGTTGCAATACCATCTGTCTCGGACATTAGGCCGTGAAAGCTGGCTAGGCACGAGCTATTTGAAAGAGAATCAAGGGGCACGCGGGTTTGAGCTTTACGGGGCAGATGCGAATTTTTCCTTCGGTGAATCCGGTCAGGTCATTGCTGAAATCGCCCGATCGACCAATGATTCCATCTACCAAGGCAATGTCACCGGAAATGCCTATCGCATTGAGGTGAATAGCAAACTTGGCGGAAATGCGATCGGTCGCGCTTACTATCGTACGGTTGATCAAGGCTTTGCCAATAATGCAACCTTTAGTTTTACACCGGGCCAGACTCGCTATGGCCTTGATTTAGCAAGCAGTCTAGGTGTCAGTACCCGAGTCAAATTCCAACTCGATCGTGAAGAAAACTTTGGCATTGCTAGCGCCGATCGGAGTCTCTTTGGATTTAGTGATTTATTTAATCCCCAGGCGCAGCCGATTCCTGGTAGCAAGGTTGACAACAGTTTGACCACACTTCGGGCAGGCGTGACTCAGAAGTTTGGGAGTGCGGAACTTGCGCTGGACTATGTGAATCGCAATCGCAGCGATCGGAGCAGTGCAAATCTGCTCACCGCATCCAGTAATCAACTTGTTTCAGCCTTCTCATTCCCCATTAGCAAATCATTGACATTCCGCGCTCAGAACGAATTGAATCTGAGCAATAGCCGTGACTTGCTGTATCCCGATCGGACGACGTTGGGGCTGGACTGGGCTGTCATGCCGGGAATTACCATGCGATTGGCGCATCAGTTTTTCACGGGTGGCGCGTATCGTCAGGGTGCCATTACCAGTTTAGATACGCTCATGGATCAGCGCATCACCGATGACACCAGCGTCACTGGACGGTATTCACTCTTAAATGGGATGAATGGTCTGGCAGGTCAAGGGGCATTAGGACTCAACCATCGCATGACGCTGGCCCCAGGACTCCGACTGAATCTCGCCTACGAGCATATCTTCGGAGATATTTACACCTTTACGGGAGCTGGACAGCAGATCATTACGCCCTATGCGGTCGGACAAAGCGGTGCATCGCTAGCGACCAATTCTGGCGATAGCTACAGCATCGGATTAGACTACACAGATAATCCTAATTTCAAAGCCAGTGCGAGATTTGAAAATCGCTTTTCGTCCGCAGGCAGCAACACGGTCTTTTCCGCTGCCGCCAATGGCAAACTCTCCCCTGCGCTCACTGCACTCTTCCGGTTTCAACAAGCTAATTACAGCAACATTCTCGGTTTGGGTGATACCGCTAATCTCAAGCTGGGTATCGCTTACCGAGATCCTCAAAGCGATAAATTCAATGCGTTACTCCGGTATGAATATCGTAAAAATCCCAGTGCTATTCCCGACACGTTACTGTTTGGGGCGGGGACGGGTGGCAATATTCATCTGTTTTCGGCTGAAGCGATCTATGCGCCGAATTGGCGTTGGGAGTTCTATGGGAAATTGGGCTTGCGCAGTACGGAATCCTATTTGGCTAATAGCTTGATTAACTCCAACACGATCGCCCTCGGCCAATTCCGCACCACCTATCATTTCAACGATCGCTGGGATGCCGTCGGAGCGATTCGCAGCATTACCCAGACGACGACGGGATTTAGTGAATTAGGGTTTGCCTTAGAAGCGGGCTATTATCTGACCCCGAACCTCAGAGTGGGTGCGGGATACAGCTTCGGGCGAGCCAGCGACCCGGACGTGGGCGATCGCAGTCGAGGCGGCTTTTATATGGGATTACAGTTCAAATTGAACGAACTGTTTGATGGGTTTGGGTTACAAAAAGTGGCTCCACCGCAACAACAAGAATCGAACGTTAAACCGATCGTCGCCGTGGGAGGACAATAATTATGCTAAACCAAACATTGATTGAATTAACAACGACTAGAAACGCTGACCATGAAGGTCTCAAATCCCGGCGAACCGCCCCCCAACCCCCAATTCTGGGGGAGCCGGAATTCAGAAAACTGCTCATGTCCCCCCAGAATTGGGGGCTAGGGGGCTTGATTAACTATGGCATCCCAACCCTTCAATTATTACTCTTAATCGGACTTGCTCAGTCAGCCGTTTCTGCCCCTGTGGCCTATTACAAAACGATCGTCAATAGCAATGCCGATGAGATCAAAGCTGATAACAGTCTCACCTTAAGAGAAGCGATCGCTCTGATCAACGGTGAACTCAAGCTGGAATCCCTCAGTGCGGCTGAACGATCGCAGGTCACATCGACGAGTGAACGCTCCACGATCGGATTTAATCTGCCGTCAGGTCACCTTAAGAGAAGCGATCGCTCTGATCAACGGTGAACTCAAGCTGGAATCCCTCAGTGCGGCTGAACGATCGCAGGTCACATCGACGAGTGAACGCTCCACGATCGGATTTAATCTGCCGTCAGGAAAGACCCAGATTGCTCTCACCACCGAGCTTCCCGCGATCGGACAACCGGGAACAACCATTGATGGCACGACACAGCCGGGATATGATTCCAGCAAATCGGCCACCCAAGAGATTTCGATCGCGATTCCCTTGGTCGAACTGATGCCCGCACCCAATGCTGAGGTTTTACGCGGTTTAACCATTGTGGGCGATCGCGTCACTGTGCGCGGCTTAAGTATTCATGGCTTTACTGCTTCGCACCGATCGACCGCCCTGACGCCCCCCGCCGACATTTTTATTTCCCACCGCACCCCACCGCCCAATACCCAAAAGCAGCAGCCCCCGGCGAATTTCGCACCTTACTATCCCGACGATATTCCACCGAAAGATGTCCTGATTGAAAATAACTGGTTAGGACTGTCTCCGATCGGTAAATCCGATCGCCCATCAGCCTTTGGCGTTTCGGTTTTCCATGGGGAAGGCACGGTTATTCGTCGAAATCGGATTGAATTCCATGACGGTAGTGCGATTATCACCAGTGTCGCTGCGACCAATAGCGATATTAGTGAAAATATTATTGTTAATAACGGACTTGCTGGAATGCCAGATGGGATTCGGTTAGAAGGGAATGTCGATCGCAGCCAAATTCGCGGCAACCTCATGTGCGGTAATGACGGTGCGGGAGTGTATTTATTCAAACCCCAGGGATCGGTCAAAATCGCGGATAACCAAATCCGCTACAACGGTCGCAGACTGCGCCGATCGGCCATCTATCTCACTGGCTCTGGGCATGAAGTCACGAATAATCAAATCTCTCATCAAGCAGGCGCAGGCGTTGTCGTGGGCGCTTATCCGAAGAGCGATCGAAACTTGATTACCAACAATCGATTTGATGCTTTGGAAGGGATGAGTATTGATTTGAATACTCAAGAGAATACCTATCCCCAAGCTTGGCAAACGGGTGACGGACCCAATCCGAAACGCAAAGGTGATTATCGACATCTTGAAACTGGCAACCAAGCCATCAATGCACCCGAGTTCGATCGGGATGTTTTTACAACCAGTGACACGCTAACAGGAATCGCTGAACCCAATAGCCAAATTGCCTTCTACAGCGTTCAGTCCAACGCCGAAAGTGACCATGGCCCGCTGACGGAACCGATCGGCACCACCACCGCCGATGCAACCGGACGATTCTCCGTTTTAGTCTCAAGTTTGAATGCAAAACTAGGGGATGGCGATCGGTTGAGTGCGATCGCAACAGATGCGCGCGGCACTTCAGAACCTGCTATCAACGCTGTCCTCGGATCCTGGAGCCAAGTGGCAAGACCGAACCCAACGCCCGCAGCCATTCCACCCTGTACAACTCCGCCGACGCCAAAACCACCCAATGTCGCGCCACCCCTCTTACCTGTCAAACTTCAAATCCCAACTCGGATTCACTTTGCCCTCGACCAGGATTCCATCAGTCCTGAAAGCGCAAAAATCCTCGATCGGATTGCCCAGATTCTCACAGACTATCCCGGCATCAGCCTCGATCTTGAAGGCCACACCGATCCTCGCGCCAACAATGACTATAACCAAAACCTAGGACTCCGCCGCGCCACCAACACCCGAAACTATCTGTTGCGACGGGGTATCAGTGCCAGTCGGATGAGCATTCGATCCTTCGGTGAAACCAAACGCATTGCCAATCGTGATTCAAAACTCGACTTTGCCCGCGATCGACGGGTTGAATTGATTTATCGAAATAGCAATGGTTTAGAACTCACGATTGAGGAGAGCGATCTGCAACTAGAGTAGTGGATTGAGTCATGAATTGAGTGATTCAGAGTTGGTTTTATTTTTAGTGTGAGTTAATTTCTATGCGTTTATTTATGAAGTCCCTTCCCCATTCCAAATCATTACTAGCCTGTACGCTTAGCATTCTCAGTAGCGTTATTGGGACGGCGACGATCGCCCATGCCGAAGGGAGTAAAGACCTCTATCCATCAAGTGCTACGGGATCCCGCGCCAACATTGAGTGGCGGACTGCTGCTGATGGACTCTATGGTGGAATTATCCCCCGCCGATCGCTCTTTAAAGTCTATGCCAAAGCGGGCGAAACCATTCTGCTCGGGTCCAGTGCCGTGGGCGTGGGCAGTGGCGATATTTTGCTGTATCGTCCAGGACTTGTCACAGGTGCGATCGGCTCTGAAAATGTCCCAGCACCTGCCTCTGCGACCCTAAGCTGTAATGCCCAAGCCGTCAAAGGCTTCATCGGTACCCGTAACCAAGAACTTGCCGGACCCGCACCTGCCACAAATGGCTATGCACCCTGTACCTATACCGTTCCTGTCGGCGGCGATGGAATCTATGATGTCGCCTTTACAGGGCCTTCAGGATTTAGTGCAACGGGAAATGGGGGGATTTCGGGATCGATCGCGGATAATCCAGGAAATTTCAACACAGGCCAAGGCACCAGTATCTCCACCTGGGATGTCACCGTCCGCACTAACCCAAATGATCCTCTCACCAATCAAAACGGTCGTCTTTTCACCTATGCCCTGGTTGCATTTACAGGCACTAATGGGCTTCCAATTAACTCCAGCATCTTTCCCGTCACCACCGATGGATACCAATACAAGACTGATTTTAAAGGACTTGATCCCAATGGATTTGTCGCCTTTGGGAACCGATCGGGCTTCCTGAACGCCGACGGAACCCCACTCTACCACGACGTTCTCGGGATCCCCGGTGGCCCCAACCCCGCCCTCATCCAAACCATCCAAGGCGGAGCCACCATGGCAAGGCCAGAGTTTCCCTTGTTCTTTAATCCCTCCGATCCCCAAGTCCTGACGCTCTTGAGTATCCCCACCACGCCCACCGTCCCCGTCCTATCCAATTTGCAATTTGCTGGAACCGCCACCAGCACCACCAGTACCCAAAACACAGGCGGAACCTTCACCTTCACCACCAATGTCCCCGGTAGCTATGAATTGGTAATTAGTAATGACGGCGTGGATTATGATCCGACCAATCCGCTCAATCGCGTCATCCGTCAACAGCTCCCCACCGCTGGTAGTCAAACCGCAACCTGGGATGGTAAACGCAACGATGGCACCTTCTTTCCCGTCAATACCACGCAACCTAATTACCCCGTACGCGCCACTTTGCGCGGGGGCGAATACCACTTCCCGCTGCTAGATGCGGAAAATAGCCTCAATGGTGGACCGAGCTTCACCATGATCAACCCGCCCGGTACGTTTGCGCCGGGATTTGGTCCGACCACGGCTTTTTACGACGATCGCGGCTACAAAACCTCCAACGGAACCCTCGTCGGCACCGCTGTCAATGGTCCCCTATGTGCCACCAATAACGGCACACAGCCCAACCCTCTCTTCAGCAATCCCGTCACAGGCTATAGCTCCACGACCTCCGCTAGAGCCTATGGTCAGTCCAGTGGCGGCAATAGCAATGTCACCTGCGGTGGCGGAAGCTTTGGGGATGCAAAGGGATTGGATCTCTGGACCTATTTCCCCAGTGAGGCCCAGACAACCCAAGTGATCATCGTTCCTACTACGACTCCAAACGCCAACGCCATTAAATACGTTGAAGTGATTGCTGATGCTGACAGTAGTAGCTCACTAACGGGCGGCGATCGGATTCGCTATACCATCGTCTATAGCAACAGCGGAACAGCCGCCGCCACCAGTTTTCAAATCACCGACACCTTACCCACAGATGTCACCTTCGTCCCAGGCAGTGAAACGATCGTCGTCAATGGCGCAGGCACCACGGCAGTGCCAAACCCGAGCTACAACGGCACTACCGATTCAAATCTCTTGAGTGCAAACGCAGTTTTGGGTGTGAATGGCACGATCACCGTTACGATCGAAGCCACGATCAACGGCACCGCAGAAGGCGATTTATTTAACCAAGCCAAAGGGACTTCGCCAACCCCCGGATATCCTCCCACAGGCATCCTTACCGACACCCGTGATAAAACCACCTCCGGCATTCCCACCACGACTCTGGACCAGTCCCTCTATCCCACAGGCACCCCGATCGACCCTACAGGCATCACAGTCGTCACCCCAAAACCTGTTTTAAATAAATCCGTCAAACGACTTCGGGACAACGACGGTACCGGAACCCTCACCCCCGGCGACGATGTGCAATACACCATCGTCCTGCGAAACCCCAACCCCATCTCCCCCATCAAAAACGTCATTGTCAGCGATGCCATTCCGACGCAATTACAGTTCCTATTGGATGGCGCAAACCCTGTGACCGTTGCCAGTGCGCCCTTTGTCACCGCCACCACACTCACGGGCAGTTTTAATGGTGATGGCATTACGCCGATCGCCCTGACCAATAGCGCTATCCTGGCTCCCGGAGCCACCGTCACTGTCACCTTCAATGCCAAGATTCTCCCCGGAGCCGCTAGCCCGATCGCGAACCATGCTCTCGTCAACTACAAAGGCGATCTCGGCACTCCCATTCGATCGGATGCCAGCGACAGTACCAATCCCACCAACCCTGGCTCAGGCGTGAATTCTGGTACCCCTAATGGCAATGGTGATGTCACTCAACCGAATCTCACGCCCGATGATGAAACCATTATTAATTTGGTTTCCCCTGTCAATCCTGCGGGAACAAAAGCGGTTCGTTTAGTCGATGATAAAGATGGCAGTCAATCGGTTTCGATCGGCGACATCGTAGAATACACCGTGATCTACCGCAACACCTCCCCGACAACCCCCGTCAATAATTTCCAAATCACCGATGCGATCGACAGTACAAATCTCACCTTTGTCCCCGGAAGTTACACCTTTAGCAAATCCGACATTGCCAGCACCGTCCCTGCCCAAGCCACCTACAACGGGACCAGCGATCCCCTCATGACGGGAACTGGAACCCTCGCTGCTAATTCCAGCGTCACTGTCACTTACCGCGCCACCATCATCGCCCCCGCCAATACCGCCATCCGCAACCAAGCCAGCGCCACCTCCAACGGTCCCATTAGCCCATCCTTAACCGATGCCGTCTCTGGACCCAAGGATGAACCCCAAATTGCAGACGATGGTGTCAATACTGGAAACATTCCGGGTAGCACGGGCGATGACGAGCCGAATCTGCTGACGGTCAAAGTTCCCGGTGAAGCAAGACTTAAACTTGTGAAACGGGTTACGGGCGTCACGCGAAATGGTGGATCGATCGCAGGACTCAACTTCAATCAATACGTAGAAGATAGTCAAAACTCGATCGATGTCAGAAATGCTGGAC
>JAAFJU010000136.1 GCA_013298165.1 Synechococcales cyanobacterium bin31.maxbin.ball.101 | reverse complement strand
ACTACGAGCATTGCTCCTACTTCACTCCCGGCACCTTGGCACGCCTGTTCCGCAAATCGGGCTTTGAAGTGATTGACTTGTATTTGGACTACGGCGATCAGTATTTGATGATTGAAGCGAAACCTGTACAGGGCATTTCGACCAAGATTCATCCGGCTGAAGAAAGCGTCGAAGACGTTTGCAAAAATGTTGAGCACTATGCCGCCGCGATCGGACCTAAACTCAACCATTGGAAAACCCATTTGGAATCCATGAAAGCCGAAGGCAAGCGCGTCGCTGTCTGGGGTTCCGGCTCCAAATGTGTGGCATTCTTGACCACTTTAAATACCTTGGATTTGGTCGATTGCATTGTGGATATCAATCCCTACCGTCAAGGCAAGTTCATTCCCGGTGTCGCCCAAGAGATTCAATCGCCCGAAATCCTGAAGACGTACAAACCCGATGAAGTCATTGTCATGAATGGCATCTACTGTGATGAAATTCAGAAAATGCTGGACGAAATGGGTGTAACGACCTCGATCGTGGCGATTTAAGACCCGATCGCGCCGGACTTCGACTCCGCTCAGTCCTCGAATATCCCGTGGATTAAGCGGAGTCGTTCCAAATCGCCGGACTTTGCTAACGCAACGCTCCGCGAACGACTCCGCTCAGTCCTCAATATTCCGGATCGACACTTAATAATCCCATCAACTAAATCCCGTGGGCTGAGCGGAGTCGAAGCCCGAACCTCACGTCAAAACTCTCACCACTCAGTGCATTACCCATGTATGACTTCACGATCGTAGGCGGCGGTATTGTCGGCCTTTCCACCGCAATGGCTCTGGGCCAAAAATACCCCAACGCCAAAATCCTCCTCCTCGAAAAAGAATCGTACTGGGCCAATCACCAAACCGGAAACAACAGCGGCGTCATTCACTCTGGCATCTATTACAAACCCGGCAGCTTCAAAGCCAAATTCTGTCGCGATGGCAGCCGATCGATGGTGGAGTTTTGTCAAAAGCACAACCTGCCCCACGAAGTCTGCGGCAAAGTCATCGTCGCCACGGAACCCGAAGAACTGCCCTTACTCAAAAACCTCTACGATCGCGGTCTCCAAAACGATCTGCCCGTCAAAGAAATCACCCCTGAAGAAGTCAGGGAATACGAGCCACATGTCAGCTCGATCGCAGGCGTTCACATCGCCTCCACAGGCATCGCTGACTATCGCGCCGTCTGTCTTAAATATGCAGAAATCGCAACAGAACAGGGCGCAGATTTAAAACTCAATACCAAGGTTTTAAACCTCGTCAAAACTAGTTCTGGCTACACCATTGAAACCAATCAAGGCTCCTTCAACACAGGCTTTCTCGTCAATTGCGCGGGATTGCAATGCGATCGAATCGCCCAACTCACCGGAATCAAACCCAGCGCCAAAATTGTCCCCTTCCGAGGCGAATACTACGAACTCATCCCTGAAAAACGCTACCTCGTCAAAGGCTTGATCTACCCAGTCCCAGACCCCAACTTCCCCTTCCTCGGCGTTCACTTCACCCGCATGGCCGACGGCACCGTCCACGCAGGACCCAACGCAGTCCTTAGCCTCAAACGCGAAGGCTATAACAAAACCGACTTCGACCTGCGGGATACGATCGACACCCTCACCTATCCCGGCTTCTGGAAACTGGCTGCAAAATATCCCAGCCAAGGGACCCAGGAAATCCTTCGATCGATCCTGAAACCCCTCTTCGTGAAAAGCCTACAGCGCCTCATTCCCGAAGTCACCGCTGCAGATCTCATTCCCACCCATGCCGGAGTCCGTGCCCAAGCCCTTCAACCCGAGGGTAAACTAGTGGATGACTTCCTCATCGTTCCCGACGAAAACGCGCTGCATATTCTCAATGCACCTTCCCCTGCGGCCACGGCCTCCTTGGAAATTGGCAAATCGATCGCCCAACAACTCCCGGCACCCTCTTAGATTCCCACAATTCTAGGCACAGCATCATGGCTCAACGTAACGCCCTCTACAAACTCCTTCAGACCTTCAACACCGCGAAGTTCTGGATTTTGGGAGGCATCTTTTGCATCGTGATGTTGACATTGTTTCCCTTTAAATTTGAAGCGATCGCCTGGGGGAAAAAAGATGCCATTAAGCAATTTTTTCGGAACCCCAGTGATGCCTTCGACTTTTTCGGCAACATCTTACTCTTCATGCCCTTCGGCTACGGTCTCTCCCAGTGGCTTAAGTCCAAATCATTCGCTCCAGTCATCAAATTCAGCCTGATTTTCAGTATCAGCCTTGCTACCACGATCGCCGTCGAAACCCTACAACTCTTCCAGCCCGATCGCAGCAGCAGCATTATCGACATTTTTACGAACACACTAGGCGGGACCTTGGGTGGAGCCATTGGATTATTGGGTTTAGACCAAATCATCGCTCCAACCCAACAATGGCTCGTGCGTCACTGGCAAAAAAAACGCAGCCTTACGATCGCCTTAGGTCTCTGGATTGCCCTCATGTTGGGCAGCACCTGGCAATTGTCCACCATGACAAAGCTCAGCAATTGGGACCCAAACTACAACTTAATGGTGGGAAACGAAGCCACAGGCGATCGACCCTGGCAGGGTAAGGTGCAAAGCTTCTCCATAGCCGATCGAGCCTTATCAGAATCAGAAGTCCAGCAATTCTTACAATCTTCAGCATTTCCCACCCTCAATCAATCCCTCGCCGACTACGACCTCACAGGCAATGCCCCCTACCTCGATCGCAGCCGCTTCAACTCCCCGCCCTTAGAATCACGCCCCGCCAATCCAGCCGCATCAAATTCCAATTCATCCTGGTATATCACCCAAGAACCACCCATCAAGCTCAACGAAGCCCTCCAAAAAAACTCAGCGTTCACCCTAGCCACCACCTTCGAAACCCGATCGCTCAAGCAAGAAGGCCCCGCCCGCATCATCTCACTGTCTCTCAACACGGGTGAACGCAATCTCACCCTCGGACAAAATGACCGTCAACTGATCGTCCGACTTCGCACCCCCATCACCGGAAGAAACGGAGACGCCCTAGAACTCAGATCTCCCAACAACCTGCAACAAAACCGATCGCACCGAGTCGTCCTCACCTACGAAAACTCCGTCCTCGCTCTTTACCTCGACCCCGGCAATCCCCCCGATCACCTGCGCCTACGCCCCGAACTCACCTTCTTCCGACTACTCCTACCCAACCAATTGATTAGCCTACCCAGAGGACCCAAGGCTATTAGTCTCTATCCAATTCTTTTCTATGCAATCTGGTTTCTCCCCTTGGGTACTCTATTGGGGCGACTACTGAATTTATTGAAATTTCGAAATCAGGATAACCTCAAAAAAACTCACAGGAACTTATCAACCCTCACTAGCAGTCTAATACTAGGTCTAACGATCGGAGGCTCCAGTCTAGCCATGGCAACCATGTTAAAATCTTTCTCTGGTCAAATTATAAGCGTTGGAATCACCTGCTTTGGATTGGCACTCTTGCCGATCGCGATTCAGCTCCTTCATCCGATCTTTACGTTTAGGCAAACTAGATAAGGTCTTAAGCTAGAGGTCACACCCAAAATCCATTCGTTACTCTACAGTAAACTCAGAAATATTTTTTCGACCTATGAATCAGTCTATTGTCACAACCCCCAATCCTCCCCAGCGATCGAACCTGAAAACAGCCCTGTTTCTAGGTCACTTTCTCAGCTCAACGACCCTCCTAGCCCTCGTTAGCATTAGCATCAGCCAACCCAGCATGGCGGTTACGACCCCCGGCATAAGAACAGCCTGTGCAGCCCTCCCCATTGGACAGGAGGATTACACCCTTGGTCCAGGCGATCGGATTAAAGTCGATGTCTTGAAGACACCGCAATATGCTCTCGATACCCAAGTCCTAGTCGATGGGAACGTGAATTTTGTACAAGTAGGCCGATTGAATGTCCAAGGATTAACGATCGCTGAAGCCACAGAAAAAGTCAGCGCAATGTATGGCAAACTCCTGCGCTATCCCGTCGTCACCCTCACATTAGTGTCACCGCGCCCCATTAAAGTTTCTGTCACAGGTGAAGTCAGCCGTCGAGGGACCTATGACCTAACGGGTGCAGGACCCGAGAACAATAGCGGACCCACCCAATTTCCCACCCTCACCCGCGCATTAAAGACAGCAGGCGGAATCACCCAAGCCGCCGACCTTAACCAAGTTGAAATCCGCCGTCCTCAGCGAAGTGGACTGCCCTGCAACCAAGTCAATCTCTGGAAGTTCCTCCGTGAAGGGGACAGTACTCAAGATGCCATTCTCCGGGATGGAGACACCATTTTTGTCCCCACCGCAAAAACCCTGGATTTGAATGAATCCTACCAACTCTCCACCACTAGTTTCTCCGCCGAAAAAGTTCAGCCTCTGAACATCACCGTCGTTGGCGAAGTCTATCGCCCTGGTACCCACACCGTCGAAAGTAGTGTCACCGTCCCCATTGCAGGCACGGCTGGACAGAGCTTCAACCAAGCCCGAACCTTTCCCACTGTCACCCGCGCTTTGCAAAGTGCTGGAGGCATTAAAGCTATGGCCAATGTTCGGACTATTCAAGTCCGTCGGGTCACTCAAAGCGGAACCGAACAAAACTTCAATGTCGATCTTTGGGCTTTATTAAAAGAAGGCGATCAAAAACAAGATTTAATTCTTCAAGATCGAGACACCATTATCGTCCCCGTCGCCACGACCCGCGATCGGGTAGAAGCTAGCACCATCGCAGTTTCAACCTTCTCCCCCGATAAGATTCGGGTCAGCGTCATTGGAGAAATTGAACGTCCTGGATTCTTAGAGTTACCCCCTAACGCACCCCTTACGAGAGCGATCGTCGCCGCAGGTGGGTTCAATAGACGGGCCGATCGCAGTACCGTCGAATTCATCCGGCTCAATCCCGATGGAACAATGACCAAAAAAGATGTTCCAGTCAACTTCGCTGCCAACATGGATGACCAAAGCAATCCTACGTTGCAAAATGAAGATGTTATCGTAGTGCGACGATCGGGACTTTCGATTTTTGGTGATTCCGACCAAGTTGTTAACCCCGTTAGCGGAATCGTATCGCTCATCCGATCGATCTTTTTCCGTTAAGTTAGAATCAAAAATCTCAACATCCAGTACATCTCCCCCAGCGCTAGACCCATGGAAAACGGAACTTCAAATAATCGTCCACAATGGCTGCCCTTATTCAATGGTCAAGCCGATGAAGATGCCCTCGATTTTGGGAGTATTTTTTCCGTTTTTCAGCGGCGAGGCTGGATTGTGCTGAGTAGTGCGATCCTTGGGGGCTTTCTGGGTGCCACGCTGGGGAAAGCCAAACCTAGCTATCAAGCAGAATTTCAACTGCTCACCAAACCCATGACCGCCGAAGGTCAAGTGGTATCTTCACTCAAACAATCCGTCGATGTCTCGGGCGGCGGAAGCGCCAGCACAACCTCTTCGCCCAGAGGTCCAGGGTTTGACGCGACCAAAGCCAGACTTCTGTTGAGTCAAGCGGTTCTAGAACCCGTTCACAAACAAGTCAAAGAAACCTATCCTGATTTTCAATATGGCCAATTGCTCAAAAACATTGATGTCAAACCAGTCCCAGACACCGAAATCCTGATCGTCCGCTACTCTGACAGCAATTCAGCCCGCGTCAACACCGTCCTCAAAGCCCTCAGCGATCGCTACATCAAATACTCCCTAGAAGAACGCCGAGCAGAAACCACTCAAGGACTCACCTTCATCAATGATCAACTGCCTGCGCTTCAGGGCAAAGTCCAAGCCCTCCAGCAACGGCTTCAAACCTTCCGAAAACAGAACATCTTCTTCGACCCCGAATCCCAAAACCGGGAAATCTCTGAGCAACTCTCCAACTTCCGCAAGCAGCGCCTTGATACTGAAGTTCAGCTCAAACAAGCGATCGCACTCAGGGACAATATACAAGGAGAGATTGATGCCGATCGTGGAGACAAAACCGCAGGTGTCTCCCTCCGTCAAAGCCAAGGCTACCAAAAACTCATCGACCAACTTCTAGCCGTAGACGCAAAGATCGCCCAAGACGGCGCAATCTATCTCCCAGAGAGCGAAAATATGCAAATCCTTCAGAGAGAGAGAACTCAAATTCTCTCTCTCATGGAGCGAGAAGCCACTCGGGCAAAGGATGAAGTCAATACCCAGGTGGTCGATTTAGTCGCCAAAAATAAAGCTCTTGACACGACTGAAGCAGGTCTAAGGGATCGGATGCAAAATCTTTCCGGCATTGCCCGCGAATACACTGACATCCAAGCTCAACTCCAAATCGCCACCGAAAACCTCAATCAATTCCTCGCCAAAAAGTCCACCCTCCAAATCAACAATGGCCAGCAAGTCACCCCCTGGCAACCCATCTCAGCCCCCAGCGACCCACAGATCACCAGCGTCTCCTCCAACACGCTAGTCGGTTCCATCCTCGGGCTACTGTTGGGTATTGGAGCAGCCTTGATGATCGATCGGCTGATCAATGTCTTCTACAACTCAGAAGAAATCAAAAAAGCCAGCAAGTTACAGCTCCTTGGCGTCATTCCTTACAATCGCGAACTCGCCCAAGTAGAACGCAGCCTCAGTAGTCGGCCCAATAGTCCTGACATGTCCCAACTCGGGAAATTCTCACGATTCGGCACGATTCCATTCCTAGAGGCATTCCGTCTTCTCAGCACCAATCTTCGGTTGACCAATACCCAAGCCCCGGTTCGATCGATCGTCATTACCTCTGCCATGGCAGGCGATGGCAAATCCACCGTGGCCCTCTACCTAGCTCAAGCCGCCGCATCCATGGGGCAGCGCGTCCTTCTAGTAGATGCAGAACTCCGACGACCTCAGCAGCATTATCGACTGGGCCTTTCTAATCAACAGGGCCTCAGTAACGTCCTCCTCAGCAACTTAGATGCCGCCGAGTTCATTCAACCCTGGCCCATCAACCCCAACGTCCACATCCTCACCGCCGGAAGCTCTCCCAACGACCCCATCACCCTCCTTGCCTCTCAAAAAATGAAGCAAGTCATGGATCGCTGTGCCCAAGACTACGACCTCGTCATCTACGACACGCCCCCCATTACCGGACTCTCTGATGCGCTACTCGTCGCAGCCCACGCCGATGGCTTAATCCTCGTGACCCGCATCAAAAAAACCAAACGCGCCGCTGTCGAACAAGCGATCGAAGGACTCAAGTTTCTGCCAAACCGAGTTCTCGGCGTCGTCGCCAACGATAGCCGTCAACCCTCTAGAAATTCTGGCTATCCGCTCAACAGCGTTCCATTCGAGTCTCTCCCGTCCACGCCAGCCCCTGCGCTCAACCCCCGTGCTTAGCCCATGAATATTTCTGTCTTCGGCATTGGGCTAATGGGCGCACCGATCGCCGCCCGACTCCTCCAGCAAGGCCACCGCACGACCCTATACAACCGCACCTCCCGAGCCTTTGCAGAACTCCAATCCCAAGGCGCGATCGTCGCGGCAACCGCACAAGCTGCGATCGAATCCAGTGAATTTCTGCTACTCACCCTCAGCGATGCCGCAGCCATTCATGACACTCTGATTCACAGCAAACCGAACCTCAAACATAAGACCATTATCCAAATGGGCACGATCGCCCCCCAAGAAAGCCAAGAGATTGCTCAAAGCATTCAAGATCTTGGGGGAGAGTACGTCGAAGCCCCTGTTCTCGGTAGCATCCCTGAAGCCAAGACAGGGAAACTCTTGATTTTCGTAGGCGGCTCACAAGACCTCTTCGATCGAACCCTCCCGATTTTGCAAGACCTAGGAGAAACCCCTCGTCACATGGGTGAAATCGGCACCGCTGCTGCGACAAAACTCGCCCTCAACCAGCTCATCGGCAGTCTCACCAGCGCCTTCTCCATCAGCCTCGCCCTCGTGCAAAACAGCAACGTAGAACTCGACACCTTCATGGACATCCTGCGTCAAAGTGCCCTCTACGCACCCACCTTCGACAAAAAACTCCAACGCATGGTGGACCACAACTACAGCAGCCCCAACTTCCCAACCAAACATCTCCTAAAGGACATGCGGCTCTCGCGTACCGCCGCCCAAGTCCACGGCATTGATACCCAACTGATCGAAGCCATCATCAAAATCACCGAACGATCGATTCAACAAGGCCAAGGCGAATCCGATTACAGCGCAATCTACAGCGCGATCGCACCAGCACCCCAATCCCCCTAAAATCTCTCAGCCAATCAACGTAGAGGCAGCTTATTTTCTCTCGTTGATGCCCGTGAATGCACAGAGGACCGTCAAAAACCTCAATGCCTACACTGGGAGGACACCTGTCGCCGTGCGCCTCCTTCCTCTATGCGAGTTTTGATCTATTCCTACAACTACCACCCCGAACCGATCGGCATCGCACCATTAATGACCGAATTGGCTGAAGGACTCGTCCGTCAAGGTCATGAAGTCCGTGTCGTTACAGGAATGCCCAACTACCCACAGCGACAAATCTACGACGAGTATAAAGGCAAGTTCTACCTCACTGAAGAACGCAACGGCGTCATCATTCAGCGCAGCTTTATCTGGGTCAAACCCAAGCCCACACTCATCGATCGTCTCCTCCTCGATGGCAGCTTTGTCATTTCCAGCTTTTTCCAAGCCCTGCGCGGCTGGCGACCTGATGTCATCCTATTAACCGTTCCACCGCTTCCAGTTGCACTGCCTGCCGCTCTCCTGGGGCTGATTTATAACTGTCCGATCGTCCTCAACGTTCAGGACATCCTCCCCGAAGCCGCTATCCACGTCGGCCTGCTGAAAAACAAAACCATGATTCGCGTCTTGGAGAGCCTAGAACGCTTCTCCTACCGCACCGCCCACACTATCAGCGTCATCGCCGAGGGCTTTGTGGATAACCTAGTTCAAAAAGGCGTCCCCGCCAGCAAAATTACCTGCATCCCCAACTGGGTCAACACCCAATTCATTCGTCCACTTTCCAAAGAAGACAACGCCTTCCGTAAAGCCCATGGACTTGAAGGAAAATTTGTTGTCATGTACTCCGGCAACATCGCCCTGACTCAAGGACTCGAAACCGTCATCGAAGCGGCGACCAAACTAGCCGACCAACCCGACATCGCCTTCGTCATCGTCGGAGAACCCAAAGCGATCGCTAAACTCAAGGACTACTGCACCACCTGCGGAGCCACCAACGTCCACCTCCTCCCCTTCCAACCCCGCGAAAAACTCCCCGAAATGCTGGCAGCGGCAGACGTAGGATTGATCGTCCAAAAGCACAACGTCGTCTCCTTCAACATGCCATCTAAAACGCAGGTATTACTCTCTAGTGGTCGAGCGATCGTCGCCTCCGTTCCCAGTACAGGCAGTGCGGCCAAAGCGATCGAGAAAAGTCGAGGCGGCATCGTGGTCGCCCCTGAAAATCCTGAAGCACTGGCAAAGAGCATTCTTCAGCTTTTCCAAGATCCCGAACTCGCCGATCGTCTGGGCTATCAAGGTCGTCAATACGCCCTAGAACGGTACTCCTTCGAGCAAGCCCTCAGTCAATATGAAAAACTCTTCTATAGTGTCGTCTCCACAGGTAAACGACCTGCGTACACACTCCGCCCTGAAGAATCGAGAAGTTAAAACAACTGATAAATTGAAATCAAAAAATTGCTGATTGAATTCAATCAACATCCAAAATTAAATCGATTACCGCTTTTACAATCCCAAGAACTGGGATTTTTTTTTTGATTAGGGAACCTTAAGGATGACGATATAAAACAAATTAACTGACTCATTCAACAGTTCATAATTGATTGAATTTTATATCTTGAAATAACCCTTGACTAGATATTAGCTGCCCTCAGTTCACTTTTACCCAGCCACCATGACTTCAAAACTTCCCGTCTCTATCCTCATCCCAGCTCGGAACGAAGAAGCTAACCTCGCCGCTTGTTTAGAGAGTGTTGCGCGAGCGGATGAAGTCTTTGTGGTGGATTCACAGAGTACCGATCGTAGCATCGAAATTTCCGAAAGCCGTGGCGCAAATGTGGTGCAATTTGAATTCAATGGTCGCCATCCCAAAAAGAAGAATTGGTCCCTTGAAAACCTGCCATTTCGCAATGAATGGGTCTTGATTGTAGACTGCGACGAGCGCATCACGCCTGAACTTTGGGATGAAATTGAAACGGCGATCGCCAATCCAGAATTTCAAGGCTATTACCTCAACCGTAAAGTCTTCTTCCTGGGCAAATGGATTCGATTTGGCGGTAAATATCCCGACTGGAACCTGCGTCTGTTCAAACACAAACTCGGACGCTACGAAAACCTCGGCACCGAAGGAATGCGGAATACCGGAGACAATGAAGTCCATGAACATGTGGTCCTTGAAGGCAAGGTTGGCTATCTCAAAGAAGACATGCTGCACATTGACTTCCGCGACATTTATCAGTGGCTAGAACGCCACAACCGCTACTCCAACTGGGAAGCTCAGGTTTATTACAATATTCTCCACGGCAAAGGAAATGACGGAACGATCGGCGCGAACCTCTTCGGTGATGACGTTCAACGCAAACGCTTTTTGAAACGGATTTGGGTTCGATTGCCCTTCAGACCCTTTTTGCGATTTATTCTATTTTACTTCCTGCGATTGGGCTTCTTGGATGGAAAAGCAGGCTACACCTATGGTCGGCTCCTGAGCCAGTATGAATTCAACATCGGGGTCAAACTCTTGGAAATCGAGCAATTCAATGGCGTACTGAATCAGCAGGTGATTTTGGACGATCGCATGACCTCAACCGCAGTTCCTCAAACTGAAGGCTAAAGCTCAAACTTAGAACTCAAACAAACGGCTCAAACTAGCGTCTAGTCTGAGCCGTTAAATTTATCTTCTTAGGCACATAAAAATGCAGTCGCTCAATCGAACACCCTCAACCCATCCCACTTATTCCCCAGAAGCAGAATTTGAGGAAAACGTTGAGTCTGTTTTTAACTTGGACGCTGCACCAAAGTTTGATCTGGGGAGTTATGACCAATCTGACTTCGAACGCGGACGATCGGGCTGGTTTATTTTATTGTGGTGGCTGGTTCAGGCGATCGTTTTTCCTTTGACCTTGCATTCCATGAGCGGCGTTCGGGCCAGGGTTCTTCGTCTTTTTGGGGCCAAGATTGGTCGTCATGTGATTATTCGGCCGACCGCAAGATTTACCTATCCTTGGAAAGTCGAAATTGGTGATTACAGTTGGATTGGGGACGACGTTGTGCTGTATAGCCTCGATCGGATTTACATCGGGCATCACGCCGTCATTTCACAAAAAAGCTATCTCTGTACGGGAAGTCATGATTTTCAGACCCGTAGCTTTGACCTGAAGACCGGGATCATTCGCATCGGTAACGGCGTCTGGATTGCCGCAGACTGCTTTGTCGGGCCGGGAGTGGTGATTGGCGCGAACAGCATTGTCGGAACTCGCAGCACCGTTTTGAAATCTCTGCCCAGTGAACAAGTCTGCTGGGGAAATCCTTGCAGGGCAAAACGAGACCGAAACGCGGATTTCGATCGAAATTAACGATCCATGGGTCCATTCGGGGCGTTAGAATCAATAAGCCCTTTTTTCAATGTTCCGAAATGGCAAAACGTTCTAGCAAATCCTCCACAGC
>JAAFJU010000024.1 GCA_013298165.1 Synechococcales cyanobacterium bin31.maxbin.ball.101 | reverse complement strand
GCGTGTCAACGGTGGAGAGAATCATGCCCGATCGCGCCGGGTTTTGGCTATTGAGAATGCCGTGGGTGGCCAGATGAACAATGCGATAGGGATTTAAATCGGTGGTCATGATGAGTTGGCGACTGGCTTCCCCATCGAGTTTGATTAGGTTTTTTCCGGGGCTGAGGGTGGCGATTTTAGTCGCTTCTACGCGGGTTCCTTCTAGGCGTTTGTAGAGTTTTTCAATGTCGGTGGTATTTCGATTGGGGAGCCGATCGTCATCCCAGGTGAAAATGGGATCAGCGAGGATGATCACCTCTTGCGAGAAGGACTTGGGACTCGTTCTGCGCTTTTGAAACCCGGCTCCGATCGAAGCAGATGGCAATCCGATGATTTCATGATCCATTAATAGAGGAGCGGTTTCTTTCCCCGGTTTCGGCAAGGCGGCGAAGGGTAAATAATGTAAAATCCCATCGGAAACAATTAGGAGTCGCTTGTTTTCTAATTGGTCTGCGACTTGTCCCAGGAGCATTTTACTCAGGTAGGTTGCAACATCGGTGTTGCCAGAATTCGCCACCTCTTGAAGGGGTTCGCGATCGCCAAATTGATAGTCTCGCGATTTCAATAAGCCAATCATTTGACGAGCTGCAATTTCGATATCCGCTTGTTTTGGTAAAATATACGTCTTGAGTCCGGTTTTAGTGACGGCCCAGAGGTAACTCTTGTCTTGGCCTAGTGAATATTCTAAGAGGAGGGTTTTGTCATCTAGAAGTTGCTGTTGAATGTCTTTTAAGGATAAGGGTTGGGCGAGTTGAATCCCTTGAGGCTTGTCTGATGCGGTGGTAGTTGCCTTTTGATTGGAACGGTTGAGCATGGCGCGGAGGCTGCGGGCGTGGGAGCGTTCGCTGGCCTGGAATGCGAGTTCTTCATAGCCACTACCAGGAGATTGTTGATGCAGTGCCATTAATAGATCAATATAAAACGCATAGTAGTCATGCTTGGATGCGAGGTAGTCCGCTAGCTTTAAGTAGGATTTGTAGGCGGTAGATTTGATATTCTTTTTCTTCTCATCTCCTTCTTTTTTCTGCTGCTGTTCGAGTTGTGCTTCTTTAGATTCAATCCGATCGATCGCCGTTTCAATTTGAGCTTTAGATTGAATCAGGTTTCCTTGTTTGCGTTGGACGATCGCCATTTCCCATTCCGTATCCGCTTGTTTGATAATTTCTTTTACTTTTTCCCAGACAGGCAAGGCTCTGCCTAAGCTTTTTAGCGCAAGGTCATACTGTTGATTAGCGACATAGGATTTTCCAAGCTGATGTAGGGCTTCAGCCATCGCTGTATCTGGTATTTTGTCTGCGAACTCTGACCATACCGATGTTGACTTGGGACGTTTAGAACGCGGCTTTGATTGGTGAGTTTCCAAGATTTGTAGCGCTTGCTGCTGGACTGAAAGCGCTTCTTGAACTTTTCCTATCGCTAGAAGTGATGTACTCAGACCTGTATGGGTTTTAGCGTAATAGACTTCTTGAAGTTGATCAATGAGGTCGAGTATGGTTGCGATCGTATCGGAGACTTGAAGAGAGGAACTGTTCCCGCTGACCTTGAGGCCCACACTTGCAGTTGTATCAGAGGCTTTATCAGAGGCTTGAACGGAAGAATTATTTCCGCTGCCTTGACGTGGGATTGAGAGGAGTGTTTCCCAAGGAATACTTTTCCATTGTGCTAAAGCTTTTTGATAAGCCTCGATCGCCTGTGGATATTTGTTGTTTTTAGATAGAACTTCTCCAGCGAAGTAATTATCTACTATATCAATTAATGGAATATAAGCCTGAACTTGAGATTTCCACTGTGGATTCCGATCGATAAATTTTCGAAGTGTAGGAAGACTACTTTTAAGCCAATTATAAATCAGCTCGTTATTTCTGTTCTCAGAATTATCATTGAAGCTATTGTCAAAATCGATCCCTAGCATTGAAAAGAACGAGCTTAAAACAGGTAGGAAATTTGAAAATGAAATATTGTCTCCAGGATTGTCGGAACTCACGTAACTTGCATAACTATCAACCAAACGATTTCCCTGCGCAACGGTCTTCTCTAAGTATGCGTTTGAAAGCTTGCTGTTGCCAATATCTGAATAAATTCTACTCATTATAAATGATTCACATAGGTCTAATCCTTCGTTGATTATCCCTATATCTCTCTGGGATGCCGTCAAACCCATCTTTTTAAGTATTTTAATATTATCAGGAGAGATATTTAGTAGTGGAAAAGCATCTTTAAAGGTGTATAAGGCTTGTTGATAATCTCCAACACCCTGATAGATTCCCGCAATATTAATTAAAGTGATGGCCTGTAGTTTTTGTGCATCAAACAAACCTTCCTTCTTAAAATCATCTGCTTCCGTATAAAAATTAATAACCCCTTGAGTTCCTGATCTACTAGAATATTTTAACCCCGCCACAAAACTGCTGAAAGGTGAGTAAGTTATTTCATCTGCTGTACTGATTAATGAAATATTTTCCAATTGTCTGGGCGTTTTATTGATCGTTTGAAGCAGTCTCAATGCTCGTTGATGTGCGATCAAAGACTGATCCATCTCCTCGACTTCTCGATAGCTAGCTCCTAAATTACTTAATGTTAGTGCTTGCCAGAAAGGTCGATTGAGTTTTTCGAGTATAGGTAATGCTTGTTTATAAACCTCGATCGATTCTGAATAATCTTCTGATTCTTGATGTAGAAAGCCTATATTCCGTAAGACGATGGCCATTAGTTGGTCATTTTTGAGTTCTTCATAGATTTTGAGCGCAGTCTGATAACTAGCGATCGCCTTCTTGCGCTTCTCTTTTTTAATCTCGTCTTTTTCATCCGATTTTATAGTTGAGTAATGGACGATGGCTATACCTCGATGAGCTTCTGCTTCTCCGAAGCGATCGCTTGCGCCTTGAGAAAGTTTTAGCGCCATTTTGTACTTGTCTGCATCATATTGAATGCCACCTAGAGTCCGTAAAGCTCTTGCTTCTGAGATTGGATCTTTTTTCTGACGAGCTTGTTGTAATTCAACTTCTGCCTGATTCACTGCCTCTGCGGTACGGATTAACTTCTCTTTCTTACTATTGTTCTCAATAACATCAAAGTAAACGATCGCCTTTGCAGGATCGTTACCGGGGTCTAAACTAATTTTGGTGTCTTGAAATATTCCTAAGGCAAAAACTTGCTGGACATCAGCAAGAAGCTGACTACTTTGAACGACCATTCCAGGCTTTATCTTAATAGCTTTTAAAATAAGTGAAGTGGGTGTCTTACCTTCTTTAAGAATCTTCCCTTCCGAATCTTTAAAGCGCACTCGAATTGATTCAATGACCCCTTCATTGATTTTTAAAGTAACCGTTCCATCTTCACTAACTTTAGGAAGATCTGAGATATTGGCCAGGGTATAATCTTTCGATCGATACCATTCATTGATTTTTACAACACCGGATTGAAGGGTTTTATAATTCAGGACTTTACCGTATTGCGATCGGAAAATATCATTTACAATTGTCTCAGGAATAATGGCTTTACGATCGTCCGCGATGACACTCACCTGTTTCAGCACAGGATTCGGCTTGACGATGAAGGTGACACGCACACCTTTGGGGGTATCTTTGGGTTCGGCTTGCACATTGCTAAACCAGCCCGTCGCAAAAAGAGTATTGATTTCAGTTTGAAGTTCTGATTTTGTGGTAATGCCTCCCGGTTTTAGTGTCAATGTTTTGTAGGCAATGTCTTGTAATTCACCCGTAACGCCCTCGACGACAACTTCTTCGACTTTTACCTTGGGTTCAGGTTTGGTTGGTGGGGCTTGGGCGATCGGTGTAGCGGCGATCGCCTTGGATTCGCCCAGTACGATCAATTGGTCGATCTCATGAATTGACAGCTTTAACAGCGGGAACCAAGGCTGTGACAAGAGCAATGACAGACAGCAGGACATCACAAACCAAAGAAATCGCTTCATAGCACGGCGATAGCGTTGAAATTGTTTGGTATAATGATTGGCTGACATGGCAAACTCTCTGGCGGCTTGGGGATAGCGGAGTGGAAGTAGAGTCTCGATTCAAATCACTGAATCACGATCGATCGGTTTTGAACCGTTACTATCTAGGAATTAAAATCGAGTATACCCACCATAGCTGAACTTATGCACTGAATAGGTGACAAAAGCCATGGTTTTTGATGACCGATCGCATAACTTGAGCGTCACCCAGAAATAGCTAACAAGACCCTGATGAGCAAACGGATATGAAGGCGTTACGATCGCAGCAGCAATGGCAAAAATATTGGCAAATCGTTTGGCAGAAGATCCGAAAAAAGCCTTGGATTTTGTCGATCGTGACCTTTGTGCTAGTCGTCATTTTGTGGCAAGCTCCGGTGGTCAAGTCATCCAATAGTCAAGGCTTGCGAGGCACTTGGATGACTCATTTGGGGGTGTCCTTGATGTATCACAGCAGCAGACTGGATGACACGATCGCCGACCTCGCCAAGCACAAAATCAATACCCTATACCCCGCTGTCTGGAACCATGGGCATACGCTGTTTCGCAGTGACGTGGTGAAGCGTGCTGGGGGGAGCGATCGGAACCCATGGGTGAATTTAGCCATTCCATTCAGTGATGCCTTTGGGGGATTAGTGACGCAGGCCGATCGGCAAACTATTCGATTGATTCCTTGGTTTGAATATGGATTGATGATTCCGTTGGATTCGGAAATTGCAAAGCGCCATCCCAATTGGTTAACGCAACAGCAAAACGGCCAAAAAACCGATCGGCCCACGGTTAAAAATCCCTTTCCCCACCCGATCGCATCACTCCGTCAATCCATCATTGGTCAGGAACAGGGATGGCTCAATCCCTTCCATCCAGAGGTTCAAGCATTTCTCACAGAGATGATTGCCGAAGTGGTAAAAGACTATCCGGTTGCAGGAATTCAGCTTGATGATCACTTTGCACTGCCGATCGAATATGGCTATGATCCCTATACACTCAATCTTTATCGAGCCGAACATTCAGGACAATTACCCAAAAAGATTAATGATCCCGAATGGATGCGATGGCGGGCCGATCGGTTCACGGAATTGATGGTTCAGATTCACAAAGCGGTTAAATCGGTTCGTTCCGACGCGATCGTTTCCCTCTCCCCTAATGCCGCCGACTATGCCTATCGTAAGTCCCTCCAGGACTGGCCCCGGTGGGTCAAAATGGGATTATTAGATGAAGTTATTGTGCAGCTTTATCGCCCTAATCTAACCTCCTTGCAAACTGAATTAGCCGATCCTAGTTTGAAAAATGTGGCTAAGACTGTTCCACTCAGTATTGGTTTATATACTGGACCGTTCAAAGGTGCAAAGGCGAAAAAACAAATTAAACAGGAAATAGAAGCTGTACGATCGGCAGGTTATGCGGGAACTTCGTTCTTTTGTTGGGAAACGACATTTTGGATTTTTCGAGGTCGCTAGCAATCATTAGAAGGTTAAACATTATCCATCGCCGATCGTCATTTTTGCAATCGGAAGACTAATGCTAAAAGTACTGCCCTCACCAGGCTTTGATTGCAGCGATAGGTCCCCACCCATGCCATCCACCAGACTTTTCACAATGGCCAATCCCAATCCCGTTCCACCCGTCGATCGCGATCGGGCCTCATCCACCCGATAAAACCGCTCAAAGACTCGTGACTGATCCACCAAGGCAATTCCTACCCCTTGGTCTATAACTTGAATCTGGGCTTTCTGATTCAGCGTTGTCAATCGAATCACGATCGGTCGATCGATCGGGGAATAATGCAGAGCATTATCGATTAAATTAATCAGGACCTGCTTTAATCGATCGCGATCGGCTTGTGCTTCTACTAGCGTTTCGGCTTGAATGGTGATGGTCCGATCGTCTACTTTCTTTGCCATTGTTACCACTTCATCCACCAACTCATTCACCACCAACGGCTCCAACCGAAACCGAACCTGTCCGTTATCCGCCCGCGCTAAATCTAATAAATCCTGCAATAATCGCACGGTCCGTTCCGTCTCTGACGTAGCGGTTTCTAGGGCATCCCGTTGCGTATCGGTGAGGTTTTGGCTGCGACGGAGAAGGCTTTGGAGATAGCCTTGGACGATCGTTAAGGGCGTACGCAACTCGTGGGACGCATCGCCTACAAATTGTCGCTGTCGTTCCCAGGACGCTGAGAGACGAGAGAGGAGTAGATTGAATGCCTGCGCCAGGTTTTTCACCTCACTGGGGGCACGATCGAATTGCAACTGCACGGCACTTAGGTCATCGGCAGAGATCTCGCCTGCGAGTTGACTGATTTCCTCCAGAGGCTGCAGCAAGCGATCGACCCGAAACCGTAAGAGCAATAAAATTGCAATCATCACAATAATGCAAATCGTAACCAATCCCTGCAATGCTGAAATGAGTGCCTGCTGGTCATTGGTGACATCTTGAACAATATAGACCCGACCTAAATTTTGACCTTTGACATTGACCGTGCTCTGATAGAGAACTAACGACCGATCGCCCAATTGATAGATCTGCGGTTGTAGCGGCATTTCGGCTAAATCAATTAAATCCATGGTTTGAGATGCCTTTGGATCAAAACCCACGGATTGGGCAATAAAGCGTCCATCGGGTGCTTTCACCCACATCGACATTCCTGGTAAGGCCACCGCATCGATCGTCTTCTGAATCCCCGACTCAACGGGCATCATGTCACTATTCGCCACTACATCACGGGGAAACCGATCGGCGATATAGGCAATGTTCTGAGTATGGCTGGTGAGCAAAATCTGCTGCATCCGCAAGCCCGTCCAGATCGCCACACTCCCCAGTCCCACGATCACCAAAAGCGAGGCTTCGATCGTCAACCGAACATTCAGCGACGACCAATCCACAGAGCTACGTTTCGGCCATAATTTTTTAAAGACGTTACTCATCTGGATTGCATCATCAGAATGATTTGATTAAATTCTGGGAACCTTTAGTGTATGGGAAAAATACCCGAAAAAAATGAATCTCAGCTAGAGTTTAGACGATTCTCAGCTTAAATTCAGTTAAGGCTGGTGTAGTAAATTCATGGGCCTTAACTCAACTCGTTGTACCAGGCTTTTCAATGATGCGTTACCTCTCTAAAACCACGGCTAAAATCCCAGGACAGGTTTATCTATGGCTTGCAGTCCCGATTTTGGCCTCTTCGAGTTCCGTGATTCGGAAGCTGACGGAGATTGGTGCCCAAAATTTTATGGATGGCCATAATCCTGTCTCATTTTGCAATGTGCTGTTTGCTGGGAACCTCTGTGCGCTGGCGGTGATGCTGGTCTTCTATCGTCCACACTTGACACGATCGGAATTCAAAAAAGTGACGCGATCGGAATGGCAAATGCTGCTGCTTTCGGCTGTTTTGTCCGGGGCAATTATTCCCGCGATGATCTTTCTGGCATTAGCTGCTGCCCCAGTGAATAGCATTGTCCTACTCGCCCGTATCGAACTTCCGATCGTCCTCATTGCCTCGATCGTTCTATTAAAAGAGAGATTTAACCGCTATCAAATCATGGGAGCGATCGTTGTTTTGACTGGAATTCTCATTGCTGTATTAGGCAATGGCTCCATGTCATCGACTTCTTCCTTTAGTTTAGGTAAAGGTGAAATTTTAACGGTTATTTCTTCTATTTTAATTGCGACTTCAAGCTTAATTAATAAAAAATACCTATCCCATATTCCATTAGGCATTGCCCATGTTGTCAGGCTAGGCGTAGGCACCTTGGTTTTCTTCATGGTGGCCAACGTGCTATTTGGCCCTAGTCACTTTGGTGAAATTTTTTCACCCTTTCTATGGAAGTGGATGGTGGTTTATGGTGGTGTGATTATTGTGATTGGGCAATCCTTCTGGGCCAAAGGATTTCGGGAAACGCCTGTCTCAGTGTCCGCGATCGTCTCTTGTTTTAGCCCGATCGCAGGAATGGTTTTTGCCTACTGGATTTTGTCAGAAGTCCCGAGTTTCGGACAAATCTTAGGTGCTCTAGTCCTGCTTTCGGGACTACTCATCAGCCAAATCAAACATGACTAAACCGATAGCTTAAACGACTGTTAGAATTCCAGCGAGAATACTCACTAATTGCTCCAAATCCTCAGGAACGCGATAAATTTTCAAATCCTCTGTCACCGATCGTGCCGTCCGATCGAACGCCCCAAAGATCCACGACTCCCCCGTCGTCACGGCCCCATACAAAATTGAAGTTGGGAGTTCTGTCCATTGGTCCAAGGCGATCATCTCCGCCGCCAACTGCACAAAGCCATGGGTTAAGTCCGATTGCTTCGCCTCCACCACTAAAAGCTGACTCGCACTGCGTAAGTAATAATCCAATTCCCCTTTTAGATATTGATTCACATCAACGCCATACTCAATCTCGATCGTCGCATCCACCCAATCCGCCACCTCTACCAAAATCGGCGAAATCAATATTTCCCGTCGTGCCATTTCACTCGTCAACAACACGCGCCGTCGTCCCCGATCGATTCGGTTTGACAAATCACCAATAGCCGAAAACCCCTCATGACGAGGAATTTGCAGCGATGCTTTTCGATACGTCACCCCTAGCTCTTGCAGAATATCCGTAATGGAAAACCGCATTTTAAAATAACTGTGGAACGTGTAAGACTGGTCCGGATTGAGAATTCGACGTTGAATAGACATAGAAGATATGACACTAATAGCAATGGATCAGGACTAGAAAGATTCAAGGTTTAAGCAATTCTCGCACCCAAACCAAATCGTCCGCGCCCAATTCTGGCCAGGGATCTTGCGCGTAATCGATCGATAGATCCAATCGTCCCCGCTGATAAACATCATTCAATACAGATTGTAAATCAACCGTCACCTCAGCCGACTCTGGACGCAGCGGAAGTGGAAAATCAGGAATTGCCTGCTGCAAATCAAACCGAAATAAATCCGCATGGGGCCGATCGCCCGATTGACTCACCAAAATCCGATAGTCTGATTTCCCCGCCCCCATCATCGCCATGGGCTGTCCCGATCGTAATAAATCAATTTCGATCAAATTCGTTAGCGTCGTCAAAATCTTCACTCGTTTGGCTTCGTACAACGATCGTCCCTCGCCCGATCGTTTATTTGCAGGTGACAAAATCTCGATTACTGTAATTAATTCTTTAGTTGCCACCTCACGCACTTCTAAATATTGTTCCTTTACTTCCCAAGGAATCGGAATTTGAACCTGTTGCGGTTTGATTAACGTACTCACAGCACCCGATGTTTCAAGCCTTCGATCGGCTGACCCATCATCCGTCTTAATTCCCACTAAACTTTGAGGATCATCAAAGCTTTGATAACACCGCTGTTCAATCGAAACTCGATACTGTGGTGCAATTTGATTTGCGATAAAATCGGAAATACCAACCATCAAATGACTGTGAACCTGATGCCAAAGCTCAGAATTCTCAAGATAAGGATTCATTCCAGGGAAGGGGTTCAGCATAGGAAAATGACCGATTGAACACTCCTTCATTCTAGAGCAATTTCATGATTTAGATTTGGGCAGGTACCGTTGACGAGTCATGTAATAATGGATCGCGGTTTGAGCATGTAGTAAGGCAAGTTTAGGTATGGTTCAGGCAATCGATCGACCCAAGAACAGCGTCCCGTCCAAAAAAAACGAAATCAACCTCTCGAATTTTGCTGAGGGCGACTTCACGTTTGACTTGGGACTTCCGATTCCGGATCCAGAGGATGAAACCCTGAGTGCCTACGACTTTCAACAACAAATCGAAATCGCATGGCAAGTCTGCGATCGGCTTGACCTCCAAACCGACATTTGGCGCGGCAAAATCTTGCGAACTGTGCGCGATCGGGAAAAAGTCGCAGGTGAAACTCGCAGCATTGGATTTCTGAACTGGCTCAAAGATCGCGAAATCAGTAAAAGTCACGCCTATAACCTCATTGAACTGGCCAACAGCGCCGATCAACTGCTCGGGGACGGCTACCTCGAAGCCGAAGATGTCAATCAATTTACCAAGCGCGCCTTTGTCGAAACGGCCCAATCCTCCCCCGAAGTCCAGCAAGTCATCGCCGACTCCGCCAAACAAGGTCATAAAATCACCCGCCGCGAAGTCAAACAACTCTCCGACGAATGGACCGCCATGACCTCGGATTTACTGCCTGAAGAACTGCGATCGAAAGCCGCCGACCAAACCATCCCGCCGCGCTACATCGCTCCCCTCGTCAAGCAAATGGAACGCCTGCCGGAGATCCACCAGGACACCATTCGCGAAGCCATGGCCGAAAGCCCTGACCTCGACACCCTCAAGCAAGTCACCGCCGAAGCCAAATATCTGGCCCGTTATCTCGAAGGGGCAAACCAAGTTCAATCATTAACGGAATCCAATATTGATCTAGAACTCGCCCTCGAAGAAGCCCTGCGTCTCGGCGTCCTCAACACCGCCGCAGAACTCGTCAATCAAGCCGGAATTCTGGAAAACACGATCGCAAAACTCCACAATTCCTGGCGCAAAATGAACCAGCTTTCAGAACGCCTTTACGTCGATACTGGAGCTAGTACACCCCATCTGCGCGGCTTGCTTTCCCACCTCGATCGACTCTGCGGCGACACCATCGACATCACAATCGGCGATCCAAATGGTGAAGGCTTCTCCCGCACCATTCGATTGACCATTGAAGAATCCTCAGAAATGAATCCAGGATTATCTAACAGTCTCGAAACCCCCGCGATCGAAGTGCCTGCTATTCCCATTAATCAAGCCAAAGCTAAAGCCGATCGTAAATCAAAAAAAGTTGAAAAAATCGACCCGATCGAAGAAGAGACTGACGATGACTTGGGAGATTGGTAGCTAGCATTCCATAAAAAAACTTCGGACTGACAAGGATGCCCCCACCCTTGTTAATCCGAAGCCTGTGCTCTATACGTTGATAACGATAGACGCTGACTCTACCAATGGACTTCATCTACTCAGGTAGATGCTTTTCACCCAGTAAGTTCACCCGATCGGGTGAAGACAAGATTTTAGATTTTAACTTCAAGGGGAATCGGTGGTTGACCTCTTGACTAAATCCTTTAAAGTGAAAAACCTCAAGACTCATTGGAATGCCCATCCACTGTGTCCCGAGGTCTAAGTTGTGCTCTATACCCCTTAAGAATAGCCGTTGTTTCAGCAGGCACCTTCCCCTAGCGTGGTCATCCGATCGGGCGATCTTTCCCTCATCCCGTAGAAGGATTATTGGAAAACTGCCCGATCGTATTTCAGCCCTTGCGTTCCATTGCTAATCAGAACAGAATAAGATATGTAAATAATTTTAATAATCTCCCCATAGAATCACCTCAATGACTTTTACCCCGACCCACCGACTCACTGACCAGAACGTTCCAAGCTCCGAGGCTGAAACCCGCTGTCCTAATTATGATGTCGTCGTCGTGGGCGGGGGCATTGTGGGGGCTGTTGCAGCTTGTGGTCTAGGGCAAACAGGCTTAAGGGTGGCGATCGTCGAAGCTGCATCCAACTCCTTTGCCGTGAGTCGCGGACAAGCTTACTCAATCAATCTTCTCTCGGCCCGAGTCTTTGACGATCTGGGATTATGGGAGAGCATCAGACCTCAAGTGGAGACCTACCGATCGGTCCAACTCTCCGATGGCAACTATGGGAAGATTGTCAAATTTTTGCCGGAAGATCTAGGTGCAGAGACGATCGGCTATGTTGCAGAGCATCGGGTTTTGTTAGACGCGCTTCAAGGAAAATTGCATCAACTCCCCAACGTAGATTGGATCTGCCCAGCGCGGGTACTGGAAACTGTTCGCTTAAATCACCAAACTCTGGTGACGATCGATCAAGACGGCCAAACTCGTCAACTCAAGACGGCCCTCGTCATCGCCGCAGACGGACACCAATCCCCCCTCCGCACCGCCGCTCAGATTAAAACCATCGGCTGGAAATACTGGCAATCTTGTGTTGTGGCCTTCATCCAGCCCGAATATCCCCATGACCAAATCGCCTACGAACGCTTTCAGGCCGATGGTCCCTTTGCGATTTTACCCTTGCCCAATGGACTCTGTCGGATTGTCTGGACAGCCCTCAGCTCCGACACCGATCGAATTTTGAATCTCAGTCCGTCGGACTTTATGGCAGAATTGCGCAATCGATATGGCGATCACATGGGCCAGTTGACCTTAGTGGGAGAACCTTCCGTCTTTCCGGTGCGACTATTGCACAGTACGAGATATGTGCAGCCGGGACTGGCGTTGATTGGTGATGCGGCCCATTGTTGTCATCCCGTCGGCGGCCAAGGGATCAACCTTGGAATCCGGGATGCAGCAGCCTTAGTCAATGTCCTGCAAAATGTCATGCAAAAATCGAACGAAACTCATGCAGACCTTGGGAGTTTGTCGGTTTTAAAACAGTATGAGCGGTGGAGGATGTGGGAGAATCTGCTAGTGCTAGCATTAACAGACACCTTAACTCGTGTTTTCTCTAATCGAATCTTACCCATTGTAATTTTAAGACGAAGTTCTCTGTGGGTTTTGCACCATGTCGCGCCGATTCGATCGAGGGTGCTGCGGCTGATGCAAGGACTGACAGGACGATCGCCTCGCATTATGCGGTACGGCTCTGTTGCCATTCAGGAGAAACAGGATGCTGCTGAGATCAGAAGAACTATGGTACGCAAATGAGGATCTGACCCAGGCTTGTTTGAACAGTGTTTTTATTCAACATTTGAGTGGCGGTTCCTTACCGAGGGATCAGTTTATTCAATATTTGCGTCAAGAGTCTTTTTGTCAGGAAGCCTGTGCTAGAGCCTATGGCGTTGCTGCTGCCAAAACTCCTGACTGGGAGGGGTTTTCGGCACTTCATCAGTTGATGAGTGAAAGCGTCTCTAGTCTCCGAGTTCGTCACCAAATCGCGGCTAAATGGGGAGATTCTCCCATGCCGTTGACGCCTCATCCGGTGATTCAGCGATATACCGATTTTTTGATTTCCACAGCTTGGAATGATGAACTTGGGCTGATCTTAGCGTCGATCGTTCCTCGCTTTCGACTCTTGCATTTTTTAGGTCAGTCCTTAATTTCTTTGGGTTTACCCCGTCATGCTTATGCGGATTGGGTCTTGAGCGCAGGGAGCCAAAAGTCAGGACAGATTGTTGAGCTTCTAGAAAGCTTACTCAATCGGTATATGAGTATCGACAGCCAACAGTTTTCCAATTATCGTTATGCCTTACTTTGTGAACGGGATTTTTTAGTCGTCATGGGACAGCCGTTGACGATCGATCCCAGGGCTAGTTGGAGTTTATGGGTTGATAGTCCTTCTTCTCTGTCTTAGGGCTACTATTTCTTCATTCTCAGGGTAGATCTAAGCCAAATCCACATCTTAAGCGTCTTAAGTGGTTGATCAAATGGGCATACTGGGAAGGAACAGATTGCTACTGTGCTCACATCATGCCCACTATGTTTAGGTCTCGCCCCAATCGTGATAGCTTAAACCCCTATTCTCATCCGTTCACTTGGGTTTTACTAATCGTGACGGGGGTTGCCTATTATTATGCAGCTCATCTTTCCATGGGCCTTGCACTTCCCAATTCTCCCCATATTACGCCGATTTGGATCCCTGCTCCGATCGCTTGGGCAACGCTCTACCTAGGAGGAAATCACCTCATCCCTGGGATTGCTATTGCTAATTTTGTGAATAATTTTTTCACGTTCACGCAGACGCAAAGTCTAGAGAAAGCCGTCACATTAGCGGCATTGCAAAGCCTATTTAGTATTGGCAGTACGGTGATCGGGACGAGTTTGTTGCGAAAGTGCTTTGTGGGACGCATTCTCGATCGGGTTCGAAATGTTGCGGTCTTTGCTTTGATTGGATTAAGCATTCCCGCAATTACGCCGACGTTTTCGCTAATATCGATGGGTATTGGGCAGGTGATTCCTTGGTCTGCCTATGGAGAGATTTGGAAGACTTGGTGGATTGGAGATGCCCTGAGTGTGATTATCGGGATGCCGATGCTGGTGAGTTTGCGACGGTTTCGATGGAGTCACTTGGTCTGGAATCGGACCTGGGAAATCTTGGTTTTGATGCTGGGGTTTGGGCTGTTGACGGGGGTGACTTTTTTGACGGATTATCCCCTTCAGTATTTAGTGTTGCCAGGATTGCTGTGGGCCGCGATCCGTCTGGGCGATAGTGGTGCGACGTTAGGCATTGTTCTCGTTACTTTAATGACTGTATTGGCTACGGCTATGGGGCGGGGACCCTTTTTACGATCGTCTTTGAATGACTCTCTGATGCTACTGCAAAGCTTCATGGCAACGATTACATTGACGACGTTGTTAATGCTGGCGATGATTTCTGAGAAACGCAAAACTCAGCAAGACTTAGCCCTAGTCAATGAAAGTTTAGAAATGCGGGTGCGCGATCGGACGGATGCCTTGGAATGTATTTTGCTAGAACTTCAGCAAGCCCAAACCCAACTGGTTCAAACCGAAAAAATGAGTAGCCTCGGGCAATTGGTTGCGGGGTTAGCCCATGAGATTAACAATCCAGTCAGTTTTATCTACGGCAATCTTAACCACGCCCAAGAGTATCTCCGAGATCTGTTCACCCTAGTTGCGGCTTATCAAGCCCAATATCCTCAACCCAATCCGATACTCGACGACATTATCGAAGATCTAGAGCTGGATTATATCCGGGAAGATTTTCCAAAGGTTCTAGATTCCATGCAAAACGGAGCCGATCGAATTCGTCAGTTGATTTTGACGTTACGCAATTTTAGTCGTTTGGATGAGGGTGGATTAAAACAGGTCAATCTCCATGAGGGCTTAGAAAGTACGCTATTTGTTTTGAATTATCGGCTCAGTCAATTGAATGCCAGTCATTCCATTGAACTCCTCAAATCCTACGGTGATCTTCCCGAAGTTGAATGTTATGCTGACGAGCTGAATCAGGTCTTTTTGCATTTGCTGAACAATGCGATCGATAGTTTGGAAGTCAATAAAGTCGCTCGGCCCTTGATTCGAATTACGACTCAACAACTCCAAGATGATGTAGAAGTTCAGATTTGGAATGATGGGCCGCCCATTGCCATGGAGGTCCGATCGAAAATGTTTAATCCATTTTTCACCACGAAGCCGATCGGCCAGGGTCAAGGTCTCGGCTTACCCATCAGCCACCGAATCATTGTGGACAAACACGGTGGCAAGCTGGGCTATGAGTCTGAACAGGGCCAGGGCACGACCTTTTATCTACGCATTCCTCTCAAGCAATCTTGGGTGACGCCGACGACGGCCTTGGTTACTCCATCGTCTCCATCGGGTGGTCTGCCAGTTGAACGCCCCGAATAGAGTAGTCCAACAATTGCATGGGATGTAGAACGGGAACCGCTTTTCCCTGAATCCCAAGATGCTTGGAAATTTGGACGTAGCAGCCAATGTTGGCACTGGCGATCGCCGTCGCTCCGGTGCGCGTCAGATTGGTTACTTTTTGCTGTCCGAGTTCCGCTGCGATCTCAGGCTGAAAAATGTTGTAAACGCCCGCACTGCCGCAGCATAGAGCAGCGTCGATCGGTTCCTTGAGCGTCACGCCAGGGATTTGACGTAAGAGCTTTCGGGGTTGGGCGGTGATTTTTTGGCCATGGATCATGTGACAGGCATCTTGATAGACGATGGACAACGGCTCGTCCTGCAAGCTCGAAAGTTTGGCCGTCAGTCCCACTTCTGCCAGAAATTCCTGAACATCTCGCACTTTCAACACAAACTGCGCGGCTCGATCGGCATACTCTGCATCGTCCTTCAGCAAATGCCCATACTCCTTCATGGTATGACCACAGCCTGAAGCATTGATCAATACATAGTCAACGTTTTGCGCTTCAAAGATATCGATCATTTGCTTTGCGAACGATCGCGCTTGCGCTTCTTCACCCTGGTGGTGGGATAAAGCCCCGCAGCAGCCTTGGCTTTTGGGAATCACCACTTGGCAACCATTGGCCGTCAAGACTCGCATGGTGGCATCATTCACCGCAGGATTAAAGAGTCTCTGCACACAGCCTAGGAGCATTCCCACGCGATAGCGCTGAGGCGTTTGGGATTCGACAATTTCGGGTAATGTATCCTCAAAGGCTCCCGCAGGCAATTTCGGCAACATGCCTTCCATCGCGGATAACTGCGGCGAAATAAGTTTCAAAAATCCCATCGATCGGACCCAGGTTTGCAGTCCCATTTTTTGGTAGAGGGTGATGGGGCGCAGGAGAAGCCGAAGCCGATCGGGATAGGGAAAGAGATTAAAAACCAGGCTTCGCAAGAGTTTTTCCACGGGCGGACGATCGACGTTGCGCGTGACTTGGGCGCGGGTGGATTCGATCAGTTTGTCGTATTGCACACCGGACGGGCAGGTGGTGACGCAGGCGAGACAGCCGAGACAGGTATCAAAATGCTCGATCGTCGCAGGGGAGAAGGGAATGGTGCCTTCGTTAATGCCATCCATCAGGTAAATCCGGCCACGGGGAGAGTCTGTTTCGGTGCCGAGGACACGGTAGCTCGGGCATGTGGACAGACAAAAGCCGCAATGGACACAGGCATCGATCAGCTTGTCACTGGGCGGACTAAACGCATCAAACCCTCGACAAGGGGCGTCAGCCGGGGCGTTGTCGGGAATAGCGCTGGGGACGATCGAGGTTTGGGACATGGTAGATCTAGCTAGCCGGGAGTAAGGCTTATTGTATCAGCCATGCTGCATTAGCCGTGCTGCATTAGTCGTTTGATTGGAGGGATTGGACGACTTCGATGGACAGTCCTGTGACTTGGACGATCGTCTCGATCGGAAGATTGATTTGTAACATTCGACGTGCGATCGTTATCCCTGTTTCCTTACTCCCTTCCTCATGCCCTTCTTCACGGCCTTCTTTCCGGCCTTCTTTCCGGCCTTCTTTCCGGCCTTGCGTTAGGGTCTCCTCTAACCACTTGTCATAGGCTGGCGCTAAGTTCATGATGACCTCCCGTAAATCCTTGGTTTTATTGTGCCGTAGTTTGAGATTGATTTGCAACCTTGAAATATGCCGCAGGGTTTCTCCTCGGTAGGGATGATCTGGAGGCAGGGCCAACAGCTCTGTGACAGCTTCCCTTTGAACGTTATCCCGTCCCAACAACCTTAAAAATAGGGTGTCGATCGTCTTAGGTAACTGATGAATGGCAATCACGATCGTCTGGTCAATTTCTGCCAAAAAATAGATCCCCGGTCCCCAACCTCGTTTTTCCTCGCCTTTTGACATCTTTTGGAGTCTGGGTGATAGTGTTGGGGTCAAAATCCAGATGAACGGATAATCTTTCGATCGAAGTTTCCGTTTGGCCCGTTTTGCCTCCCGTTCGAGTTCTTCCTCAAATTGAAAGCCTTTGTCTCGACTGTTCCGAATATTTCGCCGTGACACAGCGTTACGATAGGGTTCGAGGAGCGCAGGTTTTGAAACCATGCGACCGAGTAATCCCAGGTCTTTCAAAGCCTCCAAGGCATCGGGATTAGGACAGAAGTAGAGGTCGATTTTTCGAACCTCTCCCGCAATTTGTTTTTCGATTTCTACGTCACCAAAGTCGGCCAGGACTTCCTGCATCCATTCCTTGGCAAAACTGTCGTGCATCGTCCGTGTCATGGGTGCAGATTGAGTAACAACGCTTTAGAAATTAGCATGATGTGCGATCGCTTCAGCCACATGGACGATCGTTGGAATGGCCTTCTCGCAAGCACCTTCAAGGACGACTTCAGCCGCTCCTGCATTGATATTGTCTTGGATCAGGTCTGGGGGAGAAGTGACCTGATTATGGGTGTTTTTGACATCTTTGGCGGCTTGGTAGAGTCCAAAGGCGAGAAGACCGAGGACAACGATCGGGGTGAGTTCTAAGTGCATTGTTTAGTTCTCCAGTTAGAGGTTGCCTCAATTATAAAGAGCCAATTTAAGAATTGGGAGGACGGAAATCTAGAAACCTCTGGTAACGGTTCTACGACTCAATCTGCCAACCAGCTAAAGAGTTCTCCGATCGTCAATTGCAGACTGTTCGCAAATTCAGGCATGGGCAACAGGGCTTCAGCCTCATCAAAAATGGCAATTTCTTGATTGGGTTGATAGACAAGGACGGTACGATCGTCTGGATCAATCATCCACCCCATTTGAGTGTCATGCTTAAGGCAATGAATAATATTTTTAACCACTTTAGTTTGGCTTTGATCGGGAGACAAGATTTCAATTGTCCAATCCGGTGCTCTTGTGAACACGTTAGCAACTTCGCCAGAACTATCTCGTGCAATGTGATCCCAGGTGAAGACCGCAATATCAGGAATAATAAGTCGATCACCAAACTGACAGTCTAATCTCATAAAAGGTCGAGCAATTTTCGACCGTCTTAATCCTGTATTAAGCATTGTCGCCAGTTCAGATAGAATCGCACTATGTTTTCCATCACCTCGTAAAGTAAACGTTTCTTGAGATTGGACCATGGGACGATCGCCTGCAACGTCAACTAGAGTGAATTATATCTCGAACTGATGGGATCAAGTTTCATGATTTACCAGACGCAACGATCGGGATTGTTTTCACAGTTCATATATTTTTCGGTTTCTCGATTGAAGGTGGCAATGTCTAACGTCGGAGAATCCTGTAAAAATTTCCCCATCAGCATCAGCGTTGTTTGCGGATCAAGACTGCCTGTTTGCTTTAGCCCCATGTCGGCTTGAAAGGTTTTGACGCGCTCTTTGAAGCTGCCGATGTACTTGAGCTTTGTGAAATAGTCGATCGCCTGCTGCTCAGAAAAGGCCAGTTCAGTCGATCGGAAAATCGGAACATATTCATCGCGCCATATGGTTTTAAACTCTGCTCGACTCATCAGATCATATCGACCTGTGGCTGGGTCGGCAATGACTGCATTCTTCTCGTCGAGGGCCATGAGGGCGATCGCATGGGGCAGTTTGCGTCCAGTTGTCGTGATTTGCCACACTGCTAAAATTCCCGGTCGATTGATTCGCTGCATCTGTTCCCAGGTTGGTTTGAGTTCCAATCCCGTTAACCCAAACGACTGCGCTGCCTGAATCACCTGAGGCATCGTTGTTCCCATCAGGCTCGTCCCTGCGGCTTTGGCGACAGTGGACTCCGTGGCATTTTTTAAGCCCCAGCGCTGTAGAAGCGTGGCTAGAGCCGCAGGCGCACAGCTACTGGAGGAGGTTTGTTTAAAAATGCGATTGAGTTGAAGATTATTGCTCAGGTCTTTGTAAATGGGCGATAGAAAATAGCCTTCTGCGGCGGTAAAGCAAAACAATCCGATCGCACCCACCACTGCAATCATTCCCAATTGCACCCGCGCCGTCCGCCAGCCAATCATCACCGCACAGCCGATCGCCCCTAAAAATAAACTCCGAATCAAAATCCAACTGCCCTGCATTCCATAGACTCGCCATTGCAGGGGAAAATTTTGGTATTGCGGCAAGTTGACAGCGACTAGTAATAACAATAGGTAGAAGGCAATAAATCCGATCGCCATCCACTCCTTACCCCGAAATAAATCGTTCGCCGTTGCCCCTTTCAACAACATCATGCGTCCAATCTTCATCCCAAGATAGAAAAATAAACTTCCAACGGTCAAGGAAAGGATCGGTGAAAGGATCGGTGAAATAGCCATTTCAAACGTCATGGTATCGCCATAAAACTGAGCCGCGCTCTTCTATCTTGCCTCAGTTTTTCGTTAGTTTTCCTCAACTAGCTGCCAATTCCATCGCTTGACCGAAAAAATCTAAGTCATTACACGCAAGCCATATCAGAACTTTATCAAGTTAGCTTTACATATCAGCAACCTACCTCCTTGGATTGATTACTGACTGACCTAAAGACGTAGACCACCTCTTTCCAAATCAAGAAATCTACGTAATACTGAGTTCATAAACGATTCAACATAACTGTATATTTACTTATGAAATTAATCTCATTCATCTCCCAGCTAAGTATCTCTTTATCACTTGCAGCATTGAGTTTTGGCTTGTCTCGGCCCACGATCGCCCAAGTTAAAGCCCCTTTCGTCGCTGAAACAAATCATACATTGACGACGGGAACATACTTAGGCGGGAATGGTGATGATCAAGCTAGGGGTGTTGTGTTTAGTGCAACCGGGGAGCCGATCGTTGCCGGGAATTTCGTAAATTTACAAACGATGGGGCAGGTGCGCCAATTGGCACCGGGGACGGCTGTAGCTCAGCCGGGAAAAGTGATGCGGCTGAACAATGAGGGGAAGGTCACGATCGAAACCACCCTGGGTAATCGTGTTGATGACATGAGCATTACGCCCGGTGGCAATCGATTGGTGGTGAGTGGGGACTTTGGAATTGCAATGCTTGATCCGGCAACGCTGAAAGTTCTGTGGCAAAAACCGTTGACTGGACTGCCCGTAGGAGACGGATCGCCCGATGGTGGACAGACGCGGGTGGCGATCGATGGATCTTGGCGCGTGGTGGTCTTGCGGGCTGGAGTGGTTCAAACCTTTGCACCCGATGGACAAGCTTTGGCTTCGGTGAAGATCGATCGGACGTTTGTGAATGATGTCGCAATTGATAAAGCTACAAATCGCGTTTATGTCACGGGCTTTAGTAATCGTAAAAACGCAGGTGTTCCCGTTCAAGTTCCCTTTCTCTATGCTCTAAATCGAGATACCCTGCAAGAGTCTTGGCGGACTTGGGACTTTAATCCGGCGACCTTAGGTAAAGATATGGCCGATAGTCGGATGTATCGCGTGGTTCTCGGTCCTAAGGGCGAACCGATCGTCCTGGGTGAGAGTGCAGGTGGGAACTCTGTCTTCCGCTGGAATGGGGCAGACTTGAGCACGGAGACGAGAGTGAAGCTGGATATGTTCAGCGACACCTACAATTCAAAATCCAACCACATGGTGTACTTTGCCAAGATTGATATTGCCACGGGTAAGGTGCTAGCAGGCCAATATGCCATCCCGCGCAATGATACTAAAAACAATCAAGCCAATACGATTCGGGCTAAGGACTGTGGCATTGATGTGGATGGGAGAGGCAATGTCTATATCAGCAGTTTATCTGCGTACCAAATTGCAAGCCGCAATCAAAACGTGATTTCTGGACAGCCCGTCGCGCCCTATACGGGAGATGATTTTACGTTCATGATGGTGACGCCAGACTTCAAGCAGCGCCTGCGTTGGACGAGTTTTGCAGCGTTGCCGAAGGGGGGTGGAGTGCCTAATGCGATCGCGGCTCGAAATGGTAAAGTGGCGATTTTTGGGACCGTGACCTTTGGGGGACTGATTACACTGCCCAATGCGATCGCCCCGCAACCGTTTAATCCGGAAGCCGATGCCGTTCGGGATGCTTACTTGGGTGTCTTGAAGGTGTATTAAGTTAAGATGAGTGCAGTTTTTCTGTGCTTAATCCTATGAACCGATCGTCTGATTCGTCACTCACTGGAATTCGAGGCTGTTTGATTGATTGCCTAGAGGATCCGTTTTTGATCTCAGACTATCGGGCGGTGCGGTGGTTTTTGGATGGGTTGTTGGTGATTCAGTCGGGTAAAATCTTGGCCTGTGGGAATTACGAACAACTCATTGAAAGCTATCCCGGTTTGAAAATTACCCATTATCCCGATCGGATTATCACGCCGGGATTGATTGATACCCATGTGCATTTTCCTCAGACGGCGATCGTGGCCTCCTATGGGAAGCAGCTTTTAGAATGGCTGGAACTGTACACGTTTCCTGAAGAGCGGAAATTCCAGGATTTTGAGTATGCGGCTGGGGTGGCGGAGATCTTTTTAGATGAGTTACTTCGCAATGGCACGACGACTGCCATGGTCTGGACGACGGTGTTTCCTGAGTCTACAGAAGCGCTGTTTCAAGCTGCACAACGACGCAATCTGAGATTGATTGCTGGCAAGATCATGATGGATCGCAATGCGCCAGACTATTTGCTGGACACCGCAGAAACCGCCTATCGTCAGAGCCGATCGTTGATTGAACAATGGCACGATCGGGATCGGTTGTCCTATGCTTTGACTCCAAGATTTGCACCGACCAGTACGCCGGAGCAATTGCAAATTACCCAACAATTACAATCAGAATTTCCTTCGGTGTATTTACAAACGCATTTGTCAGAAAACCTCGGGGAACTGGCTTGGGTGAAAGAATTGTTCCCGGACGATCGGGATTATTTAGCCGTCTATGAACGATTTGGTCTTGTTCACGATCGCTCAGTCTTTGCCCATGGCATTCATTTGAGTGAATCAGAATTTGCAAGGCTTGCATCAGCAGGGGCGACCTTGGCGTTTTGTCCCACCTCTAATTTATTTTTGGGTAGCGGACTGTTTAAATTACATGAAGCCAAAGCGCCTGAAAGACCGATCGCCGTGGGACTTGCAACCGATATTGGTGGCGGCACGAGTTTTTCACTGTTGCAAACCGCCAGTGAAGCCTATAAGGTTTCGCAATTGCAGAACCAAACGCTGTCAGCGGTGCAGATGCTGTTTTTATTAACCTTGGGTGGGGCACGATCGCTGTCGTTAGATCATGCTATTGGTAATTTTGAACCGGGGAAAGAAGCGGATTTTGTCGTGTGGAATTGCCGATCGACCCCAATTATGGATTTTCGCAATCGTGCTGAGATCCAAACTTGGGAGGATTTGAACGATCGGCTCTTTAGTTTATTGATGATGGGGGACGATCGGAGTGTGGATTGTGTTTATATTTTGGGCGATCGGGTTTCGCTGCCGCAGGTGGCAACGGCTCCCGATAAGGCTTTCGGTTGAGGACCCGTGAGTTCGAGTTCGGGCAAACCATTGGTATTTTGAGTCATTCTTAGCGCAGTCGCTTCAACCAATGGCGTCTTAACCCCTGGATTGACGGGATTGTTTTCAGTGATCAAACTTGTAGTGGTCTTTGGGGGACGAATATCGCCCCAGGGATTCATTCGAACGATATGGTCGATCGGATTTTCAGCAACGCCCCCCTGTCCAGTAATAATAAATCGACTGGATTGAGCTTGAGGGTTACAACTGTTGCTAATTTGTAGGGAGGAATCCACTAGATTGGTCGGTAAGCTATTGATGCCACGGGTTGGATCGAGGTTCAGCGAATTGAGACTAACGGTACCATTGAGTCCAATTTGAGAGCTAGCGGTAATGTCATTGTCGGGGGTGAGTCGATCGCGATATCGTAATCCCAACACCGTGGAGGCCGTAATATCGATCGTCCCGCCACGTCCCTGAAAAGCATTGGCTGAAATATCACTGTTCTCCAACCCAATCAAAAGATCTGAATTCAACTTAATATTGCCACCAGTTGCATTAGAACCAGAATTCGTCGTGATGGAGCTACCCTGTCTCAATTCAATGACCTTAGCGCTGAGGTTAATGTTGCCCTGATTTCCAAACAATAGGTCTGAGTCAATCATTGAGCCTGTATTCAGATTGATCCGATCGGCCTTAATTGTTAAATTTCCGGAATCTCCGGTTTTATCGCTCCCGATCGAAATGATCGCGGTATCTGAAAGATTAAGCGTCTGGGTTAAAATTTCAATATTGCCTGCATTTCCAGAAGCTCCCGATCCTGCAATGAAGCCAGATTTAAGATTAAGATAGGGTTCTGTGATTCTGGGATCTGTCCATTGACCTGTGAGATCAATCATCTCTGATGAGACAAAGATATTCCCTGCATTTCCCGATCCAAAGGTCGCAGAAAGGGCTTCCGCTCCTTTAGAAAATTGAATCTGCTTAGCATTGAGACGGATATCACCCCCCTGTCCAGAACGATAGGTTGCCGTCGAAAAGCCCGCTGGATTAAACCCAGAAAAATCTTGACTGGTGGGGTCCCCGTCCACATATGATCCGGAGGCCGTGATGCGATCGGCAGTGACGTTAATGTGGCCCCCAATCCCTGGCCCATAGCTTTCTGACAGGACACTTGCGCCATCTTCCAGGTTGAAGTTTTGGGTGACGATCGTAATATTTCCGCCTTTACCCGCACCGGGCTTATTTCCTCGTGTCGAGGCTCCAATGTAACTAATATCATTCCAGCCCCGATAGGGCGCGGTGGGTGGACTGGCCATGAGAATATCGTTGGCAGTGATGTAGATATCTCCAGAGTCGCCTTTGCCTTCACTGGTGGTCCGAATTCCAGAACTATCTAAAATTTTGAGTTGATCTACCACGACATAAATATCTCCACCTCTCGCCGTGGAATTGGATTTAGAACTCGCGGTGATGCCTGTGATGACGCTGAGATCCTGCGATCGGCCTGACAAAGTGAGAGTCTGCGCCGTCAAAAACAAGTCTCCGCCTCGTCCTCCGCCAAAGGTTGAGGTGCGAATTTGCGCGCCATCTTGCAGCGTTACGGTCTGTGCCTCGATCGTCGTCGTTCCCGCAGGACCCGTTGCCCCCCGTTCCGATCGGTTGGCAATACCGCTGATGTAGCTGGTATCGGCGGATTCTCCGATCGCCCGCAGTTGCCCCACCCGCAGATTGATATTACTCCCCTGTCCGGCACCAAAGTTCTTGGCCTGAATCTGTGCGCCGCCTTGAATGTCTAAAATAGGGGTTTCGACAATGATAGTGGGTGCATTGCCCTTTGACTCTGGGGCAATTTGAGTTCCTACGATGGTTTGGAGCGATCGATCGCCGTCGGCATCTTTGATGAGAATGCGGTCTGAGGCTCGCAAAATCATGGCTGCATCGCGCACTCCTGCCCCCCAGGTTTGGGATAGGACGCGGGAATAGCCGTCAATGGTGATTTGGCGGCCCTGCAGTTGCATGGACCCGGGACCTGTGCCGCTGGTATCGAGGAGAGCGGCATTGGTGAGTTTGATATCTTGAAAGTCTGTCACGCGATCGTAGTTTGCTTTAAGTCGATTTAAATTGACAAAACTTCCCGTCATTGGGTCATAGTTCCCGTTACCTTGACTCAACCCGATAAAACTTCCCGCTCCAACGCTGCCCACTTCGACATGACCTTCATAGGAAATCAATTGTCCACCGTCCACCGTCACTCCACTCCCAATCAATCCAATGGAGGTGCCCAATCCCGGTGCAACCTCCAATTGAGCTTGGTTGACGATCGGCCCTGGCGTCGCGCCAAACTGTAGACCGATCGGCACATTGACGCTCAACAAAGGCACGGTGGGACTAGCACTGGCTTCAAATTGCAGACCATCTCTAAACTGAATACTAGACGCCGTAGTTGCAAGGAATGACCCATTAATATTCAATCGTGCATTGGGACCAAAAACAATGCCGTTTGGATTCATCAGGAATAGACTAATCCGACCACTATGATTAGTCGCAGCCAGGATGCCATCGAGATTAGAACTGGTATTTCCAGTGACGCGGCTAAAGACGGAGGTGATCCCTGTCGTTCCTGACAAATCAAACGTTGCACGGCCCGTGCTGGGGATAGAAAATTGTTGGAAGCTATGAAAGAGATTCGCCCCCGAAGTTTTGCCGCCTGTGATGCTAAAGTCTAGGGGATTCAGGGATTGAACATTGGTTCCCAGGGTATTATCTGCCTTAATTGCCTGCGCCACGGCCTGACCTGAATTCATTAAGATCACTCCGACCCAGAATCCATTGATTAGTTTAAGAAGGCCGATCGGATTGGACATGCACATTGACGTTGTAAATTGATGTTGTAATTTGATCTATTCGGAGTGGTACAGAATTGGGGAAATTTCGCAAATTTTGCAATATCACTAGGATTCCCGATCGGTTGCTGTGAATTCGCATTGACCTAAGTTAAAATCAAGATTCAAACCCCTTTCTAGAGAGACCTGTATGGAACCGACCGGAACATCAACAGCAGACGCTGGGGATATGTGGAGTCATAAACCCTTCTGGTGTCAACCTTGGACGATCGTACTAACAGGGGTTGTAATTATTGCAGGAAGTTGGCTCCTTTTGCATCGACTTTGGGTAACAATTCCGGTGAGTGGGGGGATTGGATTGTGGTGGTGGTTTTTTCTCGGAGTGATGCCCCGTTTGGTGAGGGAAATGGCAGAGCAATCCCCAGAATAATTCCCAGAATAATCCCCAGACCAATCGTGATAACCCAGTCATAGGTTCTGTGCTGTGTCTAAATAGGGAGATTTAGGCTCAGGGGAGTTCATTCTTAAGATGGCGTTGGCTCCGTCGATCGAGGGACGACAGTGGGCGTTGAAATTGGCCATCGTTGGGGAGGTATAAACCAGGACTTGCCACCCCCGGCAGTCTTTGCCCCCTCACCATAGACTTTTGAAACCTATGAATATTTCTCAGCGTTTTGCTCCCCTTGCAGCGATCGTGGCGATCGTTGCGGCTGCGCCCATGGCCCCAGCCCAAGCCATCACTGATACCACGGCCTTAGAAGAATCCCTCAGCCAATCGATTACGGCTCCTGAGACAGCGGCACAGCAGCAGTTTGGCAGTTTGGTTGAGGGCTTTAGTGATGTAGGAACGGCTCGTAAAACACTCCCGGTCCGTCCACCGATTACCCTAAGTGCAAGAGACTATGCCTACGGCGGTGAGAGTACATTAGTAGAAACTAAACCTGGAATCCCTGGGATTAACGAGATCTATTTCAACTCTTGTCTCAGCAATACCTACAGTGTCCTCGGGACCCGATCGCCCTATCAGGTCTCCCTTCCAACGGTCAATCAACCGATCGTTGGCGTGATTGCCTCCAATATTTCTCCCAATCTCAGTGCGGCACAGATCGATCGATTAAAGGAGGTGAAAGTTAGTTTTCGCTATGCGTTCCAGGGCAATTCGCAAGGAGCCAGAATGCGTCTAGCGGTGCGTAACATTAATACCAATAAAGTCTTGCAGTTTGGCGACTTTCGCGTCAATGGCGGCACCTGCCAAACTTTTTCTAAAAATATTATCGGAGCCTTTAAAAAACCGGGAGTCTACCGTTTAGAAGTGCGTCTCGTCAACAAGCCCTTCCTGCTTGACCCGTCCAATCCCAGCAGCCCCATTCTCAGTGCGATCGGTGTTGCGGGATTAGACAGTACGACGATTAACGTTTCAGTTAAATAATTGAATCGTCAGTGAATCGTCAGTGAATCGTCAGTGATTTGGAGGACTATGGGAGGGCGCGTGAGCTGATATGTTGGCCGATCGTTAGCCTCCCTTTGCAATTTGCAGTAGCACACCCACCAACGATCCCAGAGTTAAAACCGCCGATGACATAAAGCTGATGCCAAACCCCAATCCGCGCTTCTCAGCGGCCTGATAGTAGCCCCAAGCATAGAGGATGCGTCCAACGACCCAGGTCATCCCAAGCACTGTTGCAAAGGTGTAGCTCACCACCGTCGCAAAAATCCACAGTGCAGGTAAAAAGGGAACTAATTGTTCCAGAGTATTTTGTTGAACTCTGAGCGCTCGTTCAAAAGCGGGTTCCCCAGACATTTGGGGCGCTTGAATCCCCGACTTGACTCTGGCACGACCGACATTAATGGTGACAACAGAGAAGACAATCAATGCTAACACTGTCACTAACATGACCCAGCTCATCATACGGTCTTTCCTCGATTTAACATAAATCCATTAGCTTCGCACTATAGCAGATTAGGCTGACTTCACCCAACCTCGACCCATCACCCTAAGACTCTTACCGCTTCCACAACGACTTCGATCGTCCGTTCAATGTCCGCCGCCGTCGTTCCCCGTCCTAACCCAAATCGGATGGAGGCCAACGCTAATTCCGGCGAAAGACCGATCGCCTGTAGCACGTGAGACGGCTTGAGGGATTGGCTGGTGCAGGCGGAGCCGGATGATATGGCGATCGACTGGCCCAATGCTAACGTTAAGGCCGCAGCATCGATATTGGGAATGCTAATGTTGAGGTTTTTAGAAAGGCGGCGATTAAGACTGCCATTGATGACGAATCGGTCTTGGCCTAAATTTTGGGATAGTCCTGCTAACAGTTGATCGCGCAATTCTGCCAATCGTTTTGATTCCTGTGGGAGTTCGGCGATTGCAAGTTCCACTGCTTTTGCAAATCCGACAATTTGAAATGGGCTGAGGGTTCCCGATCGGAGCGATCGTTCTTGATCTCCGCCCTGTAACTGCGATGCAAGCTGCACTCGGGGATTGCGCCGCCGCACATACAAGGCTCCAATGCCCTTCGGTCCGTAGACTTTGTGCGCAGTTAAAGACATCAGATCAATCTGCATGGCCTGAACATCCAATGGCACATACCCCAGGGCTTGGGCGGCGTCGCTATGGAAGAGGATTTGACGATCGTGGCAGAGTTTTCCAATGCGTGCAATGGGTTGCAGAACGCCGATTTCATTATTGGCCACCATGACCGATACTAAAATGGTGTCCGATCTCAATGCCTGTTCCAAAACGTTCAAATCGACCAATCCATCGGGTTTGACTGGAACGATCGTCACCTCAAATCCCAAACTTTCCAAATAACGACAAGGACCCAGCACCGCACTATGTTCCGTGGCGATCGTCACCAAATGTTTCCCTTGGCTAAAATAGGCTTCGGCGACGCCTTTAATCGCGAGATTATTTGCTTCTGTTGCGCCACTGGTGAAAATGATTTCTTCGGGACTGGCGTTGATGGCCTGGGCGATCGTTGCTCTAGCGCTTTTAATCGCCGCATCCGCCACCCAGCCATACTGATGAGGACTCCCCGCATTCCCAAACTGCTCGGTCAAAAACGGCATCATCGCCGCCAAAACCTCAGGAGCGATCGGCGTCGTGGCATGGTGATCTAAATAAATCGGTGAATTCATAAGATTTGATCGGTTCGGCTCCCCCAGAATTGGGGGTTGGGGGGCGGTTCGCCAGGATTTATGTGAATTCTATTTAAGCCCAAGCATCATCGCCCACCAGTTCCACCGTAAATCCTTCCCCAAAGGCTTCTACCACATCGCCATTGCGGAGTTTGCAGCCGCGCCGGGTTTCGATCGTGCCATTGACGCGAATATTGCCTGCCTGAATCATCACCTTGGCTTGACCCCCCGTCGTCACCAGTCCCACCACTTTTAAAAACTGGTCGAGTTTAATATAGTCATTGACAACGGCGTCATCACCCGCTTCCTGCATTGAATCCATCATCGATCGCACCATCTCTTACAATACTGGTATCCTATTTTTGCACAAAACCTAGCCCCACAAAACCTAGCCCCACAAAACCAGCATGTCTTTGCCTTTACGCGCTCTACTTCAACGTCTTGATGGTGCCAGCTACAAAGCCTATAACGATCTCCGGGGGGCGCATGAGTTTGAGCGGTTTACCTTAATTTTCGATCGGATTCAAGGCGATCCTTTTGCGTCTCCCAGTCATTGTCGGGTGGTTGTTAAAAATACGATCGCAAAATTTCCAACCGATTTATTTTCAAATCCAGTGCGTGAAATTGCCCTGCGAGACTATCTAGTTCGCGAATTTCATCACCAAACCCAAAGCCTGCAATCCAAGCGAGGCAGTGGCAATAGCGGTCGGATCAGCATTGTGGCGACCAGTCAGTCCGTTCTGGAACGATCGGCGGCTTGGATTAATGCTGAAGCGGTGGAGTTGAGGTTTCTGGTGGGGCTGCCAGCCTATGGTCGTCGGATTGCGGGCCGAGAGGCGGTGGGATTGCTTTGCGAAGATTTGCCAGACTTGGTCGATCGGGTTTTGAATTATCAAAACTTGGATGCTAAGGCGATTCAAATGCATTTAAATACCGTTGAAGATTCGGACTATCTACGCAAACAATTAGCCGATCGAAATCTCGTTGCCTTTATTGCCAATCAATCGATTTTGCCGCGTCACAGTGGCGTAGACGATCGGCCTCTCAAAACATCAGCCATTCCGTTCCAATCTCCTCCGTCATTGGAGGTCGAGTTTACCTGTCCCCACGCGGGAAAAGTCACAGGCATGGGCATTCCCAAGGGCATTACGCTGATTGTGGGGGGTGGTTTTCATGGAAAGTCAACCTTACTTCACAGCATTGAACGGGGCATTTATGATCATGTTCCAGGAGATGGTCGCGATCGGATTGTTACAAACTCTACTGCTGTTCGGATTCGGGCTGAAGAAGGCCGTGCAATTACGAATTTAGATCTATCCCCATTTATTAATCATTTGCCCTTCGATCGGTCCACTGAACAGTTTTCCACCAATAATGCCAGTGGCAGTACCTCCCAAGCGGCCAATATTTTAGAAGCCATTGTTTCCGGGGCGGAGGTGTTGCTGTTGGATGAGGATACCTGTGCGACCAATTTTATGATTCGCGATCGTCGAATGCAGCAATTAATTGCAAAAGCCAAGGAACCCATTACGCCCTTTCTCGATCGGGTCCGCCAATTGTACGACGAGCGCGGGATTTCGACCATTCTAGTTATGGGAGGCTGTGGGGATTATTTGGATGTGGCGGATACGGTGATTGCAATGGATTCGTTTCAGGCGAGTGATGTGACGACGATCGCAAAAGAGATTGCGATGACCTACAAGAACGATCGCACTCTAGAAATCACAGATGCCTTCACCTACGACCATCTCCGGGTTCTCAAACCAGGATTTTTAGACCAAATCGATCGCAGCGATCGGCGTAAAATCCGTGTCGATGGAACGGATGAGCTTTCCATTGGCTATTGCAAAATCGATCTCTCCCAGATTGAGCAGTTTGAAGAATCCGGCCAACTCAAAACCATTGCCGCGATTTTGACGCAACTCGATCGTCACGTCAATGTTCGTGATGCGTTGCAGCTTCAGCTTGAAGCCTGGAGTAGGGAGCAGTTTGACGCTTTAACGGATAGGCCGCAGGGCGATCTGGTGCGGGTTCGCAGTCTTGAATTGGCCGCGACGATCGATCGGCTGCGCTATGACTAAAAATCCTATCTAAACTCCGGCTCCCCCAGAATTGGGGGCTGGGGGGCGGTTTGCCCGGAATCTGTTACAATCTGTTACAATTAAAAAGTTGATTTCTCCTCCTAAATGGAACTCATGACTGCCACTCCTTTGCCGACTACCCCGATCGTCCATCACCGCTGGACTTGGAAGATGAGCGATCGTCAGAGTTTTACGATCGCGTATCAGAAGCAGGGCAGCAGCGGGATTCCGGTGATCTTGATCCATGGCTTTGGGGCGGGGAGCTTTCATTGGCGTAAGAATATGCCGGATTTGGCGGTGGAATCGCAGGTCTATGCGATCGATCTACTGGGTTTTGGTCAGTCTGATAAGCCGACTCCTCAAGCAGAAGCAGACTATACCTTTGAAACCTGGGGACAACAAATTCTTGATTTTTGTCGCGAGGTGGTGGGCGGCCCTGCGCTCTTAGTGGGAAATTCGATCGGTTGTATTGCGGCGATGCAGGCGGCGGTGGATGGGTCTGAGTGGGTGCAGGGCGTGGCCTTATTGAATTGTTCACTGCGACTGCTGCACGATCGTAAACGTGCGACTCAGCCATTTTATAAACAGTTTGCGCCGCTGTTGCAGAATGTATTGCAATATAAGCCGATCGGCTATTGGTTCTTTCAACAAATCGCCCAAGCAAAAACGGTTAAAAAAGTATTATTGCAAGCGTACAAGCGGCCAGAAGCTGTCACCGATGAATTGGTGGATTATCTTCTAGAACCTGCTCAAGATCCCAAAGCGGCGGATGTATTTTTGGCCTTTACAGCTTATTCTCAAGGACCTTTGCCGGAGGACTTGTTTCCTAAATTGCAATGCCCTGCGATCGTCCTGTGGGGCACTGAAGATCCCTGGGAACCGATCGCCCTGGGTCGCGAGTTTGCCAACTATCCAGCCGTGACGAAGTTTGTGGAATTACCCGGTCTGGGCCATTGTCCTCAAGACGAAGCGCCAGAAATGGTGAACCCGGTTTTGATAGACTGGATTCGATCGATTGAAGGAGCCGATCGGTAACTTCAACTCTTTTATGAGTCGCGATAAATTCGAATAAGCTGATCCTGTAAGGAGTCTAGGGTAGAAATAGCCTCATGAATCTTTGTCGCTAGACGATCGAAATCCGGGTTTGCTGTACAAGCAATAATGCCTGCATGATTAGAATCCTGTCGATGGAGTTGGATAAAATCAGAACGATTGAGCGTCAGCACTGCTCGATTGCAATCCGTTGCAAATCTCAAAACCTGATCATCTGGAATCTTTTGATTGGCTTTTCCTGCTTCCTGAACCGTCAAAACGTCATAGCCTAATGCTCGCAAACCCAAGGTGACATCTCTTGGGAATTGCTCATCAGCATACAGTTTTGCCATCCTCTAGTCCTCTTCTTGTCTCGCGATCGCCCGATCGATCTCCTCACCATGGGCGCTAGCATAGCTCCAAGCGTTGACTAGATCCATGGCAGTCAGTGTTGGATAGTTATCGAGTAGCTTCGCTTCACTAAGACCCAAACGAGAATAGCTAACCAGAAGCCAAACAGGAATACGGGTATCTCTAATGCAAGCCTCACCACCCATGACTCCCGGCGTTCGACAAATGCCTTGCCAAGGGCTTTCTAGGCTATGGGAAAGGAATTGGATGAGCGTTGTTTTTTCGATCGGGGTGAGGGATAGCAGTTGGGTTTGGAGTTCTTGAATCGTCATACCTTACCTCCTGGATGGTCTCCATTCTAAGCGTTTACCGATCGAACTGAACAATCTCGCTCTAGAAATGACCGTGGACGACTTCAGTATTCCACTGATTGAGCATTCATCTGGGGCGATCATCATGAAGAATGCGCTCCTATAATGAAATCTTACAATTCAATGAAGGATTGGGTCATGACTCCGAAGGGTATCGCTCCGTGGCTGAGTACGGTGAAATCTTCGATCGGGTTTCTCCAAACACAATTGGCGCGTGGGTTGCCGGAGAGATGGCGATCGAGTTCGCTAGCGTCTATCTTCAATTATCTTCCCCTGTCCGATATCCTTGCCACCGCTGGACAGCCCAACGAAAAACAGTTTGCGGCGATCGAACGGGCGGGGTTTCGATCGGTGATTAATCTGGCACCTCATGGGGTGGAAAATGCGCTTCCGGATGAGCGATCGGTGGTGACGGGTTTGGGTCTGAGCTACGTTCACATTCCCGTTGATTTTAAGAACCCGACGGAAGCGGACTATCAGGAGTTTTGTCGGGTGATGGGGCAGACGGGGGAGACGAAGGTGTTTGTTCACTGTGCGGCGAATATGCGCGTGTCTGCGTTTCTGTTTCGCTATCGGACTCAGGTGTTAGGGGAGTCTCTGGCGATCGCTCAGCGGGATTTGCATCAGATTTGGGTCCCGTTTGGGGTGTGGGCGGAGTTTATCTTGCGAGGGGGGGCTGACGTAGGAGAATTGGACCAATGAGTGGCGATCGGTATCTCGAACTGATGTTGGCGTTTCCCCCTCGTCCGATCGCTTGTGATGACGATCTGGCATTGATGCAACAGCAAGTTAATCGCGTTTTAGATGGTGGATTGGTCGGGAAAGATGAACGGGATTATTTAAAGCTGCTGGGCTTGTTGATCTATGACTATGAAGAGCGGAATGAGCCTCCGTTTGAGATGACGGAAGATGAGCGAGCGATCGCCTTACGGACAGATTTAGGATGAGGGGCGATCGTCTACGTCCCTAGACATGAGTGATAAACTCTCCATGATTGGCAAATACTGCAAACCCATCTGAAAATTGAACTGCCGCTTCCTGCTCCGAATGGGGCTTATTATTTTCGTCTAGTAATAGGGTGCGAGGTCGATCGCAAGCAAAGCAAAAATCTTGAAATAAAAATGTCCAACCACAATTCTCAACAAACGTTGTTAGAACATCCCAAAGGTCTTCGGGAACGGAGCAATTTAGCTCATTAATACAATAATCTAGTGTAGAGCAGGTCCAACAAATCCTATCAGGACTAGAGAGTCCTGCGGCTAAGACCCCCCATAATCCATTCAGCGTATCTCTTTGACTTGCTTTCGCGGATTGCCAAATCGGTGATTTTTTTTCACTATCTTGTAGTCCTTCTAAAATGACTGACATGGGAGACCAGAAGTGCATTCTTTCGCTAATCTTGTTCCAAAGTTCAATCTCAAGTTGTTGCCCGACGTCCTCAAGTAGAGGAACAGTGATATGTTCAAAAAGGCTGCTGCCCATGTAGCACTGTCTAAATAGATCAGTTCTGACTCGTCTAATGAGATTATTAAGCTTTCGAGGATTTTGCCAATTTTCATTAGGATAAAGTCGATCGAGAAAACTTAAATTGGCGACTCCATAGGGACTATCAAAGAAATACACGTCAAATCCTTCTACCTTAGAGATATGCTCATAGACTGCCTCAATCGCTTTGATTGCCTTTTGTTTGTCGATCGGTGTTGATGAAAGCGATTTCAAGTACCACTTTGTTTTGTAGGTTTCGATTAAGGCGTCTTGTTCTGCGGTTAACGTAGAAATTCGATTCATTTTCTTCCCTACTCACTCAGCCTATTTCAAGATTCTCAATTAATATGCCTTTCCCAATCACATATCTAACGGGGAACCGACTTCAGATAGATTCAACGCCTCTCAACTGTTCAACCTTCTCCTGAAGCCACTTCAGCATTCGGGATTCACCAATCCATTCATCCAGTTCTAGCGTCTCTTGAAACTCATCATTGCCGTACCGTTCTAGAAACTCAGCCGTCGAAAGTTGATACTGTTGCTCAAACGATCGCAATCGCGCTTCCGTCCGTGCAATCCCCGTTTCCGTCGATCGCAACGCATCCGCAATCACCCCTTCAATCAGGGTTTGCAAGGAGCCATCTTGTTTTGAAATGAGCTTTAGTTCAGTCATGTGTCATTCCATCTGTTGATTGACTGACACATTTTTTCGTTTGTTGCATTCATCCACGCCGGACTAAAAGTCGGCGCTCTAGAGTGCGAAGTCTACTCGACGTAGACTAGAAGAGTCATTGAGGGTTCTTCAGTCCGTTTCAACGGACTTCGCCCTAAGAGCGCGGAATTTATTCCAGCGCTAACAATCCCGATCGTCCACCCGCTCCAAAAATGATAACGGACGACTCATGTTTTCAGCAAAGCCGAGAATGCCCCGATCGCGATGTTCATAGCTTAAACTCCGATCCATCTCAAACAAAAACGTCCCGCCTCGTTGGGTCATATATTTGGCATCGGGGACGTAGGTTTTCCATTTGCCAAGCACTTCGGTCATGTTCTTGAGACGTACGGTGGCTAACTCGAAGGGCCGTTGGAAGCCGCTACCGCCTGCCCGATCGAAAAATGATCCCTTAATCGCAGGCAAAGGCGTGGCTTGAACGATTTCATCCGGTGCAATCAGTTGAGGAGCGCTGCGATCGCCCAGATATCCCCGAAACACTTCTTTTAGCGTTCCAGGACTACCAATTCCTGCACACATGAGAAATAAATTGACCCATGCATTTCCCGTTTCCGAAACGCCGGGAACCTTGACCGTCAGCCCCGGATACAACCCTAATTCCCGATGAATCTCAGCCGTGGGATCCAAAAATAAATTCGCTTCTGGAAACCCGGTGTACTCGCAGAACGTTTTGCCCGATTCCAAATTTCCAATCCCGATCGCCCGAATATCTAAATTCTGTTGGGCAATCCATTCGGCTTCCCGTTTCAACCAAATCGCATATTCCACACTATCAAAATCCCCCAACTGCGACCAGACCAAGACCAACACCCGTTTTGTCACATTGGACAGGACAGGAGCGATCGTGCCATCGCTGACCCGTAGGCGTTGCAGGGATTCAAAGGTGGAATAGCTGGGCGTCATCATACAATCTCTAAACAAACCACAAGCTCATCATACCGGGATAATCCCTCCTTTGAAAGGCTAAAACGAAGCTTAAGCGGTCCTTAATCTCAGTTCGCTACAGTGAATGAAACCTCGATCGAATCGGATCACCCGCCTCAACTTTATGGCAAAACCACACGCTAAACCTGGATTTTTGCAGATTTTTAAAACCCTTGACCTGGGCACAAAGGCTATCAGCATTGGATTGCTGACTTTGAGTGTAGGTGCCATCGGCTGGTCTGCGGCTGAGCTTTGGGGCCGCAACCGATCGCATCGCCTGGTCCTAGCCGCAGGCAGCAAGACGGGGGAGAGTTATATTTTGGCCAAGGCGATTGAAAAAGTCGTGGAAAAACAATCCCCCCGTCTCCAAATCGAAGTCCAGGAAACCAAAGGCACCACTGAAAATCTAGAAAAGCTAGAGAAACACGAAGTCGCCCTTGCCATGGCCCAAGCCGATGTCCCAGCCGCGAACAATGCCCGCACCGTAGCGATCGTCTATTCCGACAATTTCCAACTCGTCGTCCAAGGCGCATCTCCCTTTAAAACCTTCACCGACCTCAAAGGCAAACGCATTGGTCTCCCCCAAAAAGGTGGACAGTACGACTCATTTAAACAAATTGCCGAGCATTTTGGATTAACGGAGAAGGATTTTATTTTTGTTGGGGATGATGATAAGTCCACGGAGATTGCATTCCAACAAAAACAAGTGGATGCTACCTTCCGCGTCCGGGCGATCGGCAATACGCAAATTGCGGATCTCATCAAAAACCACAATGCCCGCTTAATTCCGATCGAACAAGCGGAAGCCATGCGCCTAAAGCATCCCGCCTTTGAATCCGCCAAGATTCCCAAAGGCTCCTACAAGGGAAATGATCCGGTGGTTCCATCGGAGGATCTTTCCACTATTTCAGTGCAGCGACTCTTACTGGCAGACGATCGCATTGATCCAGAGATCATCAAGCAACTCACCCAAACCCTCAACGAAAACCGTCGCGAGATCCAAGCGCTGATCCCAAAAGAAGTCAGCAATGCCGCGCCCTTGGTATCCAGCCTCCGACGCCCCGATACAACAGGTGGCACAGGGATTCCTGTCCATGCAGGTGCGCAGTCCTACTACGATCGTGATGAACCCAACTTCTTCCAAAAAAATGCGGAATACCTAGGTTTGATTTTGACCCTTTGCCTATTGCTCTGTTCCTGGATGTGGGAACTGAAAAACTGGATGGAACGCCGACGTAAAGACATTGCAGACAATTACATTGAACAGGTGATTGATGTAATGAACGCCTGCCAAATTGCAGCCATGTCACCTCAAGATGCCCTGTCCAAAATTGATGGCATCTTCCAACAGGTCGCCGTCGAACTCGTCAGCGAAGGCATTTCCCAAGAGTCCTTCCGAACCTTCAACGAAGCCTATAAAACCGTACGTGAAGTGATCGATCGTAAGGTTGCGCGATGACTATATGTTATTTTAGAAATTCTCTTTGGTTGTTTGCTTAGATGACTTCGGCGCGTCCTTATGGGTTTGGTGATGCCTTCTATTCCTGGTCAGCTTTGTGAAGATCACTCATTTGCTTTTCTGCACGTTGGCGATAATAAGCGCGAATGGCGAATCCACCTTGGTCGATCGTCTTATGAGGAATATCCCCTGCAAATAGGTTGCCCCGAACCTCTAGATCTTCCAAGCGACTTAATTGATCGATCGACTCTGGTAGTTCTGTTAATCTGTTGCAATTGAGGCGGAGTTGGGTCAGATTTTTTAACGCCCCGATCGATTTTGGTAATTGATTAATCTTATTATTGGACAAAACAAGATTGACAAGGCTACTGAGTTTACCGATGGATTCCGGCAACTCATGAAGATTATTATCTCCGAATGTTATTGTATTAATTTTCGTGAAATCACCGATTGATTCTGGCAGATATTCAATTTGATTGTTAAATGCCATTAGATTCCTGAGATTCTTTAACATGCCAATTGATTCTGGCAGCATTCGAAGTCGGTTATACTCAACCCGAAGTGATATGAGATCTGCTAGATATCCGATTGATTCTGGTAATGTGACGAATTGGTTTCGCGCAAGGTCAAGATATACCAATTTAGTTAATTGACCAATCCAGTTCGGCAATGCCGTCAGTTGGTTATATCTGAGGTGGAGAGAGTCCAAGTTAGTTAATTGTCCGATCGATTCAGGTAATTCCGTCAGTTGATTATGATTGAGGTTCAGGGATGTGAGATGAGTGAGTTCTCCGATTGCTTCAGGAAGTTCCTTGATGTCATTACGAGACAAGTCAAGCATTGTATAACCACCTAGTTTCACTTCTTCTATGATGGTCAGTATTTCCGATCGCTCCATATCGTTGTCTCCATTCCTCTCAACTCCTTCAATTCTAGCAGAGAAAAAGCTCGCCCGTTTCACAAAACCGATTGCTTCACCCTAAGCCTCCCATGAGAATCGCCGTTGCCAAGACTGATGGACCGATCGTTGGACTGGGTGGGCGATCGTATTCCAAATTAGCGATCTGATGAGAGACTTAGGCGGTTTGGAGGATGGGTACGATCGAGGGCTGAGGGATCGGCTGATTTTGGTCTTTAAGAACAGCAATTAATCCTTCAAGTGCCTCTTGTCCATTGTCTGCCGCTTCTTGGTAGGTTCTGCCGTGGGTGATAAAGTGCTGCCAAGGGAAGTCGGGATAGTGAACCAGATAAAGCTGGTCCTCCTCTGACCATTGAATGATCATGGTATATCTCAGATTAGTCATTTGAGTTGCCCTCCAGTTTATCGAGTGTTTCTAAGGCTTTCGCAATCTGCATTTCCAGATATTTTGGGGCGTCATCACCATCTTTTCCTGGAATCGTTAATGGCATGGATGGGATTAGCGGATGGACCCAGTAACTATGGCTTCCCTTGCCGCGTTTCTTTTGTAAGACATAGCCCGCCTTAGTCGCGATCTGCTTGAGTTCTCGGATTTTCTTGGGCATGATATCGATCGGCGTACTGTTACAAACTTACTGCATTTTGCCCCATCTCTCCCCACTTTGTCACCAATCGATCGCGATCGATTAAGGTGTAGAGTTCTTCCTGGGTCATGGTGGGATACCTCTTGAGAAAACGCTTGGTGTCATTATAGCAAAACGAGACTGCTGAATTCTGAAACGATCGGGTGCTATGATTCCGAATTGGAATACTGAAGCATGGAATTGAGTCATGGATTTTTCAAATCGCGATTGCTGGATTTTTGATATGGATGGGACCTTGACGATCGAAGCCCATGACTTTGCGGCTATTTGTCGAGAACTTGGCATTCCAGATAACAAAAACATTCTAGAAGGCATCGCGGAAATGCCCGACGACGAAGCCGCTCAATGTCGGAAAAAACTCGAACAAATCGAACTCGACATTGCTCAACATTCCAAAGCCCAACCCGGAGCCATTGAATTACTCTCAAAACTCCGATCGCAAAACAAACGCCTCGCCATCCTCACCCGCAATGCAAAACCCGTCGCCGATCGGACCTTAGCCGCCTGTGGACTTGATGTATTTTTTGAATCCAATGTCATTCTAAGTCGTGATTGCTGTACGCCAAAACCTAGCCCGGATGGCATTCATCATCTATTAAAAAAATGGAATTCAAAACCCGATCGAGCCGTCATGGTCGGGGATTATGTGTTTGACTTGCTGTCGGGACGCAACGCTGGGACAGCGACCGTGCATTTGGATGTGAATGGGGTCTTTGCTTGGCCGGAACATGCGGATTTCTGTGTAACGCATTTGGATGAACTCACGAAAGCGATCGGTTAACGGCGATCGGTTAATTCCCCACCTGCCAATCTTGAAAATTCCTGTACAATGTCGGAGGGTTTCTCCTTTATACTCTCAAAATTACGGCAATATGATTCCAAGCCCCGGCATCAACGCATTGCTCCGTCGTTATCGATCGGGTGACGTGACACCACAACGATATATTCAGGATATCTACGATCGCATTGAGCAATGCCACGATGGGACGCTGTGGAGCTATCTCGTGCCACTAGAAGACACGTTGCAGCGTGTGACTGACCTCACCCAAGAATTCAGCAAATCGCTGCCGCTCTACGGCATTCCCTTTGCCATAGACGATCCGATCGATTGGGGTTGTACGAATCGATCGCAGTCTGAATGGACAAACTCATCCGATCGATCGGCCAAAACGGTAAAAAACCTGCTGGCCGCAGGAGCCATTCCCCTGGGCAAAACGCAGGCTAAACTCGTCCGATTTGAATTTGTCAATTTTGCATTAGGGCAGGAGACCTCTGGACTCCGATCGGCCATTTTTGCATTGACCGAGAGTGATATCGAGATTGTATTGAAAAGTGCAGGTCAGTCACCGAGTCTTTTGGTCTAGGGTTCTAACATCGCCTTAAGCCCCCAAACCCCCAATTCTGGGGGCCTTGAATGCTGCTATTTTGTTGCGACTACGGCAAGGTTCCAGGCGAGGCGTCGCATTCCAGGAATGTGTTTTAGAGCGCGATCGATCGATTCTAGTCGGCGATACATTGGATGTAATCGATCCTGTTCCAGAATGATCTTTTTCCAATAACGTTCTTTGTTGGGATTGACCTTTTCAATCAGATAAAACTGTAAAAAGATCCATAAGGTTGCCAGCCAAAAAGTATCAAACTTCGTCGATGAAAACTGCCGTTGAACCTCTTTGACAAGATTGATGTGCAAGGGCATTTCATCTTCAGTCCGCACCTCCATCGCCATTTTGCGGTAGACATTGATCACAGGATTATGGCGCAACGGATCCCAGAAACACATCTTGCCACCGGGTTTCAGCACACGATGCATCTCCCGAATTGTTACGCTAGGGTCAGGAATATGGTGCAGTAGATTCGCCGCATAGACAATGTCGAAGGTATTGTCTGGATAGTCGATCGCCATGGCATTGACGACTTGACCTTCTACGACCACTCCGTTTTTCTCCGCCAGTTTCAGCGCCACTTCCACCATGCCGGGAGAGTAGTCTGATGCGACGCACCGCGCTCCTAGCTTGGAAAAATAGACGCTGTTTTCCCCTGCACCACAGCCCAAGTCGAGCAGATATTTTCCCCGCACATCCCCCAAATGCTTGAGAATAAAGCGATTTTCCGGTGCCGTGCAGGCTTCAAAATAGTCCAGCACGCGAATGCCATCGACATCGATCGTGCTGGCCCATTGATCATGGAAGTCTTGCTCACGTTGGAGTAAATCTTGAGGGAGTTGGGGTTCGGTCATAGGGATTTAGCTTTTGGGTTTAGTGCCTGCGTTGCGGACATTGACTATTTTACCCAATAAATCGAACCAAAATGGCGCACCCATGGCGATCGCCACTCCACTAATCCACCAACCCGACAGCATCCGCAGGAATCCCAAGGGTTTGGCCCCGATCATCTGTACAATTTGCATCGGAAGCGGTGTATTTTCAGGAATGCTTTGAACCCCGAGACAAGCGCGATATAGATCATTCCATTGGTCCTCAGTCAGCAAGCTATAAATCTTATCTTGACCTGCTTTGAGATCATCCGTCTTTGGCTCATAGGGGCAATCAAGCTGCTGACTCAAGTTGCGGGGGTTCCAGGTAATGGGAAGGGGAATGTCCGAGAGAACTTCTTGAGTTTGCTCTTTAAGATTATTGAGATCACGACGAATGACATTGCTACCGCCAGGTTCATTAGCGGGAACAATCTGGCTAGCCCGATCGGTAATGACCTTACGCAAACTATCATCACTCGATACACGACTGAAAATATGAAAGGTATCAGAGTTGGTAAACATAGCAATTACTAATCCAATGATTAGCGCAACCCCTTTTGCATTGCGTTTGTAAACGCCAGAAGTGCGACCCATGGATCGATCGAACCAAGTCGAAACCTCCGTTTGAAAATGCTGAACCGTGCTTCCTGCTTCATTGGTTTTGCTTTGAGCGCGTCGGGCTAAGATTCCGAGGCTTTCTTTGAGAGATTTTGGTAGATGGTCTAATGTCCGATCGACTCGTTGATAGATTTGATAGTCTTGATAAATCCGAAACTCTTCCGGAGTCAATTCATTGAGCGCAGAACCCAGACAGGTTTGCTCTTCTTCTTCACTGGGCTGATGTTTGGCAAGCGAGTCTGCTGTGAGTCCGGAGCATTGCTGCAGATAGGTGGCTTTTCGGCTGAGGATGCGGGCTTGGAGCATTTCCCCATCCGAGCGAAGATTGTCGTATCGCGACTTGACTTCACGGTGCAAGGTGCTGCCCTTGTCCACCAGCGACGCAATATCTGAAACCGTCGGTTCTAGTCCCCCGGTAATCCAAGCCCGTTCATTGTTTTGTCCGAAGAGGCTGAGCTTATCGCGCTTGACCCGATCGACAAAGGTGCGGACCCGATCGTCGCTATTCTCAGGATAGGACGATAGAAAATAGTCGAGACTCTCCCCCATGCGCTCGATGCTGGTGGAGAGTTTTGCAAGGCGGTTGCGGTAGTCGCTTTGAATGCTTTCAAAGCTTTCGACTAGGTGATAAAACCGATCGTCGCTGCCCAGATCAATTCCAAGACCCATGGCTCGACTCCAGATATCCCCGGCAGTTGTGCTGGGAGTATCTGTATTGACGGTTGGATTGGGGGTGGCCTCGATGCGATCGCCCACGATGACGACATCACCGATAATCCGTCGCGCAAATTTTTCGAGACGAATTTCAACGAGTTTATCCGTGAGGTGATTGACGCCCATGCAGTCAAGTATCACTGTGGAGAAGGTTTCAGGCTCGATATAAGACGGACCCGTGGATTGATTAGAGCCGAATGCGCCTTTGCGATTGCCGGGGAAGATGATGCGGGTTAACGATCGGAACCCCGTTGCTACCAGTCCATGGGCTTCTTGATTGATATTTTTAATCAGAGGATCGTTATAAATGCTATTCATCAACGCCTTCACTTTGCGCGACTCCTGGGAACTTCCGCCCGAGAGCAGGCTTTCGATCGAGTCCTTAAGATGTTTTGCCCGCCATTGCAGCAAGGTTGTGATGAGTTCTTGAATTTCAGAAGCGAGAAGACTCAAGATCAAATAGATAAAGACAACGCTGATTAGGACGTTCAGAATAAACGGTAAATTCATGGCGAGGGGCTGGTAGAGTGCGGCGGGCTAGAGCAGACAAAACAGGGACTACGATCACAAATATCGACAATTTACCACAAGGACAAAAAACAGCACACATTTGACCGGATTTTTTACATGAAAACCCCCAATTCTGGAGGAGCTAGAAAAATCCGGCTCCTTCAGAATTGGGGGTTGGGGGGCGGTTCGCCAGAGTCTAAAGGAAGACTTACAGCAAGTACAAGATGAGAAACAGCACAATCCAAATCACATCGACAAAGTGCCAATAGATTTCTGCTGCTTCAACGCCGAAATGTTCATGATCGCTGTAGTGACCAGGCTTAAACGATCGCCAAAGCACCGCCAAAGTCAAAATCAATCCAAAGCACACATGCAATCCGTGGAATCCAGTTAGTACATAAAAGGTACTAGCAAATAGACTAGATTTCAGTCCAAATTCCAAATGGAAGTACTCATACATCTGTCCCGCCAAGAACACCGCACCCATCAACGCGGTTAATCCAAACCAGAACCGCAGCCCTTTCACATCATTTTTCTGAATCGCCGCTTGACCTCGGTTCATCACGAAGCTACTGCTGACCAAGATGATCGTGTTAATCCCCGGCAGCATCAGTTCGAGCTTAGGCAATTCTCCCTGCATCCCTGGCGCAACCGCTCGGAAGGTGAAGTAAGCCACAAAGAGACCGACGAAAATCATGCCCTCTGCGATCAAGAACATATAAAGTCCCAAAATCCGGTGATCCGGATGGGGATGACCATGCTTATCCAGATGGACTTTAACTTGAGAAACTTGAGCGGGTGTGGTGGTTGTCATGATGGATTCAGAAATAAAAGGGCATTTAAAAGCGGTGCTGAGAAAACCGATCGTCTTTGTCGTAGTCTCGATCCCCCTAACCCCCTTAAAAAGGGGGAACAAGAACTCTTTTCATAGTCCCCCTTAAAAAGGGGGATTTAGGGGGATCGGGTCTGTGAAATCAACGAAAAGGCCATCTAAACAACTCCTACGAAGTCGCCGAAGCAGGCGGTGGTGAATTGGTCGGAGCCATCATTGAGGCTGGACGCTTACCGTAGGCGTACGGGTGGCAAGCTGGAATCGGATCGACGTAGAAATTCTCTTCAGGAGGAGGCGAACTCACCGTCCATTCCAACGTCAAGCCATTCCAAGGATTCGCCACGGCCTTCTCGCCCCAGAACCAACTGCGAACCGCATTGATCAAGAACGGCACCGTCGAAACCGCCAACAATAGCGTGCCGATCGAGCAGAGCAAATTAATCGCTGCATACTTCGGATCGTATTCCGCAATCCGACGGTTCATGCCATCCAGACCCAGCTTGTGCATTGGCAAGAACGTCAGGTTAAACCCAATGAAATTCAGCGCGAAGTGAATCTTACCGAGTTTCTCATTCAGCATTCGACCTGTAATTTTCGGGAACCAGTGATACATCCCGGCATACAACCCGAAGACGCTCCCACCGAACAATACATAGTGGAAATGGGCTACTACAAAGTACGTATCATGCACATGAATGTCAAAAGGAACAGCCGCCATCATGACGCCGCTAATCCCACCGACCACAAACATGGATACGAAACCTATCGCAAAGAGCATTGCGCTATTAAACTGAATCTTCCCACCCCACATCGTCGCAATCCAACTGAAGACCTTAATCCCCGTCGGCACCGCAATCACCATCGTGGCGAACATGAAGAACAGACGTAACCAGGGAGGTGTGCCGCTGGTGAACATGTGGTGTGCCCAGACAATCAAACCCAAGAAGCAAATGGCAATACTGGAGTAAGCGATCGCCCGATAGCCAAAGATTGGTTTGCGTGAATGCACCGGAATAATATCTGAAATCATCCCGAACACAGGCAAGATCATGATATAGACCGCCGGGTGGGAATAGAACCAGAACATATGCTGGTAGACGATCGGATCCCCACCGCCCGTGGGATTAAAGAACGAGGTTCCTACGACCAAGTCAAATGAGAGCAAAATCAATGCGCCCGCCAAAACCGGAGTCGAGACCAAGGCCAAAATACCCGTTGCGAGGGATGCCCAGCAGAAGAGTGGCATATCATTCCAGCCCATCTGCGGCACCCGCATCTTCCAAATGGTGACGATAAAATTAATTGCCCCCAAAATCGACGAGGTTCCCAACAGCAAAACGCTGAGAATCCAAATCAACTCACCCGCCACCGGACCCATGGTGCTAAGCGGCGGATAGGAAGTCCAGCCGGATGAAGCAGGTCCGACGAAAAAGCTGCTCATCAGCAACAGTCCCGACGGTGGCAACATCCAAAAGGCCACAGCATTCAACCGAGGGAAGGCCATATCTCGCGCCCCGATCATCAAGGGCACCAGGTAATTAATAAACCCCGCCGTAGAGGGCACGATCCACAGGAAGATCATCACCGTACCGTGGAGCGTAAAGAGGCTGTTATATAGCTCCGGACTGACGAAGTCCGACGCTGGGGTCGCTAGCTCTGTCCGGACTGCCGCCGCTAGGCCGCCGCCAATCAGATAGAAGAAAAACGACGTAACAAGGTATTGAATCCCAATGACTTTGTGATCCTGGCTAAAGCTGAAATATTTTCGCCATTCCGGCTTTTTACGATCGTCGCCCTGATTGGCGTCATTGGGAACTTTGGTCAAGGTTGTCATA
>JAAFJU010000335.1 GCA_013298165.1 Synechococcales cyanobacterium bin31.maxbin.ball.101 | reverse complement strand
TTTGAAACCCTGTTCTATGCATTGCCCCATATTTTGCTGTCCATGCAAACCAATCACATTCCCTATAAGCATGTGCGCTTTTCGTTTTGGAATGAGATCTATGAGTTTGTGATGTCGTTTCAGGCGGGATTAGTCACGCTATTAGCCTTGGTGAATCCGAATTTGGGGACGTTTAATGTCACCGATAAAGGGCTGACGGTGACGAAACGCAGTTTTGATTTTGAGGCGGTGCGGTATCTGTTGATTTTGGGGGTGTTGACGGCGGCTTCGTTGGCGGCGATGCCGTTTTGGTTGATTTTGAGTCCGCCGGATACTCAGGCGGTTTTGATTAATGCGCTGTGGTGTGTTTTTAATTTGATGCTGGTGCTGGCGGCTTGTTTGGTTGCGTTTGAGCAGCCGCAGTTGCGGAGCTGTCACCGTTTGCCCCGGAAGATGCCTGTGGTGTTGCATAGTGACAGTTTGAGCTTGTTTGGGCAGACGGAAAATATTAGCGAAAGTGGGGCGCTGTTGCTTTTGGAGGAATGGCCCAATATTGCGGATGAGGTGCGATTGGAGGTGACGGGGGACTATGGTGCGAAGGTGCTGGTGGAGGCGCGGATTATTCGGGCGATCGCTACTCCAGAATTGAAAACTCAAGTGGCGTTGGAGTTTCTGAATTTGAATCAAACTCAGAAAGATGATCTATCGGTGCTGCTGTTTTCGGATGTGGATGAATGGTATTCCCAGTCTCGGGAGACGATCGATAATCCAATTCGCTCTTTACGATTTATTGGCAGTAGTTTACGGCGGGTCTTCCAAGAGTTTCAGCCGCAGTTGGGGATGACGCTGCGTCAACAGGTGAATGCGCCTGTGCAGTTGTCCTGGGAAGTGTGGGGTGATTGTGTCTATGACGGTACGTTGGTGGAACTCTCCTCGCAGGAGATTCGTTTAGAGTTGCGGGATGATCCCTTTTTGGATGTGCCCCTGTTGCAGGACAGCTTGCCCATTTTAGGCTTGTTGGTGCAGCCTTGGCATGGTAGTGAACCCCAGAGTTTGCTGGCCCAGGTTCGATCGATCGATCGGGTCGATCGGATGGCAGGCGAACCGACCTTGATTTTTGAGTTGGTCATTCCCGAAGCGCTCCGTCGTCCTCAGCGAACGAAGATTCGTCGATTGTTGAAAGTCTTGAGTCTCTGACAATCTCGGTGCAATATCGAGCTAGTTTTTAGGGTAATTTCAGGTCAATTGTCAGAAAATTACGGAAAATTTAGAACAAATTGATGAGAAATCTTTGCTAAAAAAGCCCAACCGATCGCCCTTGAATGCGCAATAAGCTCCGTGTAATGGATTGGAATTGAAGGATTGAAGTATTAAAAGCTGCTCAAATGTCGATCGTAAATACTGAATACTGAGAAAGCCGCTGCGTGATCAGCGTCCTGATTAGACCCTATTTCGGTGTTGCTTTAGACCGAAATGATGGCGTGATTATGAGTTTATTAAAATAACTCTTTATAAACGAATATTCCTGATGACGCCCATTGTGAATACGCAGAATTCACCAGTTAGGATGTCACTTTAGATACGGTATGAATGCATCTTTATATTGTCTACACGAAAAATAGATTGACTTGACTTATCTTGCGGAATAGAAGACTCTGATCTTGCTTTTATGCACGGCAGCCCCTAAGCTGATTTTAATTTAAAACACTTAAATGCTGGAAGCTTTGCATTGCTTAGTTAAGCCTGAGCTAAGTTGAGCGATCGAGTCAAGAGAAGATATGCTTGATGAGAGCGTAAAATCTGTCTTTAGAGAGAGGTTCGCGATCTCAATGCCTTCGAGGAGTCTTCTTTTTGAATGTGCTTAATGATTCTTCTGAAGGTTCATGCTGAAGGAGAGATTAACGATCGCATTCGATCGTTGTCTGACTTCTGGTGAATTGTTTTAAGGGTTAGTCTGTGAATTTCCCTGAAGATTTGTGACTTCGGATACCAAAGTCAGGTACCGCTGTCACGTTATTCTATGGGTGCTCTAGGAGACTCCGATTTAAGAAGAGGCTCCAGAACTACTAATTATGTGAATCGCTGCATTTACTTTGAGAGAAGCCTGGAATGAACACAATGCCAACCCTCGGCTATCGCCCTTTTCAACGGATTCATCCCCTTAGTTTGTTAGCTCAGATGAGTAGCCGTCAGACCAGCGGTCGCTTACAGGTGACGAGTGAGGCTACGGTCTGGTCGCTGTATTTAGATCAAGGTCAATTGGTCTATGCCACAAATCTGGTGGATCCCTTTGAACGGCTCGATCGGCATCTTCAACGGATTGGGCGAGAGGTCAGCACCATTGTGAGTGCGCTGCGGGTGCAGGTGCGATTGTTGTTTGAGCAGGTGG